>JACQPP010000038.1 GCA_016207465.1 Methanobacteriota archaeon
AGGTAGGCCAGGTCCCGGGTGGGCGGGGTCATGTAGACCCGGGGGTTGAGGTCCATGAGGTTGGGGAGGACCCCGCTGTGGTCCAGGTGGGCGTGGCTGATGATGGCGGCCTCGGCGTCGGAGGCGAGGGGATACTCCGGCGGGTTGGCGGGCTTGAGGCCGTAGTCCAGGAGTACGCTGTCCACCTGGATGGCGGAGCGCCCGACTTCGTTGCAGGCGCCGAGGAAGCGGAGATTCATCGGGCGGCCCATTCCTCCGGGTGGTGAGGGGACATGGTCTGTCGGTGATACCGGCCCGGCCCCGTATATAAGTTTTCCATTTGACGATGGGGGGCCACTGCGGTTATCCGGTCTCTTCTCCGAGGACCCTCTCGACCCTCTCCTCCCAGAAGGATGCGGTGAGGTGGAGCATCTCCACGTAGTAGCCCAGGCGGAATCCGAAATCGTCGAGTTTCTCCTTGGGGTTCTTCTCCTCCCAGGAGCGGCGGGCCGCGCCCAGGACCGGGGCGGGGAGAGGGGGCACGTCGGCGTCCTCGAGGGGGTGGGCCAGGAGGGCCCCGGCGTAGCGGGAGACCGCGGGGTAGTCCATCTCCCGGCTCTGCTCCAGGGCGAAGCGGGTCCCGAACTCGAAAGACTTGGTTCGGGAGAGGACGCCGCGCTCCCGCAGGATGCGGAGGGCCTCCTCCAGCTGGGTGGAAATCGGGCTGGTCCCCATGGTGGGTTCATCTTCCCCGGGCGATTATAAAGATTGATATGCCCCTGCCCCGCGGCCCCCGGCTGGAGGTGGTGGGACGCCTTGCGGTGGTGGACATCCCCCCGGGGATGGAGACGCGGGCCGCGGAGATGGCCCGGCAGGTCCTCGGCGCGCACCCGCGCCTCGATGGGGTCCTGGGGCGCCTCGCCACTCCGGAGGGGGAGGCCCGGGTTCCCCGCTTGGTCCCCCTGGTGGGGAGCCGGACCGACACCATCCACCGGGAGAACGGGTGCCGGTTTCATGTGGACCTGGCCCACGCCTTCTTCTCCCCGCGGCTGGCGGAGGAGCGGAAGCGGCTCGCCTCCGGGCTCCGGAGGGGCCAGAGGGTCCTCTGCGGGTTCGCCGGGGTCGGCCCTTTTCCCATCGTGCTGGCCCGCCTCGCCGGGGTCCACGCGGTGGGGGTGGAGCAGAGCCCCGGGGCCCACCGGCTGCTGGAGGAGAACATCCGGGCCAACCATCTCACCGCGAAGGTCGAGGCCGTCCGGGGAGACATCGCCGGCATTTCCCCGGGGAGGCTCTTCGACCATGTGGTCCTCACCCCGCCCAAGGAGGAGCCGGGGGGGAAGCTCCGGTATCTGGACCTTGGCTTCTCCCACCTGGTGCCCGGGGGCCTTCTCCACTACTACACCTTCGCTGGCAGCCAGGAGGCGGCTTCGTGGCGGGAGCGAGGGTGGTCAGTTCGCCGGTGCGGGGACTATGCCCCCGGCGTCCACCGGGTAGTGGTGAAGATACCCACGTAGGACTCAAAGGAAATTCCAATGAAATCACTTTTCTCTCCCACCTGCCCTTCAGGCGGGCGGAGGAGAAAAGTGACTCATGCTTTGGATTCGAAACTCGACCCGCAGCCGCAGGTCCGGGCGGCGTTGGGGTTCTCGATTTTGAAGCCCGCTCCCTCGAAGGATTCCACGTAGTCGAGGTGGGTGCCCTTGAGGTGCGGGGCGCTGGCGGGGTCCACCAGGACCCGGACGCCGTGCTGTTCCACGACGGTGTCCTCGGCCTTGGCCTCGTCGAAGGCGAGGCCATACTGGAAGCCGGAGCAGCCTCCGCCGGCCACGTAGAGCCGGAGGGCCGAGCCGCTCTTCCCCTCCCGGCCCATGATCTCCTTCACCTTCTCGGCGGCCTTGGGGGTGAGGATGACAATGGACTCCACGGCCGGGACCGCGGGGGCCTGTTTCAGGGCTTCCATCATGGGAGGATGGGCGAGGGGTATATAAATAGTTTACCCGCTTTCTCCGGAGGATAGTGTGGAAATCGGGTTGTTTCACTAAACGCGACCCCGCAGGACGCCCCGGGATTCATCCCGGGGAGGAAACAGGGCCGGACCGGGGCGGCCTCTCCAAAACGCTCCGCATTTCATGGCGGGGTCGCGTTTACAGGAAAACCTGCTTCTGGTATTTATTCTATTGAACGCCCCAACCTCTATTGAGAGTCCATGGTTCGTCGGATATTCATCCTCTGGGTGGCCCTCCTGCTGGCCCTCCCCGCGGGGGCCACCCACCTGGGGGCCAGCGTCCCCGACCAGGGGATTGTGGCAGTCAAGTCGGTGCCGGGGGACGCCCAGGTCTACCTCGACTCCAAGCTCATGGGGACAACCCCCCTGGGGGGGGCCTACATGAAGTTCGCGGCCGACGTGGGCACCCACACCCTCTCGGTGCAGAAGGACAGATATGTGACATATACAACAACGATTACTGTCCGGGACAACCGCATCACCTCCCTGGAGGTGAACCTCGTCTTCTCCCCGACTCCCCCCCCGACCCCGGAGCCCACGGCAACCCCCGCGCCCACCC
>JACQPP010000041.1 GCA_016207465.1 Methanobacteriota archaeon
CGCCCGGGGGGCCATGCGGGCGGCCGCTACCGGTCCGTCAAAAACGTGACCATTCTCCCATCTTCCGTAGTTTGGTGGTGACCCCTCTGCACTGACGAAAATGGTCAGCCGATAGCGAACATGAGGAAACGTGAGACATGAGGAAACGTGAGGAATGATGATAGATGCCGTGGGCGAAACTGCCACCGCCTACGTCCACCGACCCCCTCTTTGGGGCTACCTTTGTCAATGAAGGAGGGTCACCGCCAAATTTTGTTCATATGGGGTCAATCGTGTTTAAAGCTAACTCGGATCTGGAGGAGGTCGGTATCCCAAGTCGTAATAGGACGTAGATTATCACGGCCTAATGAAGCATTAGCAGGAAGGATAGTAACGTAAGCGTCTTGGAATTCGAAAAGTGCATAGGGACTCCTTGTCGGTACTTTGGGTTTTGTGTTCGTGAAGTAAAATGATTCGTTTTGAGGGTCGATAGTTATGTCCCTGCTTGTGCCGTTAACAATAATTTGTATTTTGTGAAGTGGTTTTGACACTAAATATTTTACAGTGACGTTGTAGACCACGCCAGATCCGTTTCGGTACATGACCTTTCTGTCTGACGCACTTTCTTTGGGGAGTAATGCCGCAATAAGCGATGTATCGTATCCAGATAGACTTCCTTCAGTTTTCGATGACTGCTGAATTATTTCTACTGGAATCAATGCAGATGGTGCGACGTTTTGAGTCGGCTGTGGACCATGCGAACACGCCCCTAGAAGAAGAACGATTATAAGAGGCAAGACGGCACGCATGTTTAGATTCCCACCGAACACATCTCGGTTGTACGGCCCTCAAACACCGGGGGACTACGGGAATAACCGGAATGAGACTCTTTCGCCATTTATGGGACTCCTCCCGCATCCCGAGAAGGATTTGACCTCTCTCCCTTATAAACTTCCCTCGTGAGGGGATGGACAAAATCGCCATCCGTCTGCCCCAAGTGTGGCAGCCGACATCTACCTGGGGAGTGAAGGATTGCCCCCGCACTCGCAACCGGGTGGGTCCCGTCGAAATGGGACCGGGCCGGGGCGGCGGCTCTCCCGATGTCTTTAGGGGCGGAGGGCTCGGCGGAGTTTTTCCTCGTGGACCCCTCCGGCCTCGATGGTGGTCCCGGTGGTGGTTTCGCGGACGGTGATGCGGGCGGGGCAGAAGAGGTGGGGGTCCACCTTGCCGAAGTCTCCCCTGGCCTGGTCGAGGACTTCGAGGAAGCCCCGGTCGCGGTCGCGGGTGGCCCGGGTTGGAACCTGCTCCACCGTCCTCCGCAGCCCTTCGATGTCGGGGTCGCGGATGTCGAGGTGGGCCTCGCCGCCCCAGCGGAGGGAGTCGTTGGCGGCCCCCATGGCCTCCCGCGGGGTGGCGCGGAGGGGCACGAGGGGGGCCCTCCCGGTGGACCGGGCCACCCGGTTCACGTCGTATCCGAGGGTCCACAGTTTGAGCATGGCGTTCTCGAGGGCGCGGGCGCAGATTTGGAGGTTTCCGGCCACCGAGTTGGAAGGGGCGACGGCCAGGTAGATGGACGTGGGAGGGGCCCCGGTCTTGGCGGAAATCTCGGCCACGGTGGTGTCGTCCGGCAATGTCTCGGATTCGAGGAAGAGGACCGCGGGGCCCGGGGTTTCGGCGAGGCCGAGGTGCTCCATCAGTTTGCGGGGCTTGCGGGCGAGGATGCGGCCGGGTCCGCTGGCCATGGCTCCCCCGCCGGGGGAGGGGAGGTACCAGACCGCATACTGGCATCCCAGGCAGGCGACGGCGGGGCGGCTGGATTCGACGGCCACGTGGGTCCTGTTTGCCTCGTCGCGGTGGAGGGCCACCTGGGCCTGGTCGCCGAGGGTGATGCGGGCCGCGATGAGCCCCGCCCCCTGACTCCCCGGCTCTCCCACGCCGAGGTCGAGGAGGTGGGCCCCGGAGGGGAGGGTGTGCTCGCGGACCCCCAGTTGCCGGGCCTGCTGGACCCCGGTGCGGTAGACCTGGAGGGCGAGGTCGTTCAGACCAACCATGGGATGCACCACTGTTTCTCTCTTCTTTTACTAAAGGGCCATGCGGGCGGCCGCGTAGAGGAGAACCAGGGCAAGCCCTTGCTCCAGGCGCTTCCGGGGGACCCGCTCCGCGAGGCGGGGTCCAATCTGTCCCCCGAGGATGGCCCCGAGGGCGAGGACCCCCGCGTGGGGGAGGGAGAGGTTGCCGAGCTGCCCGTGGGCCATGGCGCCGGCGAGGGTGATGGGGACCATGGCGAGGAGGCTGGTGGCCACGGAGCCCCGGATGTCCAGGCCGAGGGCGGCGAGGCCGGGGACCATGAGGGCCCCCCCGCCGATGCCGAGGAATCCGCTGGCGAACCCCACCAGGCCGCCGAGGGGGGCGAGGATGGGGAGGCGGGAGCGGGGGACCTCCCCCTTCTCCCCCTCCCCCCCGTGGGGCCTCCGCAGGAGGAGGTAGAGGGCCAGGGCCCCCGAGAGCCCTGCGAATGCGAGGGCGATGAGGCGGGGCTCGACCCGGCGGGTGGCAATGGAGCCCCCGACCACCCCGGCCACTCCGGCGAGGGCGAGGAGGAGGGCGGGGCGGGGGCGGGTGTGGCCCGATTTGCGGTAGGCCTGGGTGGAGGAGAGGGCCATGGGGACGATGACCAGGAGGCTGGTCCCCACCGCCTCCGGGGGGCTGAGGCCGTAGCCGAGGATGAGGAGGGGGACCATGAAGACGCCTCCGCCTATGCCCACCATGCTGGAGGCCACCCCGATGGACAGCCCCGCGAGGGCGAGTAGGGCGAGGGCCAGGGGGTCACTCATGGTCCACCCCGGGGGAGCCCCTGGTCGAGGGCCCCGATGAGGAGGGCCCGGTGCTCCAGGTTCCGGCGAATACCCCGGAGGAACTCGCGGCTCTTCTCCACCGCGTAGGCGTCCACCTCCCACCGGGCCCCGGGGAGCCCGGCGTCCCAGAAGAGAAGCCCCTCGGCAGGGGCCGGGGGGACCCCCCGGCCCCGGGGGTGGCGGAGGAGGCCCCGGAGCCACTCCAGGTTCTCCTCCCGGGTTCCCACCCGGAGGAGGGCGGTGACCATGCGGCGCACCATCTCCCGGGCGAACCCGGGGGAGCGGAACCGGAGGACCAGGAGCCCCCCGGCGCGGGACACGGAGGCGTGGCTCACGGTGCGGATGACCCCGCGGTCGGCGGAGAGGGCCGTGAAGTCGTGGCGCCCCGCCAGCAGGCGGGCGGCCCGGCGCATCTCCGCCAGGCGGACCCCGGGGTCGGGACAATAGTAGCGATATTCTCTCCAGCGGGCGTCCCGGCGGGCATCCAGCGGCTGGGGACTGCGGGCCCACACCATGATGTCCCGGGGGAGGTGGCTGTTGATGGCCCGGGGGAGACACCGCTCCCAGCGGCGGGCCTCGAAGGACACAATCTGGGCGCGGGCCGAGACCCCCCGGTCGGTGCGCCCGCAGAGAGTGAGCCCGGGGCCCCCCAGGACCCCCAGGCGGCGGAGGACCCCCCGCAGTTCTCCCTCCACGGTCCTCTGGCGGGGCTGGTACTGGAGGCCGTGGTAGCCTCCGCCCAGGTAGGCGAGCTTGAGGAGGGCCATGGGTTGGAGTCCGCCCCGCCATCCCGTAAAACCTCTGGTTTTTCCGCAGGGGAGGCGAGGAGGAACACGATGGAGGAACTGGACCCCCTCTACCAGCGGGTGCGGGGCCACCTGAGCCCGGAGGAGTTCCAGAGGAGGGTGGAGTCGAAGGTCACCGCCCTCGGCAACCTCATTGACCATCGCACCGCGGCCCTCCTGGTGCTGGAGGAGCTGGGGGTCTCCAGCCGTGACACTCCCATCCCCGAACTGGGGGAGAGGATGGTGGTCTCCCTGCAGGGGAGGGCCGCCCGGGGGGCCCGCCGGGAGTTCCAGAGGGGAGACGGCACACCGGGGAGCCTCATCCGGTTCACCCTGCTCAACGACACCGGCTCCATCCCCGTGGTGATATGGGACGAGGAACTCGCCCGGGGGCTCGAGGAGGGGGCGGGGGCCACGGTGGAGGGGGTGGTGCGCCGGGGCCCCTACGGGATGGAGCTCAGCGCCCGCCGCCTCACCGTCACCGCTCCCCCGGGGGAACTCCCCCTCCGCACCCTGGCCCAACTGCAATCCGGAGAGGCGGAGGTCCGCATCCGGGTCCAGGTCCTGGAGGCCCCCCCGCCCCGGGAGTTCCAGCGCCCCGACGGGACCCCGGGGAGGATGCGTCCCATCACGGTGGGAGACCCCACCGGGAGGATGCGCGGGGTCCTCTGGGGCCCCCTCGCCGACCACCCCCTCGCCGCGGGGACCTCCATCGAAATCCAGGGGGCATCGGTCCGCGAGCATGGAGGGCGACCCGAGCTCCACCTGGGGAGCGGGGCCGCCCTCGGGGCCAGCCCCCAGCCCGTCCCCTACGAGGAGAGATACACCCCCCTCGGTGAACTCCTCCCCGAGACCACCGCCACCCTGCGGGGACAGGTGAGCGGCATCGGGGGCCAGCGGGAGGTCCAGGGCCAGCGGGGACCCACCCGGGTGGCCAACCTCCACCTCTCCGACCCCACCGGCCGGGTCCGGGTGGCCCTGTGGGGGGCCCACGCCGACCTCCTCCCCCGGCTCGACATCGGCACCCCCCTCACCATCCGGGACGCCCGGGTCCGGGTGGGAGCCGGGGGCCGCCTCGAGGTCAGCGCCGGCGAGACCAGCCGGGTCGAAATCGCATCCCCCGATTCGTAACCCTTTTGCTCTATCCGGCCCCACTCCTCCCCCGATGGAGCGCGTCACCACCGGCATCGAGGGGCTCGACCAGATGCTCATCGGGGGGTTCCCCCGGGCCCACATGACCACCATCACCGGGCCCCCGGGGGCCGGAAAGACCATCCTCGGCCTCCAGTTCACCTCCGCCA
>JACQPP010000052.1 GCA_016207465.1 Methanobacteriota archaeon
AGGGGGCCCGACGCGCTCCATGAGCTCCTTGTAGGTCTGCTTGGAGATGACCCCCTTCTTCAGCTGGCTCTCGAGGATTTCGTGGATTTTCCCGCTCCGCCCCCGGGCCTCGAGGAGCTGCTGGCGGAGGGCCTCCCGCCCCTTGCGGGCGATGGGGTCGTCCTTCAGCACCTTCGCCCGGGCATCACCCATAGGCACCGGGGGCTCGGTGGAGCGGATGACGTAGCGGAGGGGAGTAAGGTCCCGGGAGGTGATGGTTGGGGGAGGGGGCTCCGGGGCGACCGCCACCGGGCTCTCCTGGGACCGGGTGGGGCGGGTGGTGACGACCACAGGCTCCTCCATGCGGATTTCGTCGGGCCGGGTCTCCACCTCCTCCTCTTCCTCGATTATTTCCTCGCTCCCCGGGACCCCCGGGGTGGACTCCTCGATGCGGCGCCTCTTGGTGACCTCGATTTTCTCGTGGACCACGCGCCTCTGGGGGGCCGCCGCGGGAATCGGGCGGGCCACGGAGGGGGCGGGGCGGACCACTGCCCGGCGCACCGGCGCGGGCTGGATGCGGGGGGGCGGGGCCCCGACCAGGATGGACGGTGGACCCAGGGGGACCTGGGGGACCACGGCGCTCTTGATTTTGCCCAGCTCCTTGGCCCGCAGTTCGAGGACCATCTGCTGGAGCTCGACGGTGGTCCGGCGGCTCTTCACCGTCACCAGGACCACCACGGCGTAGGACAGGATGACCAAGAAGGTCAACACTGCCTGTAGGCTGGCCAGTTCCAGGGCCTGCATCGAACCCCTCCGCTCCTCCTACAGAGAGACACGGGAGGGTAGATGATATATTTTCTCCATGGCGTCCATTGTCCCGCCCATGGCTCTCCCCCTGGAGGCCGCGGCCCTGGGGGCCGCCCTCCTCTTCTCCCTCTCGGGGCTGGTGGACAAGGTGGCCCTCACCCACCGGATGGGGAGCGGCCCCGCCTACTTCTTCTACACCAACCTGGTCTTCCTCCTCCTCTACCTCCCCCTGAACCTCCTCCACCGCCCCCTCTCCCTCCCCCCCGTGGAGCAGGCGGCCCCGGTGGCCCTCATCTCGGGGCTCACCTTCGCCTCGGTGTGGGTCTACTACCGGGCCCTCCAGAAGGGGGACCTCTCCACCATCATCCCCCTCTCCTCCACCCGGCCCCTCTTCGCGGTCCCCGCCGCCGCCCTCCTGGTGGGAGAGTGGCACGGGGCCCAGGCACCCCTCGGGATTCTCCTCATCGCCCTCGGCGCCCTCCTCACCAACGCCCGCGAAGGGGTGCCCCTCCGCCGCCTCCTCGCCCCGAGGGACCCCGTGTTCTGGCTCATCATGCTCGGCAACCTCCTCATCGTCCTCGCCAACACCCTCACCAAGCCCCTCCTCGCCCACGTGGACGGATACGACTTCGTCCTCTGGAGATACGGAATCTGGGTCCTCCTCGGAGCCGCCCTGGCGCCGCTGTGGCTCCGGGGTCCCCACCGCGACGCCCTCGCCCGAGGGTGGAGGCCCACCCTCCCCCTCGCGGTGCTCTCGGGTCTCATCATCTACGGGATGCTCGCCCTCCTCTTCCACGCCCTCGCCCGCTCCGTGCAAATCACCGAGGGGCTCCTCACCACCCAGGGCCTCTGGGCCATCCTCCTCGCCGCCCTCGCCAGCCGCCTCCGCCCCGGCTCCGTGGCCGAAGAACACACCCCCCGCGTGTATGGGACACGGGCCCTCGGGGCACTCCTCATCCTCGCCGGGGTCGCGGGACTGCTCCTCCTGCGATAAGCCCGGGGACAAGATATTCAACCCGGGACGACCCCAAGGGAAGGATGGGCACGGAAGCCGCAACCACCCGCCCCGAAGTGGAACCCGACCGGCAGACCCTCCTCTTCTTCTGGACCCTCGGACTCTCCATGCTCGTCGCCCTCCTGGGGCTCCTCTTCGACGGGGTGTGGCACAGCCTCCGGCAGTTCGAGGAGTTCTGGAGCCCCCCCCACCTGATGATTTACACCGGCTTCGGGGTCGGCGGGGCCTCCCTCCTCATCGCCCTCCTCACCCCCCGCCTCCGGGAGAACCCCGCCCTCGGCCCCGGATTCAAAGTGCCCCCCCTCGCCGTCCCCGTCCCCGCCAGCCTCTTCCTCATCGGCCTCGGCTCCATCCAGGCCGTCGCCGCAGGATTCGTGGACTCCGCCTGGCACGCCCAACTCGGCATCAACGAGACCACCTGGGCCTACCCCCACATGATGGTCGTCCTCGGCGGAGTCCTCATGAGCATGGGACTCATGACCGGGTTCTCAGGACTGCGGGTTCCCCGGGGCCGCCCCGCCTGGCCCGTCGTCATGTTCTGCGCCGGGCTCCTCATCATCTTCGCCTTTCCCCTCGCCCCCCTCGCCCAGACCCCCGAGGCCATCCAGAGGCAGATTGCCAACGCCGACTTCTACCGCCTCGACGCCCAGAACATCCGGGTCCAGCACGCCTTCCTCCAGCAGGGAATCCACGCGGGCCACCCCCTCCTCGTCCCCCTCCTCTGGCCCCTCGCCCTCATGGCC
>JACQPP010000040.1 GCA_016207465.1 Methanobacteriota archaeon
CCTCCCCCATGGCCCGGGCCCCCCCCAGGCCCGCCAACGGGGGCAACGGAAACCACGGTGGCAACGGCCCCAACGGGACTGCATAAGTCCCAGACTATTCGCCCCTCAGCGGCCTCGTCCCCGCCTCTTCCCCTCCCAGCCCGGGGCACCCCTCCGCCCGCAGGCTGACGAAGCCCCCCTGCTCGGCCCGACCCGAACCCTCCCGCAGAAGACGTCCCTCTCCGCGGTCGGGCCTCTGCTCGGCCCGACCCGAACCCTCTCTCGCACCGACCACGATGTGGTCCACCAAGGGGACCCCCAGGGCCCTCCCCGCCTCCGCCAGCCTCTGGGTGAGACGCCGGTCCTCCCCGCTCGGCGCAGGGTCCCCCGAGGGATGGTTGTGGACCAAGACCACCCCGCAGGCCCCCTCCGAGAGGGCGGGCCGGAACACCTCACGGGGATGGAGCAGAACGGCATCGGCGGTCCCCTCCGCCAGGGTCTCCACCCGCACCACCCGCCCCCGCCCATCCAGATAGAGCCCCACGAACACCTCCCGCGGGAGCCCCCGGAGCCGGGGCCCCACCAGGGCCACCACCTCCTCCGGAGACGAGGCCCGGGGCCGCTCCAGCCCCCCGGCCTCCGCACGCCGGGCCAACTCGAAGCAGGCGGTCAAAACACAGGCCCGCGCAGGCCCCACACCGGGCAAACCCCGCAGTTCCCCGGGGGCCATCCGCAGCAGACGCGAGGGGGGAGCCATGGAGAGAATACGCTGGGCCACCTCCACCGCATTCGACCCCTCCACCCCCGAGCCCAGGAGAATGGCCAGGAGCTCGGCGTCGCTCAACGCCCGGGGCCCCTGCGAGAGCAGGCGCTCCCGGGGGCGCTCCGAAGGAGGGATGTCGAGGATGCGGAGGGACATTCTATTTCCAGGATAGAGCCCGGGCTATTTCCAGGCTCGGCGGGAGGGGGGTGAAAGTGAAACGGATTACCTGCGGCGTTGAGATACGAACCGGCGGAGTCGCCGGGTAAACTTTATATTAAACAAAGAGTTAATTTCACTCATGCCCGAAGGGCTCGTGAAGAAAGTCGGAGGCTCCTACGCCATCTTCCTCCCCGCAGAGGAGGCGAGGAGCCTGCGGCTCACGGAAGGAGAGAAGGTCCAGGTGACGGTGGCCCGTCCCCTGAGTCCCAAGTTGTTCGGGATGTGCAAGGACCTGAACTTAGACTGGAGAACCGTCCAGCGGTTGCTGCGTGAGGCCGACCGTGGCGAATAGGTTCCTTGACTCCGATGTACTCCTGGGAGTGACCATGGGCGAGGCGCGCTTCCAAGACCTCGCCGGAGTCCCGGGAGTGACGACCCGGCTCAACCTGATGGAGGTCTACTACATCATCAAGCACCGAGGGGGCAACGCCCGAGAGGTGTTCCTCGAGTGTCTTCCCAACACCATCGGATTCACCGACGAGGACTTGATGGCCGCCATGGACTGGAGAAGCGAACATTTCCAGAAGCGGACCAGGGAGTTCTCCTACGTGGATGCGCTGGGGTACCGGGTGGCCCTGTCCCACGGCCTCACGTTCACCACCGGGGACCATAAATTCTCCGGGTATCCGGGCGCGGAGATTGTGCGTTAGGACTACCGCCCCTTCCACTTCGGGGCCCGCTTCTCCCGGAAGGCCAGGATGCCCTCCCGGGTGTCCTCCAGGGTGCTGTTCAGCGTCAGCGTGGCGGCGAGATAATCGAGGGCCCGCTCCCACTCCATCTCCCGCATCGCATAGTAGGTGCGGCGCCCCAGGGCGAGGACGGCGGGGCTCTTCGAGGCCAGTTTCTCGACGACCTCGCTCACCTTCGCGTCCAGCTGGTCCCGGGGGACGACATGGGTCACCCACCCGAGGGCGCGGGCCTCCTCGGCGGGGATGCGCTCCCCCAGGAGCATCATCTCCAGCAGCCGCTTGGGGTTGGTGGTGGTGCGGTGGAGGGTGGCCATGATGATGTGGGGGAAGAGGCCGATGGTGATTTCCGGGGTCCCCAGGGTGGCCTCGGGGACCGCGATGGTGATGTCGCACCCCGCGGCGATGCCGAAGCCCCCCCCCATGGCGTGGCCGTTCACCCGGGCAATGGTGGGCTTCGAGAGCCCCACCAGGATGCGGGAGAGCTCCGCGAACTCCATGTGACCCATGTGGCGCTCCATGGGCCCCGGCTCGGGCCCGGAGCCCAGGTCGCCCCCGGCGCTGAACACCCGGTCCCCCGCGCCGGTGATGACCACCACCCGCACCTCGGGGTTCGCGTCCATCTCCCGGAGGGCCTGAATCAACTCATGGGTCAACTGGGGGCTGATGGAGTTCTGCCGCTCGGGGCGGTTGAGGATAACCCACCCGGCGGGGCCGCGGTGCTCGACGAGGAGGGTCTGGTAGGGCATGGTCACACCGGGTACACCCCGTGTTTCCTCGGGTGGCGCACCACCCTCTTGTTCCTCGTGTATTCGAGGGCGGCGATGAGCCTCGGTCGTGTCTCGCGGGGGTCAATCACGTCGTCCACGTAGGCCTCGGCGGCGGTCTTCTCGACCTGGATGTGGGGCCGGATGTTGTCGGCGAGCTGGGTGACCATCTTGGCCTGCTCCTCCTTGCTCGGGGCCTCTTTGAGTTTGTCGCGGGCGAAGATGCTCACCATGCCCTCGGGGCCCATGACACTGATTTCGGCCCCCGGCCAGGCGAGGAGGAGGTCGGGGTCGAAGGCGCGGCCGCACATGGCATAGTAGCCCGCGCCGTAGGACTTGCGCACGACGACGGTGAGTTTGGGGACGGTGGCCTCGGCCACGGCGTGGACCATCTTGGCGCCGTGGCGGATGATGCCGTCTTTTTCGGCCTTGCTCCCGACCATGAATCCGGGGACATCGGAGAGGAAGAGGAGGGGGATGTTGAATGCGTCGCAGAGCCAGATGAAGCGGGCGGCCTTGTCGGCGGCGTTGATGTCAATGGCCCCGGCGTAGAACATGGGGTTGTTGCCGATGACGCCGACGGGGTATCCGGCGATGCGGCCGAGGCTGGTGATGATGTTCCTCCCCCACTTGGGCTTCATCTCCAGGGTCCTCCCCTCGTCCACGAGGAGGGCGATGAGCTTGTGCATGTCGTAGGCCTGGCGGGGGCTGTCGGGGATGACATTCAGGATGGCGTCATCCATGAGTGCGGCGGGGTCGCCGCTCCAGGGGCGGCGGGGGGGCTTCTCCTCGTTGGAGGAGGGGAAGTAGGAGAGGTAGTCGCGGACCACCCGGATGCACTCCTCGTCGGACGGGACCTCGAGGTCGCCGCACCCGGAAACCTCGCAGTGGACCCTGGAGCCCCCCAGGTCCTCCTCGCTGATGTCCTCGCCGGTGACCATCTTGACGAGGGCCGGGCCCCCCAGTCCCATGGAGCAGCGGCCCTTGACCATGGGGACAAAGTCGGAGAGGCCGGGGATGTAGGCGGTCCCCGCGAAGCCCGGTCCCATCATCGCGGCGACCAGGGGAATGACGCCGGACATGAGGCTCTCCTCCTTGAAGAGGTAGCCGGAGTCGGCGAAGCGCACGCTGGCCTCGCCCCCGAAGCCCCCGGGGCCCGTGGAGATGCGGGCCCCCCCGCTGTCAATGAGCCACACCAGGGGGAACTTGTGCTGGAGGGCCATCTGCCGGATGCGGGCCACCTTGGTCTCGCTCACCACCCCCATGGAGCCCCCCTTGACGGTGAAGTCGTAGGCCGCCACCCCCGCCCATCGCCCCTCGATTCTGCCGTAGCCGGTGACCACGGCGTCCCCGGGGACCCGCTCTTTGGAGCCGTGCTCGCTCCCCAGGATGCCGGTCTCCACGAAGGTCCCCGGGTCGAAGAGGAGGCCGAGGCGCTCGCGGACCGTGAGCTTCTGCCGCTCGTGCTGCTTCCGGACCCGCTCCGGGCCGCCCATCTGCCGGACGGTCTCGCGGGTCCGGGCGAGCTTCTCCGCCTCTCCCTTCATCCTGTCACCCATGGGGGGCCTCCCGCAGATGTTGGATGAAGTGGGTAGTATAGTTACCGCTCCGGAAGAGGGGGCTCCCCAGGGCCCGGCGGAGGAAGGGGAGGTTGCACTTGAGCCCCCCAATCTCATATTGGCCGAGGGCCCCCGCCATGCGCCCGATGGCCCCGGGGCGGTCGGGGCCGTGGGCCACCAATTTGGCGATGAGAGGGTCGTAGAAGGGGGTGAGGGTGTCCCCCGGGGCGTATCCCCCGTCCACCCGGATTCCCTCCCCCCGGGGCTCCCGGTAGAGGGCGAGGGTCCCCGGGGAGGGGAGGAACCTCTCGGGGTCCTCCGCATACACGCGGGCCTCAATGGCCCACCCCCGCACCGGCACATCCCCCTCACCGAGGCCCAGGGGCTCCCCGGCGGCGATGCGCAGTTGCAGTTCCACGAGGTCGAGGCCGGTGACCATCTCGGTGACCGGGTGCTCCACCTGGAGCCGGGTGTTCACCTCGAGGAAACAAGGGCCGCCCGTGCCGTCCACCACGAATTCCACCGTCCCCGCATTGGTGTAAGAAACCTTCCGCATCAGCATCCCTGCATCGCCACGGAGTTTCTCCCGCAGGGCCGGGGACGCGAAGGGGCTGGGGGACTCCTCGATGACCTTCTGGTGTCTCCGCTGCACACTGCACTCCCGCTCCACGAACGTCACGATGCGGCCCCCGCTGTCCCCGAGCACCTGGATTTCAATGTGGTGGGGCCGGTCCAGGTATTTCTCCAGATATATGCGGCCGTCTCCGAAGGCCTGCTGGGCCCGCCGCGCCGCCTCATCGAAACTCCGCGCCACCTCCCCGGGGGCGTCCACCCGCTTCATCCCGATGCCCCCCCCGCCCGCCGGGGCCTTGAAGAGGACCGGGAAGCCTATCCTCTCGCCCCACTCCCGCGCCTCATCCGCCGACCGGAGAACAGGGCTCCCCGGGGGAACCGGGATGTCCAGCGACCTCGCCAGGATGCGGGCCCGCTCCTTGTCCCCCAGAGCCTCCATGGCCTCCGGGGACGGCCCCACGAAAATGATGCCCTCCTCCCGGCACCGCCGCGCAAACGGGGGCCGCTCCGACAAAAAGCCATACCCGGGGTGGATGGCCTCCACATCGGCCCTCCGGGCCGCCCCCAGAATCTTCTCGATGTCGAGATATGTCTCCTGGGGACGGTTGCCCCCCAGCGCCACCGAGGTGTCGGCCTCCTTCACGTGGAGAGCCCCCCGGTCCACATCGGAGTGGACCGCCACGGTGCGAATCCCCATCCGCCTGGCGGTGCGCAGGATGCGGCGGGCGATTTCGCCCCGGTTGGCGACGAGGAGGGAGCGGATTGTTTTTTCCACGCTCGCTTCGCTCGCGTGGAAAAAACATAAAGGTGTCGAGGCTATGCGCCGGCCCGGACCATCTTCAACCGCACGGGGAGCTTCACCTTGACCTCGCCATTCTCCCCCCTCTTGCGGAAGTTGAAGATGGCGAACCCCAGGATGTTCCCCCTCGCATCCACCCGCTGAAACACATCGTCCCCCGCGTCTTTGAAATACCCCCTCCGGGCGGGGCCCACGGTGAACTCCAGGCAGTCGGCCTCCGGGTCGTACCACACCGTCATCTTCTGGGCCATACTGCTTCACTCCTCCTTCCGCAGATATGCCTCCACCGACTTGACAAACTCACGGGCGTCTTTGAGAACGGCGGCTGCCTCCGCACGGGAAATGCGAGATGCGTACACATAGTCACCCACACCCCTCTTCTCAAAAGCCAGATTGAGAGACGTATGGAACTCCTTGGGAAGAACACCGGTCTTCACAAAATACTCGCCGAAAGCCGCAATGACGCCGCTGTGCTTGGAACGGGAGACGCCCCGAGTCAGGAGTACCGCCTGGGCCAAATAGAACATGGCGTAGTAAGCCCGGGAGACGGCAAAATCATAGTCGCCGCGCCGGTAGAGGCTTCGGGCCGCATCCAGGCTCCGCCCGCTCTTGGTCAGGAGGTCCCGCACTTCAGGCTTCATGGAGCAGAACCCCCTCCCGCCGCACGTTCATGAGCAGAGGAATCTGCCGCGTCCTGTACTCCCGTTCCCGAACCGGCAGGACAGTGATGACGACATTGTGGCGCAGGGAAATCTCGCTCGCCGCCCGGCCCATCCGGTTCAGTTCCCGCCAGAAGTCCCGGAAGTCCCGCAGAACGACCATCACATCGATGTCGGATCCCTCCTCGGCATCTCCGCGGGCCCGGGAACCGTAGAGGACCACGGCCCGCAGCCGGGGGCCATACATCTCCCGCACCTCCCGCTGGAACTCGGCCACCGCCACACGCCACGGCTCCGGGGAGCCGGGCCTGGAGGATGCGGGCGGGGACATGGCGCTCAACCCCTACCTCCGCCGGACTCGATTATCTTTCTTTCCTCCCCGGTGATGCCGTAGAGCCGATAGACGATTTCATCAATCCTCTCGTCCGTCGCCGCAATCTCCCGCTCCACGCGCTCTCGCTCGGAGGAAACGGGGAGGGGGGCGCGCTTCTTGTGGAGGTCCAGCATCCGCTCCACCAGGCGGACGATTTCGTCGTGGGCGGCGCGGTCGGCGGGGTCGGAGGGGGAGATGGGGCGGATTGGAACTTTCTCCATGTATTGATACTTAAGTCGGTATCGATATTTCCCTGCCCGAATTCCGAATGGAATGCTGAGGTTACTAATCGCAAACCAAAAAAGATTACTATTTAAAAGTCCAAGCAAATATCTGTCATCTGAACCCAGAAGAAACGCGGTAGTTGTAAGATAGTGGCTGCTGAGGTCAAGGTAAAACCGTGGCTCTTTACAAATATCTGGAAATATTATTTTTGGGGACTCGATGTGATTATAGTAATCACACGGGCGGAGCTCCCACCAGAAATCGCCCTTGTCTTGCCGCTTGCGACACGCATCTGTAAAAGGCTCAAGATGTTTGGCGATGGCTTGGTAATTCTTACTGAACCAACTCCAAGCCTCTTTTTCAGGAATCTTCGTTGAGTTCTTATCTCGGGCTATGTTCTCGCGGGTCCATCCCGCGGGTATCACAATCTGATAACGTCTACTATCACGGATGTGATATCGTCGAATATCCTGACCTCCTAAAATCGGCTTGATTAGATCTTCACTCCGAGGAGAGCTACTCAGAATCTTGGCCCTTTGTTCGACGGTGAGATCAAATGCTTCATCGAAGCCGGTCTTAATCCCATAGAACATTCGGCGGTCAATAAAGCAAAGGCTTCCCAACCCGTTTGATTTTTTCGAAGACCGCTGCTACTGCATCTGATTTTAAGGACCAGACCTCTGGCGTCAGTCTTTCTTGTGGAATTGAGAAGTGGTTGGAAGCTACGAAGGAGTTCAAGTCATTAAAATCGAACGACTCGACCTTACACGCTTCTATTCGTTTCGGCTGCGCATCTTTTGCGATTAGCGGAATGCAAACATAAGTATCCTTAGCGTTCTCAAAGACAGAGAGGCCGCCAAAGTCTACGACTCTGAAGATGGCCGCTGACTCCTTTAAAACTCGGCGGAGTTCTTCGGCGTAGGTAGTATACATGAGGCTGCTTGAAACAATCATACTGAACAAGCCGCCTTCCTTGAGCAAACGAACTCCTTTCTCGAGAAAGTAGGCATACAAATCTGCCGTTGCATTGAAGGCTTTGTAATGGGTTCGAAAGTACTCCTTAAAATCGGAAAGTGATTCTTGCCTCACATACGGCGGGTTCCCAACCACCGCATCGAACCCGCCCCGCTCCAAAATCTCCCCGAACCCCGCCTTGCTCTTCCAGTCGAACGGGTTGATTCTCGCCTTCTCCTCCTCGGTGAACGTGCGCCCGGGGGTGTCGTAGATGTCGGTCCCGATGAGGCTGTTCCCGCATTTGATGTTCTCCGCGAGCCTCGGGAGGACTTCGCGGCCCCCCGGGGGGGTGCGTTCGCCTTCGAGGGCCTTGATGTAGAGGCTCATCATGGTGATTTCGACGGCCTGGGGGTCTATGTCCACGCCGTGGATGTTGTTCTTGAGGATGCGGCCCTTCTCCTCGATGGTGAGGCGCGGAGGGCTCCCGGGGCCGTTGAGGATGAGCCTGCCCGGGGCCTCCTGGGGGTGGGTCTGGTACCATCGGATGTGGTGGTTGATGAGTTTTTGGTATGCGCCGAGGAGGAAGGAGCCGGAGCCGCAGGCGGGGTCGAGGATTCGGAGTTTGGAGATTTCGTCGGGGCTTTTGCCCTCGATGAGTTTGCCGACGGTGTTTTCGACGATGTAGTCCACGATGTATCTGGGGGTGTAGAATACGCCCCCGGCCTTGCGGACCTCGGGCTTCTCCTCGACCTTGACCCGCTGGGGGGTGAGGCGGATGGTGTTTCCGAGGTATCGCTCGTAGATGGTGCCGAGGAGTTCGACGGGGATGATGCCGAAGTGGTAGGGGCAGTCGGGCCAGTGGAGGCTCTCGATGATTTTCTGGAGGAGCCCCGAGTCGAACTCGTAGTCCTCGACGGCGTGGGGGGACTTGAATATCTCGCCGTTGAGTTTGGCGTTGACCCCCTTGAAGAGGGCGTGGAGGGGGCCCGTGATGGATTTCTCGCTGGTGCGGTAGATGTCGGCGACCCGCTTGAGGCGGTCGGGCTCCAGGACCCCGCGGTCCTCGGCGATGCGGATGAAGACCAGCCGGTCGAGCATCCGCTGGACCACCTCGTTGAGGAGGCGGGGGTTGTTCTGGAAGGCCTTCGGGTGGTCCCGGTAGAGGCTCTTGGCCAGTTCCTCCCGCCACTTCTGGAGGTCGTCGAGGAATGCCTCGTCCACCTGGTCCCGGGCCTTGGGCTTCGAGAGGAGGAGGGTGTCGAGGCGGCCCCCGGCGACGGAGTCGCGGGAGAGGTCCCAGAGGTCGTCGAACTTGTCTATGTATTCGTTGCAGGAGAGTTTCCACAGCATCCCCTGGCGTGGATTGTTGATGTCGGGCTTTCGGGAGGCGTCGAAGAGGAGGATGTCTTCGAAGTCGGTGAGGACCGCGAAGTAGGTCTCCTTGCTGCTCCAGGCGTAGGACTTGGCCTTGTGGATGTGCTGGAGGTTGTCCAGGGAGACGTGGGGGGCCTTTGCCTCCACGAAGAATTTGGTCTTTCCCCCGATGCGGAATGCGTAGTCGGGCCGCCCCTGGGTCTCGCCCCACTCGACCAGGACCTCCTGGTCCTGGGGGGGGAGCCCCCGGGCGTTGCGGATGTCCCATCCGAGGGCCTCGAAGAGGGGGCTGATGAACTCCTGTCGGGCTTGCGCCTCGTTATAATTCGGGGACTGATAGTGTCCCTTCCCCTTCTCGAATTTCTCCACCAGGGCCCGGACCCTCTCCTTCGCCTGCTCTTTGTCCACCATACCCGGGTTCTCCAGAACCCTGAAAAGGTAAACGGTTTCTGGTTGGGCCTCGGCGGCCATATGGAATCAAAAAACGATTCCCGGGGGGGTGGAAGAGGGCTCCCCGAGGGCGGGGTGAAAGTATCGGGGTCTCTCGCTTTCCAGAGGAAATGGGGGTCTGGGGGGGGGGGCTACCCGATGATAAATATGACCGCTTCTTCCACCACGCTCTCCCCCTCTTTGATGCGGACCTCTTTGACGGTTCCCGTGCAAGGGGACTCCACGGGTATCTCCATTTTCATGGATTCGAGGATGGTGAGCACATCCCCGGTTTTGACTTGGGCTCCGACTTGGACCTGGATTTTCCAGACGTTGGCGGTGATGGGGGATTTGACCTCGGTGGCCATGGGCTACCGGTGGGGGTCGTGCTGGTCCCTTATGAATCTTCCCCAGCGCGGCTATGGGAGTCTGCCGGTGACCTCGTGGTAGTCGCGGGCGAATTCGATGGCTTCCATGAGGCTGCTGGCGCGGCCGGAGTTGAGGACGCGGAGGAGGCATTTGCGGACGCGGCGGGAGACGATGCGGGGGAAGCCGTCCACGACGACGACGGGTTTCCGCTGGGAGAGCCAGCGCATGGCTTTCCGTCCATCGAGGTCGCCTTCGAGCCTGTTTTTCCTCCATCCCCTCTGGAGGAGTCCCATGTGGGATTGTGAGTTATGGCGGGGGGTGGGTAATAAAGACTGGGGGTGGGGTAATAAATGGGGGGACCCGTCGGGGGTCTATGCGCGGATTTTCACCCGGGGCTCGGGTCTGCGGCGGGTGAGTTCGAGGGCGGCGGTTCCCTCGGCCTTGTATTGCTTCCAGAGGCTCCAGGAGGTGTTCTGCCTCTGGTAGACTTTGAGGGTCATGTCGGCGAGTTTGGTGTTGCAGCAGTAGAGGTCGGTCTGGTCGGGGTCCTTGTAGTGGAGGCAGACCATCTGTTCTGGGCGGGCGTCTATTTCTCCCTCGATGCGGAGGTCTTGGGTCTGGCCGACGAAGCACCATTGGCCGAGGCTGTATTCGCTCTTGGTCTCCCGGAGGTCGCGGAGGCGGTTGAGGAGGATGTCCTGGCCCTCGACGCGGGCGTAGAGGATGGTGAGCTGGGGGCGGGAGGGCTTGCGGGGCATGGCGGTGAATCCGTCGAAGACCACCCCGGGGGCATCGGTGAATGCGTTGCAGTGGGCCCACACCCAGCCCCCGGCGTGGCGGGAGCCCCAGTGGTGGGTCTCCTGGCCGGGGGCCTCCTGGAACTGGAGGGTGCGGCCGTTGACCTCCAGGCGGCCGGTGGCGCGGATGTCTTCGCCGGGGGAGGTGACCTTGGTGGGGACGAGGCGGGTCTTGTACATCCAGCCGTAGGGGAGGTGGCGGAGGGGGGCCGGGTTGGGCTTCCAGGAGAGGTCCCAGGAGATGGTGCCCTCGGGGCCGGTGATTTTGCCGGTGGCATGGCTGTGGGTGAGTTCGGAGTCGCCCACCTTGAACCGGAACCGGTCGCGGCCCAGTGTGGCCTGGGAGGCGGGGTAGGTCTGCTTGGCCACGGTGGTCTTGGTCCCGCGTTCCTCGAAGGCGATGGCCCACACCTCGGCCACGGGCTCCCCCTTGCCTGCCTGGGGGCTGAGGAGGGTGTAGCGGAGCCAGGCGGCCGCCTGCTTGTCGGGCTGGTTGAATTTGAGGTAGTAGACCTCGTAGTGGCCGGGGCGGCGGCCGTTCCAGCGGGTGAGGTTGTCCCGCTCGGAGGGGGAGAGGGCCATGGGGGGTCAGGCTCCGAGGGCCGCCTTCACCAGGTGGGCCACTTCGACTGGCGTCTTGGCAATCTTGACTCCCACTTTTTCGAGGGCCGCTATCTTGTGGTCGGCCCCTCCGGTGCCGCTGACGATGGCTCCGGCGTGGCCCATCTTCTTGCCCGGGGGGGCGGTGCGGCCGGCGATGTAGGCCACGATGGGCTTGGGGTAGCGCTTGAGGTAGGCGGCGGCGTTCTCCTCGGCGCGCCCGCCGATTTCGCCGATGAGGACCACGGCCTGGGTGTCGGGGTCGCGGTAGAACATCTTGAGGAGGGTGACGTAGTCGAGGCCCACGGCGGGGTCTCCGCCGATGCCGATGCAGGTGGATTGGCCGATGCCGTTGTTGGTGAGGTCGGCGGAGACCTCGTAGGTGAGGGTGCCGCTGCGGGATATCATGCCGACGGGGCCGGGGCGGAAGATGTGGTTGGGCATGATGCCCATCTTGGCCTGGCCCGAGGTGATGAGGCCGGGGGTGTTGGGGCCCACCACATGAATCTCTTTGGATTCGGCCACGCGGAGGGCGGCGAGGGTGTCGTGGACAGGGACCCCCTCGGTGATGACCACCACGGGGTCGAGGCCGCTGTGGAAGGCCTCCAGCATGGCGTCCTTCGCGTAGGGGGCGGGGACGAAGATGATGGAGGCGGTGGCCTCGGTGGCCTCCGCGGCCTCCTCCACGGTGTCGAACACGGGGACCCCCTCGATGGTCTCCCCGGCCTTGCCCGGGGTGACTCCGGCGACCACCTTGGTGCCGTATTCCTTCATGCGGGCGGTGTGGAATCGCCCCTGGGCCCCGGTGATGCCCTGGACCACCACCCGGGTCCGGTTGTCGAGGAGGATGGCCATCACGCGCCTCCCTTGGGCAGCAGGGAGACGGCCCGCTGGGCGGCCTCTTCCATGGAGGAGAGGGCGGCGATGGAGGCGGCTTCGAGGACGCGGCGTCCCTCGGCCTCGTTGGTGCCAATCATGCGGACCACGGTGGGGACCCGGATGGTGTCGCGGATGGAGACCATGCCCCGGGCCACCTCGTCGCAGCGGGTGATGCCCGCCATGATGTTCACCAGCAGGACCTTCACCTTGGGGTTGGAGAGGACGAGTTCCATGGCCCGGGCGGTGGTGTCGGCCCCGGTTCCCCCGCCGAGGTCGCAGAAGTTGGCGGGCTTCCCCCCGAAGTGGGCCACCACGTCGAGGGTGGACATGACCAGCCCCGCGCCGTTGCCCACGATGCCGATGTCCCCCTCCAGTTCCACGTAGTTGACGCCGAGTTCGCGGGCCCTCCGCTCCAGGGGGGTGAGGAGTTCCTCGGGGGGCTTCAGCTCCTTGTGGCGGAAGAGGGCGTTGTCGTCCACCGTCACCTTGGCGTCGAGGGCCACCAGCCGCCCCTCGACGATGGCGAGGGGGTTGATTTCCACCAGCTCGGCGTCCATGGAGGAGAACAGGGAATACATGGAGCGGAGGATGGCCCCCAGCTGGGTCCCCGGCTCCCCGGGGAGCTTCATCCATTTGGCCACGGCGCGGGAGTCGAATGGCTGGAGCCCGACGAGGGGGTCGAAGGGGCGCTTCAGGATGCGGCGGCTCTTCTCCACCTCGATGCCCCCCTCCAGCCCGGCGAGGATGATGGGGGTCCGGTTGTCGCGGTCAATGGTGATGGAGAGGTAGAGTTCCTTCTCGATGACCATCTTCTCCTCCACCAGCAGCCGCCCGCACTTCGGGAGCAGTTCGGCTGCCACCCGCTCGGCCTCCTCGGGGCTGGCCACCGGCCGGATGAGCCCCGCCTTCCCCCGCCCGCCGCTGAGCACCTGGGCCTTCAGGACGCCGGAGCCCCCCAGCTCGCGGGTCCACTGGGCGGCCTCCGCCGGGGTCGAGGCCAGGTGGCCCCGGGGCACCGGGACCCCCGCGCGGGCGAGGAGTTCCTTGCCCTGGTACTCGTACATCTTCATCTCTCTTTTCCTCGCTCGCTCCGCTCGCGGGGAAAAAAGATAAAGGTTGTGCAGGGACCCTGCGAGAAAGTTTTTCCGGTGGCGGTTGCTCTGTCCCCTGGGTTGCCTATGGGAGAAGAGCCGGGATGGTCCGTCTGCCCCCAGTGCCAGGCGAGGGTCAAGCAGGCGAACCTGGAGCGCCACTTCACCGCCAAGCACCCGGGGGTCCAGATGCCCCGGGACCTCGCGGGCGGGGGGCGCCGCGGGTGGCTGGTGGCCATCATGTTTCCCCTCCTCTACTCCCTCCTCTGTCTGGTCCTGGTGCTCCTCCTCACCGTCGTCTTCCTGCTCCCCAAGGGGGGGCTCCAGGTGGGGGACCTCTTCTGGATTACGGCGCTGTTCGCCCTGGTGGTGGGAGTGGGGCTCTCGGCGGGGAAGTAGCGCGGCGATGATGGCCCGCATCCGGGTGGACCCCGCGCGCCCCACCGGGGCGGTGGACCCCCGCATCTACGGCCAGTTCATCGAGCACATTGACCACTGCATCTACGGGGGCATCCTCGACTCCCATTTCCGCCCCCGGAGGGAGGTGTTGGACCGCATCCGGGCCCTCCGGCCCCCGGTGGTCCGCTGGCCGGGGGGTCTCTTCGCCGACGGCTACCACTGGGAGGACGGCATCGGGCCCCCCGACAGGCGGCCCGTGCGGGGGAATTACTGGTCCCGCCTCGGGCGGAGGCTCGGCCCCCAGGAGTCCAACCGGTTCGGCACCGACGAGTTCCTCGACTTCTGCCGGGAGGTGGAAACCCGGCCCTACATCAACGTCAACGTGGGCTCCGGCACACCGGGGGAGGCGGCCCGCTGGGTGGACTACACCCGCCGCCACTCCCCCCATGTGCCCCTGTGGGGCATCGGGAACGAGCTCCACGCGTGGTGGGCCATCGGCCACACCACCCCCCAGACATATGCCCGGCGCTACCTGGAGTTCTCCCGGGCCATGCGGGAGGTGGACCCCGGCATCGAGCTGGTGGCCGTGGGGGCCGACCCCCGGGGGTGGCCCCGGTGGAACCCCGGGGTCCTCCAGGCGGCGGGAAGGGAGAAGATGGAGCACCTCTCGGTCCACTTCTACCTCCCCACCGACTATGACCCCCTCTGGAGCCTCCTGGGCCATCCCCGCCGCGACCCGGGGGCCTTCCGGGCCCTCGTGGCCGCCCCCCTGCTGGTGGAGGAGAGGCTCCGGGCCTGCATCCAGACCCTTGATTCCTGCGGCTCCCCCGCGCGGCTCGCCGTGGACGAGTGGAACGTCCTCTGGTCCGTGCGCGACCACTGGAGATGGGACTGGACCCTCCAGGAAGCCATATTCGCCGCGGGGTTCTTCCATGTGCTCCACCGCCTCGGCTCCCGCGTCTCGATGGCGAACTACGCCCAACTGGTGAACCTCCTCGGCCTCCTCCGGGCCACCGACCAGGGGGTGGTCCCCAGCCCCGTTTACTCCATCTTCCTCCTCTACCGCGACGGCGAAGGGGAGGCCCTGGCCACCGGGGTGGAGTGCGCCCGCTACCCGGCCCCCCGCCTCGAGGGGCTCCGCCCCCGCGGAGAGGTCCCCCTCCTCGACGCCTCCGCCATCCGCAACCGGGACACACTGCATCTCTTCGTCATCAACCGCCACCCCACCCGGGGCCAGGAGGCCGAGATAGACCTGGGGTCCTGGGAGTCCTCCCACGCCGAGGCCCGGGAGGTCGCCGGGGAGCCCTGGGCCCGCAACACCCCGGAGGAGCCCGAGAGGGTCCGGGTGGAGGAGAAAGAGCCCCCGGAGGGCGCAAAGTTCAGCCGCACGTTCCCCCCGGCGTCGGTGACGCGGCTCGACTTCGTCCGGTGAGACACAGTCGGTTCTCTCGCCCTTGCGCGTCTCCCCGGTGGCGTATTCATCCCAGGGAAGCAGAGAGGACGGGGGCCGCGCGCCGGAGGAACTCCGAGAGGTTCTCCCGCGAGGCCGCGTAGGAGACCCGGATGTGGTGTTTCCCCCGGGGGCCGAAGTCGTCCCCCGGCGTGACGGCAACCCCGGCTTTTTCGAGGAGGGCCTCGGCCACCCTGGCTCCCCCGCCGAGGCGGCGGACGTCGAGCCAGAGGTAGAAGGCCCCCACGGGGGGCTTCGGCCGCATCCCCATCCCCCAGAGGCCGGAGAGGAGGAGGTCGCGGCGGGCGCGGAACTCCTCCACCATGCGGGCCACCGTGTCCTGGGGGCCGCGGAGGGCCTCGACCCCCGCGTGTTGGGCAGGGGCGGTGGCGCAGGTGACGGTGTGCTGCTGGAGTTTCATCATCACCCCGAGGACCGGCGGGGGGGCGTGGGCGTATCCGAGGCGCCAGCCGGTCATGGCGTAGGCCTTGGAGAATCCGTTGACGGTGATGGTGCGCTCCATCATCCCATCCATGGAGCCGATGGAGCGGTGGGTGCCTTCGTAGATGATTTTCTCGTAGATTTCGTCGGAGAGGACGTAGCAGTCATGCTCCACGGCGGCATCGCGGACCGCGCGGATGGTCTCCTCGGGGAGGACTCCCCCGGAGGGGTTGGAGGGGGAGTTGAGGATGACCAGTTTGGTCCTGGGGCCGATTTTCTCCGGGATTTTCCCGGGGTCGCGGGCCCAGGTGGTGCGGGCCCCGGCCATGCGGATGCAGGCGTCGAGGGTCACCCAGGCGGGGTCGAGGAGGACGGCGCGGTCCCCCTTCTCCAAGATGGCTTGGCAGGCCTGGTAGATGGCCATCTTGGCCCCGGCAGTGACGAGGACCTGTTTGGATGTGGCGGGAATCCGGTTCTCCTTCTGGAGTTTCTCGGCGATGGCCTGCCGCAGTTCGGGGATGCCGCCGCTGGGGGTGTAGTGGGTCTTCCCTGCGCGGGCCGCCCGGTCGGCGGCATCGAGGATGTGAGGGGGGGTGGGGAAGTCGGGCTCGCCGAGGGTGAGGGAGAGGATGTCCCTCCCCTGGGCCTTGAGTTCGGCGGCGCGGTCGGCCATGCGGACGGTGGCGGACTCGCGGATGGGGTCGAGGCGGCGGGAGGGCTGGGCCATGCCCAACCGGGGGGCGGGGGGTCCGAAAAAGGTTTCCCTATTGCACCTCTCGATAATCCCGGGAGGGGCACTACGCCGCCTCGCGGAGCCTCCGCACCATCTTGACGGCGCTCTCCACGGCCCGCTTGGCGTAGTCCACGCGCTCGTGGGCCTCGAGGCGGCTCATGCCGGGGCCGCTGATGCCGAGGGCCACGGGCTTCTCGTATTCGACGGAGATGTCGGCCATCTTGCGGGTGGCGTGCTGGGCCACCAGTTGGTCGTGGTCGGTGGAGCCCTCGATGACGGCGCCGAGGACCACCACCGCGTCGATGGTGCGGTCCTTGGCGAGGCGCTTGATGGCGAGGGGAACGTCGAAGACCCCGGGGACGTAGAGGGTCTTGTCCACGTGGGCCCCCAGGAACTGGGCGTGCTCCTTGCCGAGGAGCTCCATCTGGCTGGTGAGGTCGCGGTTGAACTCCGAGACGACGAAGCCGAGACGAACTTTGTCACTCATATTCACCTCCGGTCGGGTTGTTTATCCGCAGATGACGCAGATTCCCGCAGATAACGAATTGTTTCAAATCTGTGTCATCTGCGTAATCTGCGGATTTTGTTCCCGTCATGCGTGTCACCACCGGGCGGGGCCGGCGTCGGCGAACCCCTGGCGCTGCCCGGTCCCGGCGAGGGCCTCCAGTTTCTGGGGGCGGAGGAGCAGGAGGACGGCGTTGCGGGCGTGCTCCCGGGTCCGCTGCTCCAGGAGCCAGGCCAGTTCCCGCTCGTCCTCGGCCTCGTCCTCGTGGACGAAGACCTCCAGGATGTGGGTGTTGGTCATCAGCTGGACCTGCTGGAGGGCCTGGGAGGCGATGCGGGCCGAGTCCTTGTCCACCGGCTTCGGCCCCACCATCCCGCAGGCGATGACCAGGGAGCAGTGGCCCTCCTCGATGAGTTTCTTCGAGGCCACGGGGAGGTCCTTCAGGCCGGGGACCGTGGCCCGCTCCGCGGAGACGGAGGCGTTCCTGCGGAGCTCGTCGAGGGCGAATCCTCCCATGTCGGCCCTGGCGAATGTAGTATCAACCACACCAATCTTGGTATGCATCTCGGAATGGATTGGAGGGGGGGATATTAAGAATTGCGTAGCATCCCAAAAATGAGGAGAGTGGTGGCGCTACATCACCATTTTTCCAATCCCAATGCCATGCCTATGGCATGGATACCGTCCTGGTGTTCCACCCTCGTTACCTGGATCACGACCCGGGGCGGAGCCACCCGGAGAGGAGGGAGCGCCTCCTGGCTACCCTGAAGGTCCTCCAGCCCCTCGGGCTCCCCACCCTGGAGCCGGGGCCCGCCCAGCGCCGCCAGGTCCTCCACTGCCACACCGAGCGCTACGTGGGCTACCTGGAGGACCTGAACAAGACGGGGGGCATCATTGACTCCGACACCCACTTCAACCCGGGGACCCTGGACATCGCCCTCCTCAGCGCCGGGGGGGCCATCGCCCTGGGGGACGCGGTGATGGGCGGGCGCGCCGAGAACGGGTTCGCCCTCCTCCGCCCCCCGGGGCACCACTCGGGGCGCGACTTCGGCGGGGGCTTCTGCACCCTCAACAACGCCGCCGTCCTCATGGAGCACCTCCGGGGAAAATACGGCCTCAAGAGGTTCCTCGTCATTGACTGGGACGTGCACCACGGCAACGGGACCCAGGACATCTACTACGAGGACCCCTCGGTGCTCTACACCTCCACCCACCAGTGGCCCCTCTACCCGGGGACGGGGCGCATGGAGGAGACCGGCTACGGCCCCGGCCTGGGCCACACCCTCAACTTCCCCCTGCCCCCCGACTCCACCGGGGGCGACATGCTCCACGTCCTCCAGAACGGCTTCCTCCCGGTGGCCGGGGAGTTCGACCCCCAGGCGGTCATCGTCTCCGCGGGATACGACGCCTACTTCCTCGACCCCCTCGCCAGCCTCCGCTTCTGCGTCGAGACCTACAGCGAGGCCACCCGGATGCTCCGCGACTTCGCCCGCCTCCACTGCCACGGCCGCCTCATGATGCTCCTCGAAGGGGGATACCACCTCGACGGCCTCAGCCGCGGAATCGAGGCCACCATCGAGGCCCTCCGGGGACACAACCGCGCCGTGGAGCCCCACAAGCCCCCGGAGCAGCACGTGGGGGTGCAGGGGCAGATGAAGGAGTTCAAGAGACAGGTAGGGCCCCACTGGGATGTGTTCTGAAGAGGAGCCCGTTGAAGAATTCACGCGGCCTACCGATGAGAGACGGTCCCGACGATGGATTAGATGACTTGGGGCCGGAAAGTTCTTGCGGTCAGAAAGGGGTGGAAACCGTGATGCGGAGGCCAGTTCAGTTGGGGGGGGCATTATTCACCGGCCTCAGAAGGTGAAGATGAGGTCTATCATCCAGTTATCAGAACGGTACCCTAATGCCATCTACCTACTTGTGTTAGCGCTTATGATAGGGCCGGTTTTTATCGGCTCTTTTTTAATTCATCTATATCTACTTACAATTTACCCTGACATGCACGGAGGACTTGCCCTTCAGATGTCGATATTACTTGCCGCTTTATTTACTTACGGTCCCATAGTAGCGTTTATGTATTTCAGAATGAGGTCGAGAAAATGAATCAGAGCCTCCGGTACCTGCTGCTCCTCCAAGCCCGTCTCTATGGTCGTTTCTCCTCTGCCTTTCGCTTCGGTCTGCGTATGTCCTTCGGCTGGACCACCGACGCGGGGGTGTGGTTCCCCCGCACTTCACCCTCGCCCATACTCCTGTGGATGGTGAGTTGGTCGCGGATGCGGGCCATCTGGATTTCGGGTTGCTGGCCCCGGAAGGACTTTGCGGATGAAATCCCGGGGTCAGTAGGCCACCACTTGGATGCCCGGTATCCGCTCGAAGTCCTTCCTGTTCCGCGTCACGATGCGGTTCTCGCCGTGGGCTAGGGCGATGGCGGCGATGAACAGGTCCCTCTCTCCGATATCCGCGCCCCGCCTTCGCAAGAACGCCTTGAGGGGACCGTACTCGCGGGCCGAGGCCGCATTCATCTCCCACACCACAAAGCCCGAGAGCAGGTCGTCCACTCTCTGGAGTTCCTCCATAGCACTGGCACGAAGCCACGCACCGGCGTACAGCTCACCCATGGTAACAACAGTCGTGGAGACCCCCTCTCCTGTCTCCGCGAATTCCCGTAGCTTCCTCCGGGCGTCGGCCCTGTTCCTGCCCACGTCAATGAGGAACGTCGTATCCAGGCAAACCAAGGCCCCTCACCGGGATTTCCTGGGCTTCTTCAGCCGGAACTTCCTCCGGCTCTCGGCCACAATCTCGTCCACAATGTCAGCGTACTCCTCGTCCATGGGGTGCTTCTCGAACCACTCCAGCAGGAACGCCGGGTCCCCGCGCCGGACCAGTTTTTCTTCCATACAAACAGGGGTCTCCCTGCGGCGCTATTAAGGCTTTCGAGGGTGGCACTCGCGGCCTCTGGGAACGGGTCGGCCCCGGCCTTCAGGCCGGGGTGATTCACGCCTTCCCCGCCTTCTGCCTCACGGAGCGGAGGAGTTCGGTGTAGGTCTTCTGGCTGATGACCCCGCGCTCGAACATCTCCCGCACGTGGCGCTCCTCATCGCTCTCCCCTGGTTCCGCAGAAGCGGGGGGAGCGGGGGCCTTGGAGAAGAGCCCCTCGGCTCGGGCCCGGATGGCCTCGAGGCGCTCCTGCATGTCCATGGCCTCCGGGGTGGCCCGGGCGACCGGGGGGGCCGCGGGGGGCTCCCGGGTCCGGGCGGTGGAGCGGAGGGGCGAGGGGGCCGCGGGGGACGAGGCCCGACCGCCTTTCTGCTTCGCAGAAAGTGGGTCGTCCGCTTCGCGGGCGACTCCACGGAGGAGGACGTCTTCAGCGTCCCTCGGGTTCCGCAGAAGCCGGGGGATTTCCGGCGAAGCCGGAAGGGGAGGGTTCGGGTCGGGCCGAGAAGGCGCGGTGGGCGCGGGGGCCTGGGGCTGGCTCTTCTTCCTCCGCTTCTTGGTGCGCTTCACGAACTCGCGGGGTCCGGCGATGAAGCCGTCGAAGGTGCGGAGGGACTTGATGGCCTCGCTCTCCCGGTTGATGGTGTAGAGCTTGGTGACTCCCACCCGGCGGCTCAGTTTGACCAGGCCGAGGGCCTCCCACTCGGGGAACACACGGTAGACCGAGTCCCGGGAGATTCCGGCGGCCTTGGCGAGGTCGGTCTTGGATATCTCCCCGTCCCAGGCCTCGAGGAGGGCATCCATGATGCGGGCCGCCGCGGAGTCCCGGAAAACCAGGCTGAAAGCGCGCATGGCAAAACCAGATGTAAGATGTATCGCATATATAGTTTTTCTCCGACGTTGGGGATTTCCAGCATCGGTGGCCCGGGGGGTTGCCGGGGTAGTTTCACCCCCCGCGTGCATAAAGGAGATAACCCGGCCTCCCCCCGGGTGGGTGATGAGTGGAATCCAGCCCTCGGCGCAGGAGGCGGAGAGGCTGGACCTCTTCCCCCATCCCTCGGTGCGGCCCGGGCAGAGGGAACTCCTCCGGGATGTGCGGGAGGCCCTCGGCAGGGGGGAGCACCTGGTGGCCTATGCCCCGACGGGGCTGGGGAAGACGGCGGCGGCCCTCGCCGGGGGAGTGGAGGTGGCCCTGGAGAGGGAGATGCTCCTCCTCTTCCTGACCTCGCGGCGCACCCAGCACCGCATCGCGCTGGAGACTCTCCGAAAAATGAGGGAGAAGGCGGAGTTCGTGGCGGTGGATGTGGTGGCGAAGCAGGCCATGTGTCCCCGGCCGGAGGCCGCCGCGCCGGGCTTCTACGAGTGGTGCTCCCTCCAGATGCGCAAGAGGAGGTGCCGCTACTACACCACCCAGGACCCGGGGGCGGAGGCCCGGCTGCGCGGGGGTGTGCTCTCGGCGGAGGAGGTGGTCGAGGTGGGGCGGGAGCGAACGGTGTGCCCCTACCGCCTCGCCATGGACGTCGGGTCGGAGGCCCGGGTGGTGGTGGGCGACTATAACCTGCTGTTCTCGGAGATGCTGGACGCCACCCTGCGGAGGCTGGGGCGGAGCCCGGAGGAGATGCTGGCGGTGGTGGATGAGGCCCACAACCTCCCCGACCGCATCCGGGAGAACTACAGCGGGAGCATGGGGCCGGGGCTGGTGCGGGAGGCCGCCATCGAGGCCGGGGGGGTCCTGCGAAGACCCCTGGAGGAGTGGGCCCGGAGGCTGGAGAGGGAGAACCCCCGGGCCGAGCGGCGGGTGGAGCCCGGGGAGCTGACGGGCCCCCTGGAGGATGTCCTGGGGGGCTCCCTGCGCCCCCTGCCCCTGGAGGAGTTCATGGGACAACTGGTGGAGAGGGGGGAGGAGGTGCTGGAGCAGGTGTCGATTTCGCGGGTGATGCGGGTGGCCCAATTCATCCAGGGGTGGAGGGAGACCCCGAAGTGCGTCCATATCCTGTCCCCGGGGCCGGAGTGGTCCTACCGGCTCCTGGACGCCGCGGAGTTCTCCGGCCCTCTCTTCCGGCAGTTGGGGGGGAGCGTGCTGATGTCGGGGACCCTCCATCCCCCGGGGCTCTACGCGGACCTCCTGGGAATCCCGGAGGAGAGGCGGCGGCTCCGCGAATACACCTCCCCCTTTCCCCCGGAGAACCGATTGGTCCTCCACGTCCCGGGGGTGACCACCCGCTACACCGAGCGGGGGGATGCCATGGACATGCGCATCGCCCATCGGCTGGAGCGCATCTGCCGCCTGGTGCCCGGCAACGTGGTGGTCTTCTTCCCCAGTTATGACCAGATGGAGCGGGCGGCCTCGCACATCGCCCGCGGGAGTCGCCCCCTGCTCATGGAGAGGAGCGGGATGGCAGACGGGGAGAAGGGGGACATCCTCCGGGGGCTGGAGGAGGCCCGGGAGCATGGGGGGGCCCTCTTCCTCGGGGTGATGGGGGGCTCCTTCTCCGAGGGGGTGGACTACGAGGACAACCTCCTCCGCGCGGTGGTGGTGGTGGGCATCCCCTTCGCCCCGCCGAGCGTGGAGACCGAGAGCCTCATCGCCCACCACGAGGCCCAGGGGGGACATGGGCAGGACCTGGGCTATACCCTCCCCGCCCTCCGCAGGGTCCTCCAGGCATCCGGCCGCCTCATCCGCTCGGAGACCGACCGGGGGGCCATCCTGCTGCTGGACGAGAGATACCCCCGATACCGCGCGTGGTTCCCCGGGGACTTCCGGTTTGCCACCGCGCGGGACGAGGAGCCCCTGCTGAGGGCGTTCTTCCAGGTGCCCGGGGGACGGCAGAGGGTGCTGGCCTGACTGGATTCAGGAGGGATAGATCCACCAATACTTTCCGTATCTGAGCCAGATGTCCACCCCTCCGAGGGCCAGGGGGACCCCGGCGGCCACGATGGCCCAGGTCCAGCCGATGCGCCGGGGCTGGGGGGACTCCGCCAGCGCCCCGATGTGGTCTCCCGCCATTTTTCCGAGCATGGCGGTCCCCACGGCCGCGATGAGGGGCCCCGGGGGGGCCCGGTAGAGGACCCCGGCGAGGAGCCCGGCGAGGGGCCATGTCCACGTCTTGAGCCTCTTCTCCCCGAGTTCGAGGAGGAGGGCCATGGGGAGCATGGGGAAGGGCCAGGCGCCGGGGGGCAGGGGGAGCCCCGCGCTCTTGCGGAGGCCGGCGGCGCCGAGGGTGGAGAGGAGGGCGATGAGGGTGTAGAGGAGGGCCAGGCGGGTGGCCGCCCATCTCCGGGTGTCCCAGCGGCGGAGGGCGGTGAGGAGGCAGGCGGAGAGGAGGGCCTGGACGGGGACGAGGAGAGGGTGGGCGCGGGTGAATCCGAGCTGGAGGCTCTGGAGGAGGTTGGCGGTGAGGTCGGGCTGTCGGGCCACGCTCTCCATGGCGAGGAGGCGGGTGATTTCCTCGGGGACGGTGAAGTCGGAGATGGGGCCGAGGAGCCAGCCGCTGGCCGCGGAGAAGAGGAAGAGGCCCGCGAGGGGGAGCGTCCATTTGCGGGCGGGGCGCTGGCGATGGAGGGCGACGAGGCCGGTGGCGATGCCGAGGGCGAGGAGAAAGATGCCGGAGCCGATGAGGAGGTGGGGGAGGCTCCAGTGGGTCTCCCGGAGGCCGAGGTCGGTGTGCCAGCGGCTGTCGAGCATCCCGGCGATGAAGAGCAGGAGGAGGCCGGAGCCCGACATGAGGTGGCAGGCGGGGATGGGGAAGCCGAGGGGGGGAACCTGGAGGAGCGGTTGCAGGTGGGCGTGGCTGTCGCGCTCCCGGATGGCCCCTCGGGCCACCAGGAGGACCAGGAGGAGGCTGCCGGTGTAGACGAAGAGGTGGGGGGGACTCCAGAAGTCGTCGATTCCTGGGCCCCCCTGGGTGACGTGCCAGGCTCCGTCCCAGGCCTTGCCGAGGGCGATGACGAGGAAACTGCCCGCGAAGATTTGGAGGAGGGTGCGGCGGGCGCGAAGGAATGGCTCCATGGCCTCCCCTTTTGTCCCCATTATAGGAAAATATGGCCGTTATCAGTATTTGCGGTGGGCGCCGAAGTCCTCCTCGGAGCGCATCTGGAACATCCAGCGGATGCCCCCCTGTCCGGGGCGGCGGCCGAATGCCCATCGGCCCCGCTCGACCCCCCAGAGGTACCCGAGGGGGTAGGAGAGGAAGAGGAGGAGGGCGATGGGGTGGAGGCCGCGGGTGGGAGTGATGCCGAGGCCGAGGCATGAGTTCCACATGAAGGTGGCCCCGTCGCCGCAGGGGCCGAAGAGGGGAAGGGGTTCGAGGTTCGGGGGCGGGAGCCAGTTGAGGTAGAGGGGGATGGAGACCCCGAGGAAGAGGGCCATGATGGCGGCGCCGAGGAGGAAGAGGGAGTCGGGGCTGCGCCGGTGGAGGTGTTTCTGGTTGAGGTAGACGGAGATGTATCCGAGGAGGACCAGGAGGGGGATGTCCAGGATGAAACTCATGGGAGCCATCCCTGTTCGCGGTACCAGCCGAGGGTCTCCCAGATGCCCTTGCGCCAGTCCTCGTAGAGGAACCGGTATCCTGTTTTTTTGAGTTTCTCGTTGGAGAACCAGTAGCGGTGGCTCACGTATTCGGCCATGGGGAGATCAAATTTGGGGCGGAATCCCTTGCGGCGGGCGACCTTCTCGACCCGGCGGGCCTGCCAGGTGGCCCATTTGCCGAAGACCTGGTAGAAGGGGTACCAGACGGGGATGCGGGGGGCGGGGACGTGGAGGGCGCGGGCGGAGAACTCCATGAATTCGTCGATGAAGAAGTCCATGGTGGTCACCGCGTTGTAGGCCTCGCCGAGGGCCCCGGGGGTCCGGGAGAGGTGGAGGGCGGCCCCGCAGGCGTCGCGGACATGGAGCATGGGCATGCGGAGGCGCCGGGTGCGGGGGTAGATGGAGGGGATGACGGTGGAGCCCGTCTTGGCCATGAGGAGGTGGATATGGTACATGCCGTAGCGGTTGCCGGGGCCGTACATGGGGGCGGGGCGGAGGATGGTGAAGGGGAGCCCCCGCTCCCGGCGGAACTCCTGGACCACCTTCTCCTGTTCGGCCTTGGATTTGGAGTAGAGGTTCGGGGGGTTGAAGGGCCAGTTCTCGTCGGCGCACTCCCCGTTGTGCTGCTCCCCGTAGACCCCGAGGGTGGACCAGTGGAGGATGCGCTTCAGGCTGGAGCCGGCGGCGGCCTCGCAGAGGTTCCGCATCCCCACCACGTTGACCCGGTGGAGGGGCTCCCAGGGGGCGAAGTAGTCGAAGAGGCTGGCGGGGTGGAAGAGAACCTCCGGGGAGCGGTCGAAGAGGGGCTTGAGGGTCTCGGGGCGGGTGACGTCGGAGGGGAGGAACTCCGCCCCCTGGGCCTTCGCGCGGCCGGGGTCGGCGGCGGGGAGGTCGGTGGCCAGCACCTCCCACCCCTGGGCCCGCAGCATCTCCACCATGTGGCCCCCGGTGAACCCGCAGGCTCCGGTGACCAGGGCGAGGGGGGCCATCACCCGGGGGATGGAGAGGGGGAAGGTAAAGGTTTGGCTCGCTTTCCGAAATGAAACCAGGCCTCAGAAGGTGTAGGTGACCTGGCCCTCCTTGGAGGCGAGGCCCACAGATTTGATGGCCTGGCCGGCCTGGCCGCAGTCCTCCGGGGAGAGGGGGAACCGGTCCCCCGGGGGGAGGGTGATGGGGGTCCCCCGGCAGGGCTGGCCGTTCATGGTGACCCGGAGTTCGGTCCAGGGGAACGCGTCCCGGCTGGTCACCATGGCGGCGTCTCCCCCGGAGAGCTTGACGAGGGAGACGTCTGCCTTCAGCATCGGCGCCTGGGCCACGTGGGCGCACCCCGAGAGGAGAACCAGGGTGCAGAGGAGGAGCAGGAGATGGGTCCTCATGGCCGATAAAGGAGCCTCTGTCCCACCTCGTCGGCCCGGGCCCGTCCGGCGAGGCGCTCGAGGAGGGCGAGGGCGAAGGCCATGGTGGTGCCGGGGCCCTGGCTGGTGACGAGGTTGCCGTCCTGGACCACCGCCTGGCTCTCCGCGTGGGCCCCCTGGAGGTGGTCGGTCATGGTGGGGTAGATGGTGGCCCGTCGCCCCTGGAGGAGCCCCGCCCGGGCGAGGACCGAGGGGGCCGCGCATACCGCCGCCACTGTTTTTTGTGCCTGGTGGTGTTGGCGGAGGAGGTCGAGGACCCGGGGGTCGCGGGCGAGGTTCTCGGTTCCGGGGCTTCCCCCGGGGAGGACGATGGCATCGTAGGTCCCCCGGGTCTGGTCGAGGGTGGTGTCGGGGAGCAGGGAGATGCCATGGGAGCCCCGCGCGGGGCCGGGGGCGAGGCCGGCCGCGGTGACCTCGACCCCCCCGCGGCGGAGGACATCAATGATGGTGGTGGCCTCAATCTCCTCGAATCCCTCGGCGAGAATGACGAGAGCGCGGGTCATGTTTTAGAACCGTTTCATCCTCCGCTTGATGCGCCACTGGTTCATGATGTAGCCGATGCGGCGGTGGAGGAGCACGAGGAGGACGATGACCGCGACCGCGGGCAGGTAGGGGAGGAGGGAGGAGGGGATGGGGCCCGGGTTCACGGAGGGGATGGCGGGGGTGCCGGGAGCGGAGGTGGCAGGGGGGGAGGCGGTGGGGGAGCCGGTGCGGGGGGTCCCGGTGATGGCGAAGAGGCTCAGGCCGCGGCTCTCGGCGGTGTAGAGGGCGTGGTCTCCCTGGGTGGAGGTCTGCCGGGTGGAGAGGGACTCCCAGCGGCCCCCCTCGTAGCGCCGGAGGAGGACGGTGGCGGGGTCGATGTCGTTCTCCCGGAGCCAGGAGGTGGGCACGCGGAAGTCGAGGGAGACGGTGCCCTCCAGGTCCGCGGGGGCGATGTTCTGGGGGGTGAGACGGTAGTAGGCGTAGAGGACGCGGGGCTCCTCGCGGACCTCCGGGGGGAGGCGGGGGAGGCGCTCCAGGGTGATGGAGGCGGAGGAGATGGTGCGGGCCGCCCGGAGGGTGAGGTGGGTGATGTCCCCCCCGAAGGCGAGGGTCTTGCGGGCGCCGGAGCCCAGGGAGTCGATGGCCGCCGTGTCCCCCGCGGGGGGCGGGGTGGGAACCGGGGGAGGGGAGGGGCCCGGCGAGAGCGTGGCCTCAGGGGTGGGAGTGGGACCGGGGGTGGAGGGAGCGGGGGAGATGGTCGGGGCGGGCTCGCCCGCGACGGTTGCAGGCAGGGGAGGCACCGTGAAGAGGGTGAGGTTTCGCCCCACCGCGGTCAGCAGGCGGGTCCCCTCGGGGGAGAGGGAGAGGTCGGTGACGGAGATGGGGAGTTCGCTCCGGCGGTAGACCTTGTCGGGGACCAGGCGGGGACGGGGGTCGAGGAAGTAGAGGGAGTTGCCGGAGGAGGCGACGATGGGCTGGCCGGTCTCCGTGAGCCCGGTGGAGATGGCCGAGGTCTGGGTCTTCAGCTTCCAGAAGTTGGCCTCGGTGTCGATGAAGAAGTAGAGGTTGGAGTCGGTGGAGCCCGCGGCGGTGCGCTCCCCGCTGGTGGAGACGCGGCTGGCAGTCCCGAGGATGGGGGCCGAGAACTTCTTTTCCCCCTTGGAGTCGAAGAGGCTCACGCATCCCGCGGAGCCCGCGACGATGTGGGAGCCGTTGGGAGTCATGGAGATGGAGGCGACCCCAGAGCACACGGAGCGCTTCCAGAGGGTGGCCCCGGTCTTGTCCAGGAGGAGAACCTCGCCCCCCTGGGTGCCCACCGCAATCTGGGCGGCCCCCGCGGACATGGCCACGTCCTCCACCTCGTGGGGGAACCCGAAGTTCAACACCTCGTTGCCCTTGCCGTCGTAGAGATAGACCTTGCGGGCCACCGCCGCGGCCACATGGGAGCCGTCGGGGCTGATGGAGGCCCGCCGGACCCCCGTGAGCCCCTTTCCCCATGCCAGGTTCCCCCGGCCATCGTAGTAGAACACCTGCTCGCTGTGGACCACCACCGAGGCCGCCGCCCCCCGGGAGGTGGAGACGGTCTTCACTGCCCCCCCGGCGTCCACCGACCATATCTCCTCCTGGGCCAGCACCGGCATTATCGCCAGCGCCAGCAGGAGGATTCCGACGCAGAAGTATCGCAGAGCCCGCATTTCGTGATGGGGTCTACGTTTCCTCTATCTATACTTTTTGCAAAGGTGTGCCGATGGGTGTGCCGTTTTAGATGTCGAGGACCACCCGGGCGGTCCACCCCCGGGGGCCCCGGGACACCTCGAAGAGGTGCATGGTCACCGCCTTCACGTCGTTCCGCAGGGCGGGGCCGTGGCGCACGTCATCGATGTGCTCCCCCGACAGGTTGGCATCCAGCCGGAAGGGGGGACCCCCGGACACCCGGGCCCGGCAGCGGGGGAGCAGCAGCCGCTCGCTGTCCTTCAGGAACACCACCTCCGAGAGGAAGCGGTAGAGGAGGCGCTCCACCTCCATGTGCTCCAGTTCCACCCGGCGCTCCACCCGGCCCTGCACCCTCCGGGGGTCCACCATAGTCTCCCCCAGGGCCCGAGCCGAGTTCCGGAAGAGGGCAGAGAGAGTCCGCCCCCGGGCCTCGAAGGCCACGTCCGCCAGCGCCACGTCCTCCAGAAAACGAAAGGGTCTTTTTTCCACGCTCGCTGCGCTCGCGTGGAAAAAAGATAAAGGTTGTCCGGGGATGGTGAAATTTTCGCGAAGCGAAAATTTCACTGGCGCGCCGAAGGCGCGCCCAACATCACTTGGGTGCCTTGCCCATGGCCAGCTTCGGGGCCTTGCCCCCCGCGGCCCCCTTCTTGTCCTTCTTGTCCTTCTTCTCGCCGGCGGGGAGTAGCTCACCGAGAGGCTTCGGGCCCGGGGTGACCACGGCGAGGTTCACCTGCCCGGTCTCGGGGCCAATCTCCCTCCCCCGGACGGTGCGGCGGAGCCGGACCCCCGCCCGGGGGTCGGCGTAGCCCACGCCCCCGGAGAGGAGGGGATACTTCTTCAGGGAGCCGGGGATGTCGCGCCGCATGGGGAACCCGTCCTTGTCGGAGCCCCCCGTGACCTGGAGGGTGTAGCCAGGGAGGCCCACCAGGGTCCCGTCGAGGGTGTCTCCCACCGACTTCCCGTAGAGCACCTGCCCCTCGGGGCCGGGGAGGGCCTTCTGGTGGGACTGGCCCGTCTTCGGGTCGGCCACTGCCATGCGGATGTCCACCATACGTCAGTAAGCCGCCCTGGAAAAAAGATAAAGGCTTCGATGGCCCACGGGGACATCTCAAAGGTTTTTTATGTCCCCCGGGAGAGGACAAGATAGGCCTCCGCCCTTCGGGCGGTCAACGATGTTTGACAGGACCTGAAACCGGCTATACTTTCCTATACCGAGAACAACCGCCATGAAGCCCCTGAAGGTGGACCACGTGGGCATCGCCGTGAAGAGCCTCGACGAGGCGGTGAAGCTCTACACCGCCCTCGGCCTCCGGGTCTCCCACACCGAGACCGTGGAGGACCAGAAGGTGAAGACCGCCTTCCTCCCCGTGGGGGAGACCAACCTGGAACTGCTGGAGTCCACCAGCCCCGACGGCCCCGTGGCCCGGACCATCGAGAAGCGCGGGGAGGGGGTCCACCACGTGGCCATCTGCGTGGACAACATTGACGAGGCCCTCCAGGCGGCCCGCCGGGCCGGCCTCACCCTGGTGGACGAGAAGCCCCGCACGGGGGCCCACGGGGCCCGCATCGCCTTCGTCCACCCCAAGAGCACCCGGGGGGTGCTCCTCGAACTGTGTGAAAAGAAGCATTAAACACACACTTTTTCTTTTTTCTTTAGTTAATTTTTCTTTTTTCTTTTAACGCGGGCGTCGCTTACTGCGTAAGCGACCCCGTTTCTGCGAAGCAGAAACCGGGTCGAAAAGAAAAAAGAAAAATTATAGCCGGATTTCCACGGGGCGTCCTTCGAGGGCGGAGAGGCTGGCCTCCAGGGTCCTCTTGAGTCCCTCGATAGCCTGGGGGTCGTCCTTGAATCCGAGGGAGGCGAGGAGCCCCTGCTCCCTGCGGAGGTTCTCCTCGGCCTCCAGGAGGAGGTGGAGGACCTCCTGCCGCTCCCGGGCCACGGGGTGGGAGGCGAGGACCCCCGACGCCCTGGCCTCCTCGGCGGTGGACTGCTTCTGCCGGGCGAGGTATTCCTCGAGGTGTCCCTCCAGGAGGAAGTCGAGGCGCTCAAGGGTCTTGATTTCCTCGCTCTCCTCCAGGGCCAGGCGCCCGGTGTCGATGGCCTCGCGGACCGCCAGGAGGAGGGGGCCCCAGGGGGCCGCGGGGTCTTTGAGGATGGCCTCCCCGGACTGGGCCAGGAAACCGGAGAGGGCCCGCTGGAGGGGGGCCCCGAGGGTCGAGGTCCCTGTCTCCAGCTTCTGGAACTTGCGCAGGGCGCGGCCGAGGGGGTCCACCCTCTGGCGGAGTTCGGCCTCCAGACGGGCCCGGGCCTCCCGGGCGGCCTGGATTCGGGCTTCGAGCCCGCGGACCTCCTGGGCCCCGGGGCCGGTGTCGAGAGCCGTGAATCTCGCCTTCTGCTGGTCCCGGTGGGACTCGAGGCGGGCGGCCTCGGCCTCATGGCGGCTCTTCTCCGCCTGGTGGGCGCGCTGCTCGGCCACCCGGGCGCGGAGGGCGGAGGCCTCGGAGAGGAGGGTGTCCAAGCGGGAGAGGCCACGGTGGCGCTCCTCCACCCGATGTCCCAGGTCCACCGCGAGGGGGATGAGGTCCCGGATGAGGCGGGCGATGGCCCTCATCTCCTCCCGGTATCCCCGGGCCAGGTATTTCCCCGGGCCCAGTTCGAGGCCCTGCATGGCCTGGAGGGCCCCCCGGCTGGCCTCGTAGAACTCCATGAGCCTCGGCAAATCCCAGGGCTCGCGGGGCCGCAGGGTCTTCAGGGCGTTGCGCATCCCCTTCACGTACTGGGGCCGGGCGGTGGCGATGGCCTTGAAGAGGTGGTCCGAGGGGCGCGACTCCAGGCTGGCGAGGACCCCCTCCAGCTCGTCCCGCATGGCCAGAATCCTCCGCACCACATCCAGGGCCCCCTCCGGCCCCCCGCTGGACACGTCCCTCCGCTCCCTCAGCAGTGCCTCCAGCCCCTCCAGGTCGAGGACCAGGGGCTCCCCGCGTCCCCGCCTCTCTCTCCCGAACACGGCCCTCACTCCCCCGCGGCCCCGGGGAGGCTCTGCCAGGCGAGGCGGGCGGCCCCCAGGACCCCCGCGTCGTCCCCCAGCCGGGCCCGCGCCAGTTTCACCCGGCGGGCGGGGATGCGGAACGCCCGGGCCTCCATCTCCCTCCGGGCCGGGGGCATGAAGAGGTCCCAGCCCGCCGCCACCCCGCCCCCGATGACAATGGTGTGGGGGTTGAAGATGTTCACCAGGCTGGCGAGCCCGATGCCCAGGTGGCGCCCGATTTCATCCCACACCTGGAGGGCCAGGAGGTCCCCCTTCTCGGCGGCCGCCTGAAGTTCCCGGGGCCCCGGGCTCTTCCCCCAGCGGCCGGGCTCCCCCGACCTGTCTGCGACCTCCTGGATGCGCCGCCGGATGGAGCGGGCCCCCAGGTAGGCCTCCAGGCAGCCCCGCCCCCCGCAGGAGCACCCCGGGCCCTCCGGGTCCACCACCATGTGGCCCAATTCCCCGGCGGCCCCCTGTTCCCCCCTCCAGAGCCGGCCCCAGAGGATAACCGCGCCCCCGACCCCGGTGCCCAGGGTGAGGCAGACCAGGGAGGGGGCCCCCCGGCCCGCCCCCTTCCAGTGCTCCCCCACCGCGTATGCGTTGGCATCGTTCTCCACCACCACCGGGACCCCCAGCCCCCGCAGGCGGGCCTCCAGCTCCGAGCGCAGGGGATAGTCCCCGGAACCCGCGAAGTTGGGAGACTGGTAGAGCACTCCCCGCCGGGGGTCCACCGCCCCGGGCATCCCCACCGCCACCCCCCGCACCCGGACCCCGGGGGTGCGGGCCAATGTCTCCACCAG
>JACQPP010000042.1 GCA_016207465.1 Methanobacteriota archaeon
CCCCTCTATGGGGAATTCGCTCTCGAACCTCCCGCCGAGGGTCTGGCGCAGGAACGCCGACTGCCGGCCAATCCCCGGGAGGGTCAGCAGCCACTGGAACCTCCACCGGCCCCCGGGGAGGCGGAGCTCCAGGAACCTCCCCTGCCGCGTCTCATAGGCCCGGGCCCCCGTGACATCGGACAGCGGGATGGAGCGGTTGCCCCGGCGCCTCTCCAGCGCCCGCTCCAGCCCCGGGGGGTCCAGGCCCAGCAGGGTCAGCGGGTCTCCACCGGCCTCCCGCCGGGGCTCGGCCCACACCGAGAGAGTGCCCATGACCGCCAGGCCCCCCAGGAGCCCCAGGGTGGTCCCCGCGGCCCGGCCCAAGCCGGACCCGGCCCCCGAGACTCCATCGAGGGCTCCCCCGAGGGCCGAGCCCGCCCACGCCCCCAGCACCAGCCCCACCAGCAGGAGCGCGTTCATCACCATCGCCGGGAGGCCCCCCCGGATGGGCAGGAAGGTCTCCGCCCGCAGCAGCGCCAGCCGATGGTCGGAGACCGCCATCCAGTAGTCTCCCAGGCCGCGCCGCAGGGGGCCCACCACACCCCAGAGGGTCTCCGCCATTCACGCGCTCCCCAGGAAAATCATCAGATAGAGATACAACAGCACCGCCCCCGCCAGCACCCCCAGCGCCAGCAGGGGCCACTGGAGCCTCCCCTGCCACGCCACCGGGAGCCGGAACTTGAAGGAGAGCATGGCGTGGGTCAGGAACACGACGATGAGCGGGGCGGTGAGGAGGATGTGGAGGTCCTGGGAGACCCCGCGGGTGAGGAGGCCCCCGGTGGCCCCGAAGACATACCCGCGGGTCTCCGGGATGAGGCCGAAGCCGGTGACAATCTCCAGGAGCAGCAGGGGGAAGAGGAAATAGGCGCTGGTGAGCCAGATTTTGCGGACCCGCTCCTCCATACCTGGTTATTCCCCGTATCTCACGTCGAACAATCGCGCGGCCCGCTTGAGGAACTCCACGTCCCCCCGGGCGGTGGCCCGGCGGATGTTGCCGGTGGGGGTGGCCAGGATTTTGTTGGAGAGGCTGTCCACCAGGGCCCGGAGGATCTCCCGCTCCCGGGGGGAGAGCCCCTGGAGTTTCTGGAGGGTGCGCTCCATCTCGGCCCGCTTGATGTCCTCCACGGTGCGGTAGAGGCCTCGCAGGATTTCCTCCCCGTCCTCCCGGCCGTACTTGGCGAGCATCCCGCGCAGGGCCCCGTCAATGATGCGTTCCACCTTCACCACCTCCGACTTCCGGCGCTTCAGGTTCTCATGGGCCACCCGGCGCAGGCCGTCAATGTTGTGCAATTCCACCCGGGGGAGGGTGGCGATGGCCTCGTCAATGTTCCGCGGGTTCGAGATGTCAATGACCACCAGTTTCCGGGTGCGCCGGGCCTCCCGGAGCATCTCCTCCAGCTCCTGCCGGGTGAGGACCACATGGGGGGCCGCGCTGGCGCAGATGACCACATCGGCCCGACCCAGGGCCTCCCCCAGGCGGCTGTAGGGGATGGCGGAGCCCCGCAATTCCTCCGCGAGGTGCTGGGCGTGGCTCACCGTGCGGTTGGCGAAGAAGAGCCCCCGGATTTTCCTCTTGAGGAGGGCGCGGGCCACCAGCCGGGCCATCTCCCCCGCCCCCAGGATGACCACTGTCTTCCCCTCCAAGCTCCCCAGCAGCTGCTCCGCGAGCTGGACCGTGGCGGTCCCGATGGAGACCCTCCCCTTGTTGATTTCGGTCTCCGCCCGGGCCTCCCGCCCCACCTGGAGGGCCCGCTGGAAGACCCGGGTGAGGTCCTGCCCCAGGGCCTTCTCGTCCCGCGCGAACTGGAACGCCTCCTTCACCTGGTGCAGAATCTGGTCCTCCCCCACCACCATGCTGTCCAGCCCCCCGGCCACCCGCATCAGGTGGCGCACCGAGTCCTCCCCGTGGAGGAACCGCACCATGTCCAGCGGAATCGAGCCCGACAGGAACTCCCCCAGCTCCCTCTGGGCCCGCAGGGGCTCATCGGAGGCGACATAAATCTCGACGCGGTTGCAGGTCTTCAGGAGGGCCGCCTCCTCCACATGCTCCAGCCGGCGGACCCCCTGGAGAATCGAGTGGGCCTCCTTCGCCGAGACCATCTCCAGGTCGTCAATGGTCGCCCACTTGTGGGTCACGTGGGCGCTCAGGATGCGGTTGAACATGGGGGGCCCAAGAATCACGAGGGGAACACCCTATTTAAATTTTTATACGCCAAACCGCCGGGAATCACCGGCTGCGGGAGACGAGGAAGACTCCCACCAGCATGAGGGCCAGGACGAGGGCCAGGGCCATCCCCCACATGCGGCGCACCCGGAGGTTCACCTCGCCCATGGGCACCCCGCCTCCGGCCTCCAGGTATTTCCTGGGGTTCTCCAGGAACATGGAGCGGCACATGGGAGAGCAGAAGTAGTAGGTGAGCCCCTCCCGCCCGAACTCGCTCCCCTCCTCAGAGTAGGCGGTCTTCGCCGGGTCCACCTCCATCCGGCACACCGGGTCACGCACCATACGCGGGATGATTCTGGCGGGGGTTGCCATAAACCCCACCCCCCTACATTTAAGGGGGGGCGGGGGGCATCTACGGGTGGGCTCCACCATGGCATCCGAGGGCGTCGCGGGCTTCCTCTACGACACCTACATCGCCCAGCTTGTCTGCGACGCCAAGAACATCCCCCCCGGGTGCATCCCCGCCTTCAACCCCATTGACACCGCCACCTACGCCCTCGTCCTCGGCGCGGCCCTCTACGGGGTCCTGCGGCTCCTGCGGAGGTGGGAGGTGAAGGTGGACGAGCGGTTCATCCTCGCCGCCGCCCCCTACGTCCTGGTGGGCTCCAGCCTGCGGGTCATCGAGGACTCCGGGGCCCTCAAGGGCACCGACGCCGCCTACCTCGTCATCACGCCCATCATCTACTTCACCGTCTTCGCAGGCACAATCCTGCCCCTTATTATATGCGTCAAACTGCATAGGATGGGGCGGGTGAAGGACTACCTGCGCCCCTTCGCCATCGCGGGGCTCCTCTGGGGGCTCCTCGACCTCGCCCTCCTCGCCGTCCTCGCCCCGGTGCGCCACGCCTGGCTCCCCCTCGCGGTCCTCGCCCTCGCCGCTGGGCTCGGCCTCGGCTTCTACGCCCTGGGGAGGAAACTCTCCATCGCATTTCTCTCCCTCGGCTCCTCCGGGGCCATCATCGCCGCCCACGCCATGGACGCCGGCTCCAGCTTCCTCGGAGTCTCCTACCTCGGCTACATCCCCGAGCACGTCATCGAGACCGCCCTCCAGCGGGCCACCGGGAGCCTCGCGGGGTTCTTCTTCCTCAAGATGGGGGTCATCATCCCCGTCATCTACGCCGTCCACAGGAGTTTCAAGCCCGAGGAGCAGAGCATGAAGAACCTGGTGCTCTTCACCATACTGGTCCTGGGGCTTGCGCCGGGGATACGGAACACATTGAGGATGGCCCTCGGGGTGTAAGCCGGGTGTGGATTCTTTATAGCCGCGCATCCAACCCCCCCATAGCTATGTCCCGCGAGCGCCTCCTCCTCTATCTCGCCCTCGCCGGTGTGCTGGTCTTCTTCTACGTCTCCGCCTCCAGCGCCCCGGTGGTGAGCGACCGCCGGTTGGGGTATATCGGGGGCCACACTTGGCTGTTGAGTGTGGAGGAGGGACTCGCGCGGGCGCAGGCGGAGAGGAAGCCGGTGCTGGTGTATTTCTGGGCGGTGTGGTGCCAGTATTGCAAGAGGTATGACAACGAGGTGTTCCCCGGGGCGATGGTGGGGCCGCGGCTGGAGCGGGATTTTGTGCGGGTGCTCATTGACCTGGATGCGGACCGGCGGACCCCGGCCCGTTTCGGGGTGCAGTATCCGCCGACCCTGGTGTTCCTGGAGCCCGGCGGGGGTGTGGTGACGCGCATCAACGGGTATGTGGGGGCGGAGGCCCTCGCAGATACTATGGACAAGGTGAAGGCTGGGGTGAGGCCGCCGGAGATGGTGGGGAATCAGACGGTGGTGGATGCGGGGAGGCCCCCTCCCCCCGGGGGGGAGCCGTGAGTATTGCCACCGTGGTGTTTGTGGGTGGGGCCATTGTCTCCACCTTGGGTGTTCTGGTTCTGCTCTATTTGCAGGAGAAACATGGGCGGGGGGGGTGGGTGTGGGCCCGCCGCCTGTTGTGGGCGTCCTTCGGTTTTCTGAGTGGGGGGGTGTTGTTTTTGTGGGCTGGGCTTCTGCTGTCGGAGTTCACGAATTATTATGTGTTCCGGTTTTCGAGCGCGGAGTTGCCATTGGGGTATAAGGTGGCGGCGTTGTGGGCGGGGCAGGAGGGCTCGTATCTGTTCTGGGGGTGGCTCTTGTTCCTGCTGGCGCTGGTGTTCATGCGGGGCGGGGGGTGGGGCTCGGTGTTTCACCGGAGGGTGTTGGGTGTGGTGCTGGTGTTCGGGGCGGGTCTGCTGGTGACGACGGTGGGGCTCTCGCCGTTTGTGTCCATTTATCAGGTGGAGCCGGATATTCCTGCGGGGATGGTTCCGCGGAATGGGGCGGGGCTGAATCCTCTCCTTCGGACTCCGTGGATGGTGGTGCATCCCCCGGTGATTTTCCTCAGTTTTTCGGCCATGGCGTTTGTGTTCGGGGCGGGGGTGGCGCGGTTGTGGTGGGGTTGCGAGGAGTGGGAGAGGTCAACGCGGGTGTGGGCGCGGGTCTCGTGGGTGCTCCTGGGGCTGGCGGTGGCGCTGGGGGGCCTGTGGTCG
>JACQPP010000044.1 GCA_016207465.1 Methanobacteriota archaeon
GGCGGGGATGGTCTTCTTGGAGGAGACGGTGATGATGTCGTCCCCCTCCACGTAGCAGGCCTTCACCCGCCGCTCCACCGCGCTCGGGGAGTCGTAGTCCTCGAAGTTCAGGTAGCACTCCTTGGGGGAGACCGCGCCCGGGTTGCCGGGGACCATGCAGAGGACCCCCTCCTCGTTCACGTAGACGCTGACCCGCTCCCCCTTGGAGACCCCGTGGGACTCCACCCACTCCTTGGGGAGGGTCACGATGTAACTGCCAGAAACGCTACGCTGTATCTTCCGGGACTCCATTGAGTATGTAATTTTAGTGTTATAGAGATAAATATTACCTCTCTGAACATCTATAATTAAAACCGAGTGCAACAACTACATAAACTCTATATTTTATACAAATCATATGTATAAATACAACTACCGTAGAGATAATCCATATTCTTCTCGGTTAGAGGGCTGTTTGGAGACATGAACCTCAAACTGAAGCGAAAGATATTTGGCGAAAATCACCCAACCCGCGGGGTGTCGGCATGACGAACCATGATGCGCCGTCCGCGGCGCAGGAGATTTCCAACATCGTGGAGGATGTGTTGCGGAAGGGCTCCGAGTTGATTCCCCGGGAGGAGACCCCGGGGGCCCGCCTGCTCCAGGTCCTCGCGGCCCTGGTGCTGGGGGCGGTGGGGCTGGCCATCTTCGCCACCCTCCCCGGCGGGGTGCTGACCTACGGGAGCGAGCACGCCTTCCTGGGGGTCATCCACGGAACGGTGGCCACCGTCTATCTCCTCATGGCCACGGTCTCCCTCTACCTGGCCTACCGCCTCTACATCGGGAAGCTGAAGGCGTTCAGCGACCTCCTGGAGGTGAGCCTCATCTCCGGCCTCCTCGCCATTGTGACGAACGCCTGGGGCCTCTGGCTCTACCGGCACTACCGGGACCCCGCGGTCCACGGCCACGAGACGGTGCGCCAGTGGCTCCTGGCCAACGTCCCGGAGGCCCACAAGGTCTTCTTCGAGTTCAAGGAGCACATCGCCCTGGTGACCATCCCCCTCACCTTCGCCGCCGCCTACCTCCTCTGGAGATACCGGGAGAGGAGCGTGCAGGACGCAGGGCTCCGGCGGATGATTGCCATCCTCCTGGGGGTTGCGTGGTTCGCCTTGGTCTCGGCCTTCATCCTGGGGGCCGCCATCACCAAGATACGGAGCGTGTGACCATGGCCGCGGAGACATCGAGGCCGAAGGTCCAGGAGGTGAACCCCACGGGGCCCGCCCTGGCCGCCAGCCTGTCGGCGGTCCTCGGGCTCCTGGGGCTCTCCCTCGCGTTCGTGGTCGCCGAGTTGGACAAGGGATTCAAGGGGGCCATGCAGTCCCTGGGGATGTGGATGCCGGAGCCCCGGGCCATCGGGCCCCTCTCGGGCAAATTCACCTTCATGGTGCTGGTGTGGTTCGGCTCCTGGGCCCTCCTGCACACGGCGATGCGCCGGAGGGAGGTGGACCTCCGGAAGTGGTTCTACGTCCTTGTCATCGGTGTGGCCGCGGGGGTCCTGCTCCTGTGGCCCCCGGTGGTGGAGAGCCTCCACGGAGGTTGAACCATGAGCAAGAAGACCAGTTCGAGGAAGAAGGCCCCCGAGCGCCCCTCCCCGGTGCCCCCGGCCCTGGAGCCCATGCGCGAGACCGCGCGGAGGCTCTTCCACCCGACGGAGCGGGAACCCTACTACCTGCGGGACTTGGCCCTGCGGAACTTCGACGAACTCCACGAGCACATCGGGGAGTTCACCGAGGAGCAGGCCCGCTGGGTGGCCGACTGGGTCGAATACCTGGGGGACCCGGAGACCGCGAAGCGCATCCGCGGGCAGACCCGGGAGTTCCGGAAAATCATTGACGAGCGCCACCGGGAGCTCGCGCGGCTCCTGGGCGCCCCGGAATGAAGATTACCGTGGTCCCGGTAGGGTCGTTATTCGACCACCATGACCCCAATCATCCCGGCGTCGGCGTGGCCCACCACGTGGCAGTGGAAGAGCCACACCCCCTTCTGCTCCTCGGTTGGGGTCACAACGATGGTGTCGGCCCCCCCGGGGACCAGCTGGACCACGTTGGCGGGCCAGATGCGGCCGGGGAGCATATTCTCCGACTTCAGGTTCATGCCGTGGAGGTGGTAGGAGTGGATTTGGTCCCCGATGTTGATGACGTGGAGACGCACCGATTCCCCTGCCTTGGCCTTGACCACGGGGACGGTCTTGCCGAACTGCTCCACCACCCCGGCGACCCCCTTCTCGGCGAAGATTTTTTCCAGGGTCTTCTCGCCGCCGGGGATGCCCTTGCCGTTCATGATGTAGTAAGGGGTGTTCTTGCCCTCGGTCTGGTGGCCGATTTCCGCCATGAAGATGGCCTCCTCCTTCATCGCAGGGGCGTCGGGCTCCTCGACGACGATGGCCCCGTAGAGCCCCTGGGCGATGTGCTGGTGGATGTGGAACCCCCCGTCGGCGGAGTGGCAGTGGTAGTAGAAGATGCCCGGGGTGGTGGGGTGGAACTCGTAGGTGTATTCGCCCCCGGGGGGAATCATGGCCCCCTTGCCGACCCCGGTGATGGTGTTCACCTGGCTCCCGTCGAACTGGGGCTCGTAGGGGGCGAGGTGGGTGTGGAAACTGTGGGTGAGGTTATGCTTGTTGATGACTTTGACCCGCAGGGTTTCCCCGGCCTTGACCCGGAGGAGGGGGCCAGGGACGGTTCCATTGTAGGTCCAGGCGTGCCAGGTGGAGCCGGGGCCCACGGGGATGTCGGCGGCCTCAACGGTGAGAGTATATTCCCGGACCCGGGGGGTGGTGGCGGCCCCGGCGGGCGGGGAGAGGGTGGTGAGGAGGGCGCCTGAGACAAGGAGGCCCGCGGCGACCGCGGCAATCAGGAGAGCCCTCGCGTGGTTCATGTCCGGGGAGGGCTAAAGCGGGGTGGACGGATGGTTTTTCCCAATGGAGATTAGGGGGGCTTCCGTAGTTTACGTAATTTGGACACCTTTTTGTCTCTAAACCCGGTTCTCGGTGCGGGTTCCAGGTGTATCGCATGGCGGCACTCGGGGTCCCCCCGGACGATGCATCCCTCCAGTTCCACCCGGGGCCCTCCGAGGGCGGCCGAGATGAGGGTGGAGTGGAACCGGCGGCAGATGAGGCCCGGGTGGCGGGAGGCGGCCCGGAGGGCGACGCAGTTGCGGTTGACGATGCAGGGACACCCATTCCTGGTCTCCAGGCTGGCCCGGAAGCCGAGGTCGTTCAGGGCCCCGGTGAGAGTCTCCAGTCTCTCCTCCGGGGGGGCGTCGGCCGGGATGGCAATCCCCCCGGCGACCTCGCGGGCAATCCCGGCGAGCATGGCCCCCACGTAGGCCTCCCCCTCCTTCTGGAGGAGGGTGTCGAGGAGGCGGGAGAAGAGGAGGTCGTAGCGCCGGGGGAACAGCTCCAGTCCCACCGGTCCCAGGCGGTACCGCTTCTTGGGCCTCCCCGTGCCCATCCGGAGGAATTCGTAGCGGACCGCCCCCATGTGCTCCAGGGAGTCGAGGTGCTTCCGGACCGCGTTCACCTCGATGCCCATGGAGCGGGCCAGTTCCGGGGCCCCCTGGGGGCCCGCCAGGAGTTCTTCGAGGATGTGGCGCTTCGTGTCCCCGAGGAGAAGCAGGGGCTCGGCCGGCTTCTCGGGTGCGGGAGGGCGTGTTGCGGCGGGGTGCATCCTGTGGAGTGGTTGGCGGGTTGCACACTGGAAAGCGTTGCCTACGGAATCTACGTAGCCCACGTATCCGTCAGACCTCACCGGATTTTCCATTGGGAATATTCTTCCCCCGCTTCCAGGAGTAGCCTTTGGACCTTGTGGGTCCAATCACACCAATGCGTCTCACCCGAGAAAGCGAGTACGCCCTGAAGGCCCTGCTCCACTTGGTGCGGGCCCCGGGGGCGGTCCCCATGGCGCGCTTGGCCCGGGAGGAGGGGTTGCCCCCGGCGTATCTCTCGAAGGTGCTACAGAATCTCTCGCGGGCGGGGCTGGTCACCGCATCGCGGGGGCCGGAGCGGGGGTATCGGCTGGCGCGTCCCCCGGGCTCCATCCGGCTGCGGGAGGTGCTGGAGGCGGTGGAGGGGGCGGATTTGTTCAAGCGCTGTCTCTTCTGGGGCCACCGGTGCGGGGGGCAGGACCCATGCATGCTCCACTCCTTCTACGCTCCGGTCAGGGATGAGATGGTGAGGGTGGCAGAGAAGGTGGTCCTCTCGAGCCTGGAGCCCGAGCCCCGCCGGAGCCGTCCTCTATGACCTCCACGCCCCGCGTCCCCATGGGACTGGCCCTTGGCGTACTGGTGTGGACAGCGTTTGCGGTGGCAGGCGCCGTGGCGCAGAACCCGGAGGATGCGGCCCGGGGCAAGGCCCTCTTCGAGGGAGGAGTGGCCCCCGCCTGCAACAGCTGCCACTCCACCGGAAGCAACCGGGTTGTGGGCCCCGGCCTCCAGGGCGTCGGCGCCAAGGGCGACTCCTACATCGTCCAGTCCATCCGAGAGCCCTCGGCGGTTGTCGTCGAGGGCTACCCCGCCGTCATGCCCTCCTTCGCCATGCTGTCGGAGAGCCAGGTCCAAGACCTCGTCGCCTACCTCAAGACTCTTTCTTCAGAGCGGCGGGAGGCGGTCCCGGCGGCCGCTCCTCCCCAGCATCTCCCCACCCTGGCGGCGGGCATCGCGGCCGCCATCGGGCTGACCCTGGTCGCGCTGATTTGGGGGAGGAAGAAGGTATGAAGAGCAGGTGGTTTGCCGTCAGCGACGACTCGCGCTCCTGGGAGGACTTCTACCGGAAGCGGTGGTCCTACGACTACAGCGTGCGGACGAGCCACGGGGTGAACTGCTCCATGGCATGCAGCTGGGAGGTCTTCGTGAAAGACGGGCTCATCTGCTGGGAGCTCCAGAAGACCGACTACCCCCAGATCGACCCGGACATCCCCAACGTCGAGCCCCGGGGGTGCCAGAGGGGCGTCACCGCCTCGTGGTATCCCTACAGCCCCTTGAGGCCCAAGTTCCCCTACGTGCGGAAGGTCCTGTGGGATTTCTACCGGGAGGAGCGCGGGAAGGGCAAAGACCCCGTGGAGGCGTGGGCGAGCGTCGTCGAGAGCGAGGAGAGAGCGAAAAAATACAAATCCGCGAGAGGCAAAGCGGGCTGGAAACGGGTGAGCTGGGACGAGGCGGTGGAATTGGTTGCAGGAGCCCAGATCCACACCATCAAGAAATACGGCCCCGACCACATGGCGACCTTCGCGCCCATTCCCGCCATGAGTCTTCTGAGTTTCATCTCGGGGCACCGCTACAACAACCTGCTCGGCGGCATCTACTGCAGTTATTACGAGTGGTACCACGACCTGCCCCACGTCTCCTCTTCGATGTTCGCCGACCAGACGGAGAACTGCGAGAGCTCCGACTGGTACCACGGGACCTACTGGATCGTCGCCGGCTCGAACATGAACATGACCCGGACCGCCGACTGCCATTTCCTCCCCGAGGCGAAATACCGGGGGGCCAAGGTGGTGGTGGTCTCCCCGAACTACTCGGATGTGGCGAAATACTCCGACCTGTGGGTCCCCCTCGTCCCCGGTAGCGACGGCGCCTACTTCATGGCCTGCATCCACGTCATCCTGAAGGAGTTCTATGCCGACCGGGAGACCCCCTATTTCACCGGCTACGTGAAAAAGTACACCAACCTGCCCTTCCTCGTGGTCCTGGAGAAGGACGGCGACAGATACCGGATGGGGCGGTTCCTGCGGGCATCTGACATTGCGGAATACGCCCATGAAGAAAGTGCCGATTGGAAACTGCTCATGGTGGACGGCGGCGGGAAACTGCACCTTCCCACCGGCTCCATCGGCTTCCGGTGGGAGAAGGAGCCGACCGGCAACTGGAACCTCCAGCTGAAAAACGCCGTCACCAAA
>JACQPP010000045.1 GCA_016207465.1 Methanobacteriota archaeon
CAGGGGGCGCTGGAGCAACTGACCCGGAGGCGGTGCGGGGTGATTGACCTGCGGCACAACCTCGACCGGCCAGGGAGGAAAGCGGAAATCAAACCTTCGGGGCGGGGCTCTCCCCATCCGGCGCGAACTTGAACCCGTAGTGGATGGCCCCCTCCTCTCCCTCCTGTCCCATGCGGCGGAAGATGGCCCGGACCCGCATGCCGATTTTGGCCTCCTCCGGCGGGCAGACCACCTGGGTGGTGACCTGGGGGCCCTCGTCGAGTTTGACGATGGCGAGGACGTAGGGGACGAGGCGCTCGAATGGTTCGGGGGCGCTGTGGACGATGGTGTAGGTCTCGATGGCGCCGGTGCCCTTGAATTTGTGTTCCTCTATTTGGCCCAGGCGGCGGCATTTGGGGCAGATTTTGCGGGGGGGGAAGTAGTGGGTCTGGCAGGTCTTGCAGCGGGTGCCGATGAGGTTGTATCGGCTGTGCTGGGCGCGCCAGAAACGGGGGACGGTCATTTCAGGGCCTCCGGAGGATGTGGACGACGCAGGTTCCACCGGTTCCGCCGAGGCTCTGGGCGAGGCCCACCTGGGCGTTGGGGACCTGGCGGTCCCCGGCGGTGCCCCGGAGTTGGTGGACGATTTCGATGGCCTGTCGGACTCCGGTGGCGCCGAGGGGGTGGCCGCATCCCTTGAGTCCCCCGCCGGGGTTGACCGCTATCTGTCCGTCGGGGAGGGTCTGTCCTTCCTCCACGAATTTGCCGGATTGTCCTTTGGGGCAGAATCCGAGGTCTTCGAGGGCGAGGAGTTCCGCGATTGTATATGAGTCGTGGAGTTCGGCCACCTGGATGTCCTTGGGCTGGACCCCGGCCTTCTGGTAGGCCTTCTGGGCGGCGGCCTGGATGGAGTCTATGGTGGTGAGGTCGGGGCGGTCGTGGAGGGCGAGGGTCCCGGAGGTCTGGCTGCTGGCGGCGATGACCACGGGGGTCTGGGTGTATTTTTTGGCCTGGTCGAGGGGGGCGAGGATGAGGGCGCTGGCGCCGTCGGCGGCCCCGGCGCAGTCGAGGACCCGGAGGGGGTCGGCCACCCAGGGGCTCCCCATCACGTCCTCGATTTTGATGACCCTGCGGTATTGGGCCTCGGGGTTGCGGGTGGCGTTCTGGTGGTTCTGGACGGCGACCTGGGCGAGCTGTTCGCGGGTGGTTCCATATCGGTGCATGTGGGCACGGGCCATCATGGCGAAGAGGGCGGGGAGGGTGGCCCCCTGGAATCCCTCCCACTCGCGGTCGGCGGCGGAGGCCTGCATGTCCTCGACGAGTTCGCTGGCCACGTCGGTGGTCTTCTCCACCCCCGCCACCACGACGAGGTCGTTCTGTCCGCTGGCGATGGCGAGGTATCCCTGGCGGAGGGCGAGGGCGCCGCTGGCGCAGGCCCCCTCGACCCGGGTGGCGGGGATGTGGAACCCGGAGAGGCCGGAGACGTCGGCCACCAGGGCGCCGACGTGCTCCTGCTCGATGAACTTGCCCGCGCTCATGTTGCCGATGTAGATGGAGTCTATGTCCTCCCCCTTGATGCGGGCGTCGGCGATGGCCTTGAGTCCGGCCTCGGCGAATCCGTCGCGGAAGGACTTGTCCCACTGCTCGCCGAATCGGGTGCTGCCGACTCCGACGACCGCGACCTCGCGCATTCAGACCAGCTCCAGGTGCTTCGCATATTGGGCGTAGGTGAGGTAATTGACGTGGCGGGAGAAGTCGGCCACCAGGGGGGCCCCCGGGCGGACTGTTTCAATCTGGGGGGTGACGCGGAGCTGGAAGGCGTCGCTGCCGGCCCCGGAGCCGAAACTGCACATCATGATGCGGGCCCCGGGTTTGGCCTGGTCGAGGACGTTGGCGAGGCCGACGAGGCTGCTGGCGCTGTAGGAGTTGCCGAGGCGGCGGACGGTGATGCCCGGCTCATATTGGGGTTTCTGGAATCCGAGTTCCTGGGCGGCGCGGGCGGGGAATTTGCCGTTGGGCTGGTGGAAGACCGCATAGTCGTAGTCCCCCGGTTTTGTGCCGGTTTTTTCGAGGAGGCCGCGGGTGGCGCTGGTGACGTGCTTGAAGTAGGCGGGCTCTCCGGTGAAGCGGCCCCCGTGGCTGGGGTAGGAGGCCCCCTCGCGGCGCCAGAAGTCGGGGGTGTCGGTCGTGTAACTGTGGGTGGCCTCGATTTCGACGATGGCGGGGCCGGGCCCCAGGATGTAGGCGGCCCCTGCGGCGGCGGCGGCGTATTCGAGGGGGTCGCCGGGGGCGCTCTGGGCCACGTCGGCGCCGATGGCGAGGCCGAGGTCAATGAGGCCGGAGGTGGAGAGGCCGAGGCAGGTCTGGATGGCGGCGGTCCCCGCCTTGCAGGCGAACTCGTAGTCGGCGGCGGTCATCCGGGGGCTGGCGCCGATGGCCTCGGCCACGATGGTGGCCGTGGGCTTCACCGCGTAGGGGTGGCTCTCGGAGCCCACGTAGATGGCGCCGATGCGGGCGGGGTCTATTTTGGCGCGGCGGATGGCGTATCGGGCGGCCTCCACGCTGATGGTGGCGGTGTCCTCGTCGGGGTCGGGGACGCTCTTCTCGTGGACGTCGAGTCCCCGCTTGATGTCCTCGGGGTTCTTTCCCCAGAGGCGGGCGATTTCCTCGACCTTGATTCGGTTGCGAGGGATGTAGACCCCGTAGGAGAGGATGCCGACGTTTCCGTTGGGGGTGACGTTCTTGAGGGTCATGGTTCAGCTCCGGAGGAGGTCCACCAGCCTGGCCACGGGGAGGGTGGTGGAGAGGAGGGGGAGGTGCTCAATCTGGGCGATTTTCACCGCCAGGGGGTCCACGTCCTTCCCGGCGATGCCGTGGAGGATGACCGCGCCGGGCTTGAGGTTGGTGACCCGGATGGCGATGAGGGGGCTCTTGCCGGTGGAGACCCCGGTGAAGATGAGGGCCCGCTCGGTGGACCAGCCGTAGAGCTTGGAGAACTCGGTGGTGGAGAGCTTGAGGATGGCCTTGAGGCTGTCAATGATGGTGTAGCCGTTGATGGTCTTCCCCGGCAGGGGCTCGGTTAGGCACTCCCCCTCGATGAGCTTCTGGAAGTCCCGGAGGAGGATGGGGGCGGCATACTCCCGCATGTCGAAGATGACCTCGCTGATGGGGGAGTCCCGGAGGATGGACTCGTAGGCCTCGATTTTCTTGCCCCCCCGCTTCTGGTCAATGTCGAGGAGGGCGTTGACGAAGCGGCCCACCAGGGCGGTCCCCGGGGACTTGCGGCGCCCCGACTCGTAGTCGCTCACCACGCTGGCGGTGACCGTGAGGCTCTGGGCCATGTCCACCTGGCTGATTTCGAAGTTCTTCCTCCACTTCTTGATGGTCTCCCCGGGGTTGGGGGAGAGGGTGATTTCACCCGCAATCTTCTCCGCCAGCAGACTGCGCACGTCCGAGGGCATGGTCGGCGACACAGATGGGGGCGCTGCCGCCACTTAAACCTAACGTAGTTTGAATCGTCGTTTGACGATGATGTGGATTCCACGGCAAACCGGCATCGGCAGAGGGGAAGTATATATGCGTCCCCCCGCCGACCTCCTTCCCCCCATGCGTGTATCCCCCTCCATGGCCCGCGTCATCTGCGGGGCCCTGGCCATCCTCGACGTGGGGCTGGGCGGGGGGGCCCTCCTGGCCCCGGGGCTCTACATGGGGATGGTCCACCCGGAGGCCCCCGGGGACCCGGTGTATCTCCTCCGGAGGACCGGGGCCCTCTGGCTGATGTTCGCCCTCTTCCAGGCCATCGCATTCCTGCGGGGCCCCCGGGAGCCCGGGTGGTTCCTGGGGGTGGGGGTTCTGCGGCTGGTGGAGGTCCCCGCCGACATGGTCTACCTGGCCACGGCCCCGGGGCTCTCCCTCTTCGGGACCCTGGCCATCGGGGGGGCCCCGCCCCTCAACCTCCTGGTGGGACTCCTGCTGGTCTCTGCGGGGAGGAAGAACAACCCAAATTTAAATAACGGCGGCAACCCGAAGTAGGAACCCCCATGAAGCTGACGCGGGACCAGATTTTGCGCTACAGCCGCCACCTCATCCTCCCCGAGGTGGGGGTCGAGGGACAGGAAAAACTTCTCTCCTCCCGGGTCCTCCTGGTGGGGGCCGGGGGCCTCGGCTCCCCTCTGGGCCTCTACCTGGCCGCCGCCGGGGTGGGCAAAATCGGCATCGTGGACTTCGACACCGTGGACGTCACCAACCTCCAGAGGCAGGTGGCCCACACGGTGGAGGAGGTGGGCAAGCCCAAGGTGGAGTCGGCGGCCCGCAGGATGCGCTCCATCAACCCCGACGTCCAGGTGGCCCCCCTCCAGATGAAACTCACCTCGGAGAACATCATGGGGGTACTCCGGGACTACGACCTGGTGGTGGACGGCACCGACAACTTCCCCACACGGTATCTGGTCAACGACGCCTGCGTCATGGCCCGGAAGCCCAACATATACGGCTCCATCTACCGCTTCGAGGGACAGGTCACCGTCTTCGCCCCCGGCGGCCCCTGCTACCGCTGCCTCTACCCGGAGCCCCCGCCGCCGGGGATGGTCCCCTCCTGCGCCGAGGGCGGAGTCCTCGGGGTCCTCCCCGGGGTCGTGGGCTGCCTCCAGGCCAACGAGGCCCTCAAGGTCCTCCTGGGCAAGGGAGAGCCCCTGGTGGGACGCCTCCTCCTCTTCGAGGCCCTCTCCATGCACATGACCGAGGTCAAGGTCCGCCGCGACCCCCACTGCCCCGTCTGCGGGGACCACCCAACCATCACGAAACTCATAGACTACGAGGAGTTCTGCGGCATCACCCCCCCGAGCCCCCAGGCGGGACAGTGGGACCTGGCCCCCCGGGACCTGGAGAAGGCACTCCAGGCTCCCTCGAAGCCGGTCCTCGTGGACGTCCGCGAGCCCCAGGAGCACGCCATCTGCCATCTCCCCAACTCCCGCCTCATCCCCCTCGCCAGCCTCGTCACCCACGTCCACGAACTGGACACCGCCGACGACATCGTGGTCTACTGCCACTACGGACAGCGGAGCCAGCAGGCCGTCCGGGCCCTCCGCACCCTCGGCTTCCAGAAGGCCCGCAACCTCCGCGGGGGCATCGACGCCTGGAGCCGCGAAGTGGACCCCACCATCCCCCGCTATTGATTTCTTTCTTTTTTCCGAATGAAATCGCTTTTTTCTTTCTTTGTAGGAGGCGCGACCCGCAGGGGCACGCCTCCGGTCGCCCCGTAGGGGCGAACAAAGAAAGAAAAAAGGGTTTGAGTGGGACCGCCGCGATTTGAACGCAGGTCAGCACCACCCCAAGGTGCTAGGATACCAGTCTACCCCACGGTCCCGGAGGTTCAGGTAACGTCCCCTCCCGCGGCTCATAAAGTTTCCCGGCCCGGATGCGGGTCCCCGCAACCTATTTATCCACCCGGGGAGAGGGGGAATCCGGAGTCTCTCATGGGCGAGTTCGTGAAGGTGGCGTCCACCAGCCAGATTCCCCCGGGAAAGGGGATGACGGTCCAGGCCGGGGGCAAGAAGATCGCGGTGTTCAACGTGGGGGGGATCTTCCACGCCATCGACGACACCTGCCTCCACCGCGGGGGCCCCCTGGGGCAGGGGGCGCTCTCGGGCAGCGTGGTGACCTGCCCCTGGCACGGCTGGCAGTGGGATGTGACCACCGGCCAGTCCAAGGCCAACCCCGCCGCCAAGGTGGGCCGCTACCCGGTGAAGGTCGAGGGGAGCGACGTCAAGGTCCAGCTCTGACCCATTACGGCAGCGATTTGGTGAACTGCTTGAGGGCGTCCACCCCATTGGGGGTGAGCCTGTATTTGTCCCCCACCGGCTCCACCAGCCTCCTCTCGGCGAGTTCCCCGAGGAGCTTGCGGGCGGTGGGCGGGGGGAGGCGCACCAGGTGGGCGATGCCCGCGAGGGGGAGGTCGCCGCGTCCCTCCAGGGTCTCCAGGATGGAGCGGCGGCGGGCGTTGCCCAGCAGGAAGCCCACGTGACTGGCCCCAGGGGACATGAGCCACCCTTTGGCCCCGGGCTATAACAATCTTTTTCCGCGACCCGCGCCGAGGGGAGAGTGGCGGGCTAGTCCGGGTGGCTGGGCGTCACCTGTTACTCGAAATCGTCCTCACGCGAGGGACGAAGTCCCCGGGCGGCGCCGGGGGGCCCCCAGTCCCGGAGGCGGACGGTGAAGCTTCGTCCCGTGGGGCCGGCGTCGGTGCCGGGCCGCTTGCAGGAGCGGCTCCGGCGCCTCCACCGCGGGCACCGGTTCAGGTCCGGGAGGAAGCAGACCCACCGCGGGCGACCGTCGCTCACGGGGTCTCGGAGTGGAGAAACCCTCCGGGGTCTCCTGGGGCCACCCCCCGGCGTCCACCGGGGACGCGCCCGCCACACTCACCCCCCGGGGCCCCCGGGACCATCAGAATCGTTATGAGGCCGCAGGACAGGGATGGGGTCAAGTCGGGGTAGCCAAGCTCGGTCCAAGGCGACGGTTTGCTAACCTCCCGCGTTGTCGCAAGGCGGGGGGCAATCAACCGTTTCCCCCCTGGGGAGCGGGGGTTCGAATCCCCCCCCCGACGTTCAACCAAAGGTTCAAGCGCCCTACAGGTGTAGAATTAGCCGATGGCGATTTCCACCAGCCCAGCGGCGGCCTTCCACCAATACGACAAGAGGCTCACCGGGGCCCTCCAGCGGCTCGAAAAAGACGACATACTGGAGGCCAACCGGCAGAAAATCCGGGAGTTCATCCACTGGTGCCAAGCCGAAGGATTGAGCGCACCCCGCATCGTGCGGATAACGGAATACCTCCGGGATGTCTCCCGATGGCTGGAGGGTGTCCCCTTCGAGGCCGCCGCCAAAAAGGACATGGTGCGGGTGATGGGCAAACTGGAGACCTCCCCCCTGGCCCAATCCACCAAGCACGCCTGCAAAGCCGTCGTAAAGAAGTTCTGGCGCTGGCTCAAGGACACCGAGGAGGACCCCCCAGAGACCAAGTGGATTCGGGTAGGCCCCAAGGGGGGCGGCAACGTTCTCCCCGAGGCCCTTTTGACCGAGGAGGAGGTCCGCCGCATCATAGAGGCCGCCCAGCACCCCCGAGACAAGGCCCTGGTCGCCACCCTCTACGAGAGCGGCTGCCGCATCGGGGAGATTTGCACCCTCCAAATCAAGCACCTCGCATTTGAGCAGGCGGCCACCCGGCTCATCGTGAGCGGCAAGACAGGGATGAGAAGGGTCCTCCTCATCGCCTCCACCCCCTATCTCGCCTCCTGGCTCGACTACCACCCCTTTAAAACCGACCCAGAGGCCCCCCTGTGGACTGGCATAGGCCCCGTGAACATGCACCAACCCCTCAACTACCCTGCCGTACAGAAGATTCTCCGGCAACTCGCAGAGCGGGCGGGGGTCAAGAAGAGGGTGAACCCCCACAGTTTCCGCCACGCCCGGGCCACCACGCTCGCCAAGGACTTGACCGAGGCCCAGTTGAACCAGGTCATGGGGTGGACCCCCGGCTCCCGGATGGCCGGGGTCTATACCCACCTGTCGGGGAGGGACACCGATGGGGCCATACGGAAACTCTACGGCATGGAGGAGGCCGAGCAGAGGACGGAGAGCCCCCTGAAGCCCCAGAAGTGCCCCCGGTGCGAACTGGTGAACACCTCCACGGCCCGGTTCTGCAACCGATGCGGGGCCGCCCTGGACCTGAAGACGGCGCTGGAGAGGGAGGCCCGGCTTCAGGAGCCGGAGCGGAAGATGGGGGTCCTGCTGTCGGATGAAGAAGTGCAGGAAGTCATGGCCCGGAGGGGGGCGAAGTTGGACGTTCTATGAGGGTGCCTTCTTCCGGCCTTTCCTCCGCTGCTCGCGCTTGATTTCCTGGGCTCGCCTCTCCACCTGCCGGAAGAGTTTGACCCAGGTGGGGAGGTGGGCTTCAATTTCGTCGTGTGGCTCTTCGGTCAACATAAAATAAAATGGGGGGTGTAGATTTCGCCTACACCCCGGTCTGTGGTTCACTTCTTGGGTTGTTCTGCCTCAACCTTGAAGCCAGACAGGACCAACCGGGCGGCCTCCGATTTCGCTAACCCTGTCTCCTTCACAAGCCTCTCCACCCGCAACAGTTGTTCGGGCGTGAGGACAAGGCACACTTTTAGGTCTTCGGCTGTTGGTTTTTCCATAGTTTGGATACCTCGAGAATGGTCACGTTTTTGACGGACCGGTAGCGGCCGCCCGCATGGCCCCCCGGGCGACCTCCAGGAATCCCTGACCGGCCATCCGGCAG
>JACQPP010000048.1 GCA_016207465.1 Methanobacteriota archaeon
CCGGCTATATACTTCCCCGATTCAAAACAGGAACTACCTTGCTGGAAGCCCCACTAGGTTGCATGCACCGCGCAGATACCATCCAATTCGACGCATACACGGATATCCGCGACGCCCGCCGTCGAGGCATCCCAGTCGCACAATACGAGGACCGATATAACTGGGCAACCGGTCGTCTCCAGGAAGCAAAGAACCTCTACGAAAAAGAGGGTCGTACCAAACGGAATCACGCCATCGGCTATTGCGAAGAAGCGGGAGATGTCTTCAACCGTATTGTAGCGGACATAAAGACGGATATCGAAGATTCAATCACGTTCGCACAAAGGTTCTGGCTGTTGGTCGCCATAGTGGTTATTGCCGTGGCGGTTCTGTTCTACCGTCGGCGGCATCGGGGATAGGCCCAACTTGGGCCCCCAAATACACTACCCGACGGGGCGAAGAGCCCCAGATACTCCAGAAGCGCCCAGAAGCCCGCGGCCACAATCAGGGGCACGGGGACCGGGACGAACATGATGGAGAAAAGGGTTTAGCCGTAGGCTGGCCCGACGAGGTCGGCCTCTCGCCGGAGCATCTCGCGCACCAGGCCGATGATGTCGAAGTCGCGGGTCTCGCGTTCCGCGGCCGACTGGAGCCTTGGGGTTTCCTTCTCGATGCTGAACTCGGGGTGGGCCATGACTTCCTCCACCGACTCTCCGGAGGTGCGGTGCACGTAGGAGGGGCCGTAGGACACCGGGAGCCCCTGGCGGTCGGCCTGGGCCACCAGGGCCTTGAAGGCGAAGAGGTCGAGGACCCCGCGCACCTCCCGGCCCCCCCGCGCCCTCCCCATGACCTCCACCTCGATTTCCTCCACCGGGACCCCCTTGCCCCCCTGGGGGTCCTCGAGGACCATGACGCGGGCCCGGCTCTGCTCCACCAGGATGGCCGCCCCGGGGTCGAGGTCGGAAATCTCCATGGGGTCCCCGGAAAAGGTGGCTTTGCCGGGTTATAAAAATTTCCCGACTCAACGAATGTAGTCCGGCGGGGGTTCCCCGGAGGCCCCCTGCTTGGCCTTGAGGAGTTCCTCCACCATCTTGCGCTCCAGGCTCTCCCTCTCCTTCAGCGCTTTTTCCCGCTTCTGGGCCCGCTTCTCGAGGTCGGCGAGGTCGAGTTTCATGGGGATGAGCTTGGAGACGACCTCCAGGACGGCGCGGGCCGCCCGGGGGTCCTCCACCTGGGGGTTGGTGGTCTCGCCGAGGAGGCAGACCCCGGGGATGGAGCGGGTCTTGGCGACCCCGAGGATAAGGCCGTTGAGGCCGGTGATGCCCCCGTCGCGCATGACCACGACCCCGTGCCCCTTCACCTCGTCGAGGGTCTTGGCGTCGGTGGCCACGGCCCACACCCGGGGCTTCGCCACGGGGCGGTCCATGACGTAGGCGGCGGTGGCGATGACCCGGGAGACCCCCAGGCGCTGGGCGATGTCCATGACCCCCTCGGCAATCTCGTAGTGGGAGCGGACCGCGTTGGGGTTGGAGTTCTCCGGCTGGGTGTTCCCCGTGTAGATGACCAGGTCCCGGGGCTTCCCCTTCCACCAGTAGAGCTCGTTCTTCGTGGGCTCGGCGATGCCGTCGCGGCTCACGATGTAGGGGGGAAAGGCGGGGGAGAGAATCTGGAGGAACGGCTTGGCCCCCAGGGTCTCCACCAAGTAGTCCGCGGAGAGCTTGGCCACATGGGCCATGCCGGGGAGCCCCACGATGAACGCCGGGTTCTCCAGCTTGGGCTCCGGGGCCAACTCCCGGAGGAGGAGGTTCGGAGAGGGCTGCTGCAACATCAGGTGGAACTCTCGGCTCCCAGGCTAAAAGAATTCTGCTATGGGCTCCGGGCGAGCAAATCGGGCTCCCCGCCCCCGTGCCACGACTGGCGGGGGCGGACCCGCAGGACCTGGGAGGTCTCCGAGTTGTCGTCGAGGGCGAGGGCCACCCCCCGCTCGGAGCCCACCCGCCGCAGGGCCTCCGGGAGACCCCCCTGGAGGTAGGCAGGGCGGATGCGGGAGAGGGCCTCCAGGTCCTCCTGGGCGGTGAGCCGGTGGGCCAGGAGGAGGTCGCACTGGGAGATGGCCTCATCGTGGAGGGCGCTGGGCCTCTGGGTGGCCAGCACCAGGGAGAGCCCCGGCTGGCGCCCCTGCTTCATCCAGCCGTTCACCAGGACATCGGTGGCCGGAGTCGCGGCCCCCCGGGGCAAAAACAGGTGGGCCTCGTCAATGAGCAGCCAGGGGAGAGGGATATCCCCCGACTTCCCGGATTTCCCCAGGGCCTCGGCCTCCTCCCCGCGGCGGGCCTCCACCCGGGCCCGGTAGATGGCGCGGGCCAGCAGGGCCACCGCCAGGGGAGAAAGACGGGAATCCGGGAGGCGGGAGAGGTCCACCACCGAGGCGCCCCCGGGGGAGAGGATGCGCCCCAAGGGGGTCCCCCGCTCCCCCAGGAGGCCCGAGGCGGTCAGGGACCGCAGGCGCGCCGCGACTCCGTCGGCCACCGGACCCCGCGCCTCCCCGACCCGCCCCACCCGGTCCCCGGGGGAGAACGGCCCCTTCTCCCGCAACTCCTCCACCGCACGCTGCAGAAGAGCGGCCGCGGGGTGGTAGGGGTCCACCCCCAGCAGCATCCACCAGTCGGCGGGCTCCAGGTCCGCGGCGGCGAACACCAGCCCCCCCGTCTTGTCCCCGGACCCGGGGGAAAACATCTGCACCGGGAACCCGCGGGGCTCCAGGCCCCACGAGACCAGACCATCCGCCTTCCTCTGGGGCTCCCCGAGGGTCCAGAAGACCCCCAGGGGGTCCACCACCACCAGGGAGAGCCGCCGGCGGAACTCCTCCGGCAGAGAGAGCACCTCCTCCGCCACCACCCCCAGCGTATAGGACTTCCCCGTGCCCCGCTTGCCGCACACCAGCACCACATGGGGCCGCGACACATCCAGATACACGGTCCCCCCCAGGGAGCCATCCAGGGCCTGATACCGCCCCACACGCAGGGCCCCCTCCGGGGAGCCCCCGCCCCTCCGCCCCAGAACATAGACCCGCTCCGTGACCCCGCCGACACCCGGACCCATATATCACCTCGCGGGGGCCGGACGGACGACCACGGCCTCCCTCTCCAAGAGCGCCATCTCCCGGGCCTCCAGGGCCCGCGGGCTCACCGGCACCACCAGCAACGCCCCCCGGAACAAGACCATCTCCGAGAGGTCCTGCACCAACTTCAACGCCTGGGCGAAGGTGTGCCGGTGCACCAGATACTCCAACCCATCCAAGAGCACCACCGAGCGCCCCGGGGCCGACACAAACGAGCGCACCGAGCGCACCACCTCGTCCAGCCGCGCCACCGAAGAGACCCCATCGGGGGCCCCCATCCCCAGATAGAGAACCTCCCCACCCCCCAGCAGCCGCCGGGCCTCCCGGGGGTCCATCCGCGTGATGACCAGACCCCGCGACCCCCTATCCACCAGACCCCGCACAGCCTCCACGCACCACCGGGGCTTCTCCTCCTCCACCACCACACACCCCCGCTCCGGGAGCCCCGCCGGGGACTCGCCCACCAGTTCGGATTCCTCGATGACAATCCTCTCCTCGTCCAATGCCGCCTCCAGAGGATAGTCCCACAGGGGGCAAACAATAGAAAAGGTTTTGTATTTTTCTTTCTTTTGGGGTGTCCAGAGACCTTTTCTTTCTTTTTGCGAAGCAAAAAGAAAGAAAAGGGATTTGGGGCCGTGGGCTAGCCTGGTATACTCGGAGGTTTGGGACCTCTGGACCCCAGTTCAAATCTGGGCGGCCCCATACACACATTTTTCCATTCCCGGGCCAAGTCCGTAGCACCATGGGCCGGTCCTTCCCCGCCATCCTGGCGATACTGTGGGTCCTCATCCTCCTCCCGGGACCCGGAGGGGGCCAATCCTACGCTTTCGGGACCTCCCAAATCCATGAGAAAATAGATTTGGCGCCGGGCGCCACCTTCACCACACCCATCCAGTTCTACAACATTTACGGCGACCGCACCACCCATGTGGCCCTTAAAGGCTTTGAGTGCGTGGACCAGACTGGATACTCTCCGTGTCCGGAGGGCTGGCGCTCATGGGTCTCCATCTCGCCCCCCATCAAACCCGTGTCCTACCGGCACCCGAACACCAGCGAACTCTGCACCCTCGACGAGAATTTCCAGGTTGAGCCGCGACCCCTTGTTCCCAAGACCAGTGCGGAAGGCACGCCCCCGGGATGGACATACCTCCCGTCCCCCTCGAAGCCCGACCACTGGATTCCGGCGCGCGCTATCGAGGTCACATTCTCCATCCCCCGGGACGCGCCACCGGGAACCTACCATTTTGTCGCCTCCGCCACGGGCTCATGGGTACCCGACAAAGGCTGCAAGGACACGGCCATAGCCTTCTCCCAGATGCGGAATTTCAAGTATGATATCCGGATAGGCCAACCCGAAGGAGCCGAGCCCTCCCCGCCCCCGAAGCCCCTGGAGCGGCTCCGGGAGAAGGTGGTGGAGAAGATGGAAAACGCGAGCGTGAAGCCCCCGGAGCGGCTCCGGGAGACGGCCATGGAAAAGAAGGAGAACACCACACGCCCCCTCAAGGTCCCACCGTCCCTGGAGCGGCTGAGGGAGGGAATCCTGGAGAGGAAGGCGGCGATGGAGAACCGCAGCAGGCCGCCCCTGGAGAAGGCGGAGAAGGGGGGGGTGCGGCTGGGGCAGAGGCCGGGGTTCGACTGCGCCGTCTCCTGCGGCGAGGAGGCCGCCGCCTGCCTCAAGGAGAAGGGAGGCCTGGAGGCGTGCCGCCCCACGGCCGAGACATGCCTCCAGAAGTGCGGGGCCCGGCTTCCCGAGAAGCCCGTCGCGGCCTGCCCCCGCACCTGCAAGGAGAAATACGAGCAGTGCAAGAGCACGGGGCTCCCCGAGGAACTCTGCCAGGCCCGGGGCCTCCTCTGCGCCTCCCAGTGCTCCGGCTTCGAGCAGATGGGCCGCGCCGCCGTCACCATGGCCATGAAGGCCGAACAGAAGGTGGACCCGGGAAAAACGGTGGCCCGCGACCCGGAGGGCAAGCCCATCGAGGTCCTCGCCAGGGCCATGACCATCCAGAAGGGCCCCCGGGGCAACGTGATGCGCCTCCCCGTGGCCCTCAAGGCCGGGCAGAAGATGGCCGAGTTCAAGGCCGAGCACATGGAACTCCAGGGCAACCAGATGGTCATGCCCCTGAAGAGCGGCGACATCGAGGTGGCCAAAATCCGCGCCCGCCTCGGGGAGATGCGCCCCGGAGCCGAGGGGGCCGAGGCCCCCGTGGAGGCCCTCGAACTCGAGACCCAGCCGGTGGAGGCCGACTTCACCCGGGACGACCCCCGCGTGGGCCGGGCCCGCGTCCACCTCAAGGCCGGGCTCCGCGAGATGCCCCCCGAGGCCCGCCTCGAAATGCAGCCCACCCGCGCCATCGAGGAGAAGGTCAGGGAAAACTACCAGCGCGCCCTCCAGGCCCGCCGGCAGACCCTCAAGGACGTCGCCTACGCGGTGGTGGTGGACACCGAGAACCTCTCCATCGAGAACTCCAGCCTCCAGATGCGCGTGGCCCGAGAGTGGGTCGAGGCCCACGGGGGCCCCGACGCGGTGCGCATCCTCCGCATGCCCGACAACGCCCAGGCCGCCGAGGTCCTCGACACCCTCTTCCGGGGATACGACCCGGAGGGACAGGCCCTCTTCGAGGCCAACGCCACCGGCCTCTCCGTCTTCAGCCTCGCCGCCACCGAGACAGTCACCACCACCCCCAGCCCCCCGGCCACCGCCATCCCAGCCCCGGAGCCCACGCGCAAAACCCCGGGCATTGAGGGGGGCCTCGCCATGGCGGTCCTCCTTGCCCTCGCGCTCCTCCTCCGGCGCCGCCCCTGAGAGATGCCCCTCCACCGCGCCACCCTCTCGGTCCCCGGGGACGTAGAGAGGGTCTATGACCTGGCCCGCGGCCACCTCTTCTCCGCCCTCGACTACCAGATGACCGGGGAGGAGCGCCCCCGGACCCTCCAGGCGACGCGCGGCCGATGGACCGGCAACGTCCTCCTCTGGTCCAAGCCCGGCGACATGCTCCGCCGCCCCCCGACCCGACTCACCGCCACCCTCGCACCCGGCCCCGGAGGCGTGACCATCACCCTCGACTGGAGGCTGTCCACCACCATCTGGGTCCCCAAACAGAAGAAGACCCTCGACGCCGAGATGGAGGGCCTCCACCGCCACATCCACTCCCACCTCTCCGCCACCGCAGCGCCCCCAGCCCCATCGGCGGTCCTCTGCCCCGCCTGCCGCGCCACCATCCCCCGGGACGCCGCGTTCTGCGGCAAGTGCAGGGCCGACCTCCGACCGCGAGCCCCGCCGCCACTCCCGGGCCACTGCACCTCCTGCGGGGCCGCCGCCAGCCCGGGAACCCTATTCTGCCCCGCCTGCGGCGCACCAGCGGGCTGAACTGAAAGGAGAAGAGACCATCTCCCGGGCCCCGGGAGACACCGAGACCATGGAAAAACCGATAGCCCTCGACCGTCTGTATCGTCCCGGATACACCCTGTTGCACTCCATAGTCACCGTCCCACAGTAGCGATACAAAGTATATTACGGGGCGATGGTGAACACAGCACAGGAAGCCGAGCGGGCTCCGAGGGGTGGACAGATGTCACTGGCATACGAGTTGGGCTCCACATTGATAGAGTCGGCTGCCGTGGTGGCCGAGCGCACCGGGGCCGACGCCATCCTCCTCATCACCAACGAAATCCGGGACTACGAGCAGTTGCGGGGCCGGACCCGGCACAAGGTGGTGCTCTGCCTCACCGACGTCAACAAGTATTTCGCCCTGCGGACCCAGGTCCCCCATCTGGTCTACATCGGCACGGCCTTCGCCCGCTTCGGCCGCATCCGGGACGCCATCCTCAAGGCGGTGGCCGCCAACCACCTCGGCCACGGGGACAACGTGGTCTGCATCGGGGACCTCTCCCCCAAAATGCGGGGGGTGGACACCCTCACCTGCTTCAACATCGCCAAGGAGATTCCCGGCCTCAGCCAGGGGCTCGGGGAAATCAGCCGCCGCGTGCGCCCCGAGGTCTTCGAGGCCGCCATCGGCCTCGCCCTCGAGCTCTCCCGGGGGGACGAGAACGGGGGCCCCCTGGGGACCACCCTGGTCCTCGGGGACTCCCAGAGTGTCCTGAAATACTCGAAGCAGATTACCCTCAACCCCTTCAAGGGCTACCCCCCGGAGTCCCGCAACATCGCCCACATGGACGCCCGCCCCAACATCCGGCAGTTCGCCAAGCTCGATGGAGCCTTCGTCATCGAGCGCGACGGCATCATCCTCACCGCCGGGGTCCTCCTGGAGGCCGAGCCCAGATACGTGAACCTCCTCCCGGGGCTGGGGACACGCCACGCGGCCGCCGCCGCCATCACCCACCTCACCAAGGCCATCGCCGTCGTCGTCTCCGCCAGCGGGGGCACCGTCCGCATCTTCATGGACGGAAAAATCATCGAGGAAATCGCACCGGAATAGAGGCCTACTTCTCCGCCCCCGGTTTCCCCCCATCCCGGCGGCCCAGGAGGGAGAGGGCGGCCCGCTCGAAGTCCTCCCGGTAAGTGTGGACGAAGGCCAGAATCATCAGTCCCCCCAGGGACCAGCCCACGATGCGGTGGAGGAAGGGGAGGGTCACGGTGTAGGACCAGAAGTTCACCACGCAGCAGAAGAGATACTCCTGGCCCCCGCCCACCCCCAGCATGATGACCATGTCGGCGAAGACCCGCGGGAGCCCCCGGAGCCCCGCGAGGCGGGAGAGGAGGCTGGCCACCATGATGAAGAAGGCCCAGCCGAAGGCGATGCCCACCGGGACCCCGGCCACGCTCTCCCACTCGATGAGGGGATAGTGGTAGGTCCAGAAGTCCCGGGTCATGTACTCCCACCCGATGCCCACCAGCAATCCGATGATGGCCTCCCCCAGCAGCGACATCTTCAGCCACCTCCGGGCGGCCAGATAGAGCCCGGCGATGGCCAGCAGAACGAGGAGGAGGACGAGCATGGACCCCACCGGCCAGATGCCCCTGTAAAAACAAAAGGGTTCTTGTGCCCCCCGGTCCCGATTGGACCCATGCCCCAGGCAGAGATGAGAACACCGTATGGCTCCGGGGGCCATGGCCGCTGGACCACGGACCCCTGGGGGCTCCCCGCCTACGACTACACCCACGCCGACCCCCACCCGTGGCACCAGGTGGGCAACGACCGCATCACCGCCGCCGCATCGGCCGGGGAGGGGGTCCAGCTCTTCACCTGGGAGACCGGGGCCAAGTGGCTCAACGCCTGCGACCGGGGCCACCTGGCCGGGGGATTCGGATACCTCCGGTGCGGAGACCGCATCCTCCCCACAACGGGGGCCCCCCGCGATGGGACCCATCGCATCCTCTTCGGCATCGGATACCTCCAGAGGGAGGTCTCTGCGGGGGACCTCCGCCTCCGCCACACTCTCTACGCGCCCTATGGGGACTATCCCTTCGTGGTCTCCCGGGTGGACCTCCACACCCCGGGGCCCGCGGACTACTTCGACTACTGGGAGCCCCACCCCAGGGAGATGTTCTTCACCCTCCAGCCCGCCCTCCACCGGCTCCGCTCCCCCCGGGTCTCGCGGGTGGAATACGACGCCGAGGCGGGCATCCTCTGGGCCCGCGTCCCCGGACCCAGAACCCTGCCCCTGGAGCCCCAGCGCCGCGACCCCTGGTTCCCCGACTTCTTCCTCGCCCACCGCCAGGGCCCCCTGGCGGGGTTCGAGGCCGACAAGAAGCGGTTCTTCGGCCACGGCGGCCCCCAGCGGCCCGACACCGTGGCCCGGGGGACCTGCTCCGGCAACCCCGGCGGGAGGAACCCTTGCGCGGTCCTCCACTACCGGGCCCCGGCGGGGGAGACCAGGATTGAAACGGCTGCCGGATACGCCCATGCGCCCGAGGAGGCCGTGGAGGCCCTCCGAGTGGCCCCATCGCTGGAGCAATCCATCGAGATGTGGAGGGACACCCTGCCCCGGTGGGAACTCCCCGAGGAGTGGGTGGCGCGGGAGGCCACATGGTCCGCCTACTATCTCCGCTCCTCCGCCATCTACGACCGCTACCAGGAGGCCCACTGCGTCCCCCAGGGGGGCATCTACCTCTACCGCATGGGGGTCAACGGGGCCCCCCGGGACCTCGCCCAGCACGGCTGGCCCCTCATCTACCAGGACCCCCCCATGGCCCGCGAGGTGCTCCGGTTCCTCCTCCGCCTCCAGAGCGCCGACGGGGAGCTCCCCTGGGACTACTCCGGCTGGGGGATGCGGAACCTCCACCTCATGCGCCCCAGCGACGGCGGCCTCTGGCTCCTCACATATGCCCTTGAATACATATATGCGACAAGGGACTTCGGGGTCCTCGACGAATCCTTCCCCTTCCACCCGAAGCACGAGGGCAGGGCGGGCTCGGGGTGGGACCACCTCCAGGCGGCCTGGCGCCACCTCCGGGACACCGTGGGGGTCGGGGCCCACGGGCTCATCCGGCTGGGGTTCAGCGACTGGAACGACGAGATGGCCCCCTCCGCCGGGGAAAACCCCCTGGAGCCCATCCCCATCCTGGGGGCCTTCCCGGGGCTTCTCCGAATGCGCCGGGTGCGGAGGCAGGGGGAGTCCACATTGAACACCGCCATGGCCTGCGCCGTCCTCCCCGGATTCGCCGAGCTGGCCCGCCTCCGCGGGGACAGCGGGGTGGCCCGGGAGGTGGAGGAGTTCGTCGCCGGCCAGAGGGAGGCGCTGGGGAGGCAGTGGCGGGGGCGGTGGTTCAACCGGGCCTACTACGACCCCCGCCGGGAGGTGGGGGCCGACCGGCTCTACCTCGACTCCCAGGTCTGGGCCCTCCTCGCAGGAGTGCCGCCGGAGATGGAGGCCCTCCTCCTCGACTCCCTGCGGCGGATGTCCATCGAGCCCTCCCCCCTGGGGGCCCTCTCCCTGGCACCGGCGAGGAGAAGCCTCACGAGCCGCGCGGGGGAACTCACCAGCGGGGGGGTCTGGTATCTCCTCAACATGCTTCTCGTCTGGGCCCTCTCCAGCCGCGACCCCGCCCTCGCGTGGGTCGAGGCGAAGCGGAACACCCTGGCCAACCACGCCGAGCTCCATCCCCGCCTCTGGTGCGGGACCTGGAGCGGCAACGACTCCTGGAACGCCCCCCCCTCCCCGGCCCCCGGCGATGCCCCCATGGGCCGGGTCCCCTACCTGAAAATCCCCGCCATGGACTACCGCCGGTGGCCCGTCCAGATTGCCCACAGCCACGGGTGCCTCCTCTTCTCCCTCCTCCGCCTCGCCGGCATCCACCCCGGCCCCCGGGGCTACACCCTCCACCCCCGCTTCCCCTTCCCCCAATTCTCACTCCGGTCCAGGCTCATTGACCTGGAGGCCACCCCAACCTCCATCTCCGGGGCCATCCGCCCCCTCGCCCCCGGCCCCCTGGAGATGCGGGTCCATCCGCCCGGGGGCGCGGGGTCAAAACAGTGGACGCTCAACGTCGCCGGAAAACCCGCCACCTTCAGAGAACAGGATGACTATCTCCTCTTCGACCTCCCCGGGGACCCCATGCAGAAAACCGCCTGGAGACTCGAGTGAACTACCCCCGGCCTGAAGGCCTGGCGTTCTGCGCTCGCTTCAGTAACCCCCCACTATTTTTCTTTCTTTTGGGGTTTCCAAAGACCTTTTCTTTCTTTTTGCCAGGCAAAAGAAAGAAAAGGGATTTGGAGCCGGGGCTCGCGGAAAAAAGAGGGTAGCCGGGGAGAAGTTTCCCCGGCTTCTCGGGTTGGGAGGCTTGGGTCGAGAATTCCCTCAACAGGTGGTTGTGCGCGGGAGAGGAATATTCCCGGGCGGTCCATCCCCGGGTCTCACGCCTCCTCCCCGGAGGGGCTCCCGGCATCGGTTTTCCCGGGTGACGCCGTCTCATCCCGGTGGGCCCGGATGCGGACCGCTGGGCCTCGCTTGAAGTCTGCCATCTCCCGGGGGGAGAGGAGGGCTGTCCCGGTGGCCAGGAGTTCGTCCCGGGGGTCTACGACGAGGACCTCCTGGTGGAGCCGGATGGAGGGGTCACAGGAGACCACATGCCGGGCGAAGAGGGTGGAGCCCCGGGCGATGAACTCGGCCACGTCCTGCTGGACGGTGACGCGGAGGCGGGGGGCGGGATGGTGGCGGTGGAGCCGCCGGGCTCCCTCGAAACCGAGGGTGAACACGCCGTCGCGGGCCCGCAGGGTGGCGATGCGCCCCCCCGCATCCAGGACCTGGCGGATGCGACCCGAAGAGCCCCACTGGAATGTGCATGTGTCGGGGAAGAGGGCGGGGCCTGAGCCGGGGCCGAACTGGTAGTCGGCGATGGCCCGCACCCGGCGAAGGGGGTCCACGGCCTCCTCCTATCCCGGGAGGGCGAGTTCGATGGCCACCGCGGGGACCTCGATGCCGAAGTTCTCCAGGACCTCCGGGTGGATTTCGCCGAAGGCCCCCAGGCCCCGCGCTCCAGAAGCCAGCGCACCGCACCGCCCCTCCAGGAATGATGGGTGGTCCCCGGCCCGGATGGCGGCGGGGAGGTCGAGGTCCCTCCGGAGGGCCCCGGCGAGCCCCCGTGCCTCGGCGAACCGGGCGCGGGCGTGGGCCGAAACCGCGGCGAGCCTCCGCTGCTGGACGCCCCCCGCCACCACATCCCCCACCTCGAACAGCCTCTGGGGATAGGGGCGGTGCTTGTTGACCGCGAGGACTGAGAGGAGGGTCCCCAGGAGGTGGGTGCGGACCATGGACTGCTCCTCGCTCACCGGGTTCGCGATGACCGTCTCCCCCCGGGGTTCCAGCCGCATTCGCCGGAAGTTCACCGGGGGGCTGGTGAGGGTGAACCCCACCATCTCGCTGTAGCCCAGCCCCACCAGCAATTCGCGGGCCAGGTGGCGCCGCTCCTCCCCCGCCAGGGGCCGACCGTGGCCCGGGGCCGGGGGCACCCGGGGCTCCAGGTTCTCATAGCCATAGGCCTTGGCGATGTCCTCGATGAGGTCCCACGAGTGGAGGATGTCGGCCCGCCACGCGGGGACCTCCACCGCCACCGAACCTCCCCGCGGAGCGGCCCCGTAGCCCATCCGCCTCAAGAGGACCGCGCACCTCGCCGCAGTCAGGTCCAGCCCCAGGAGGTCCCGCGCCTCCGAGACCCGCAGCACCCGGCGCGCCGGAGACAAATCGGGGGAGACCCTCCTCCGGCCCCCGTCCTCGATGACCACCGACTCGACCCGGCTTCCCCTCTCCGCCAGGGACGCCACCAGGATGTTCAGGGTGACCGCCACATGGTGGTCCAGCCCGGTCACATCGATGAAGAGGTCCCGCGTCCTCCCGCTGACCCGCGTCCGCTCCCCGTTGATGATGGGGGGAAACGAGAGAACATTCCCCCGCGCGTCCTCGATGAGCGGATACCGCCTCCGACCCTCCAGGATGAACGCATACTCCCTCCCCTTGGAATGCTTCTCCAGAATCTCCCGCAGGGACATCTCCCCCTCCCCGTCCAGGGGACGAAACCGGACCCCGGGCTCCGCGCCGCGATACACAAACGGGGGCTCCACCTTGGAGGCGTCGTGGAGCCCGATGGCCACCCGCCTCCGGTTCCGCCCCAGGGTCCAGTGGAGGTTCTCCTGCAGATGAATCAGCGACTCGATGCCGGAGCCCTTGAGTTGGACCCCGCGCAGGTAGGCCCCGGCGATGACGGGCCGCACCCCCCGCACCGACCGCTCCACCCGAATCCGGGCCCCCGAGGGCTCCACCGGGTAGCGCCGGAGGCCCCCCTCGCGCCCCAGGAACCCCCGCATGGCCCGCGCCACCCCCTCCACGCTGAACAAATCCGGGCGGTCGGGGAAGAACTCCACATCCGCATGGTCCCGCGCCAGCCGCTCGACGTCGCACCCCAGCATCGGCAGCCGCTCCAGCACCCGCCGGGCGGAAACACCCGTGAGGGCCTCCAGGTCCCGGAACGGAAGAGAGACGACAGGCATGGGCCTCCGCGAAGCAGAACCCCCCCGAAGCACAAAAGAGTTTTGAGCCGGACCGCACAACCCTGCCCCAGGATGGAACTCACCCCCCACGAGCAACGCCTCCTCCAGGCCCTCCAGAAGAGCCCCCAAGCGCCCCTGGCCGACCTCGCCCGCGACTCGGGCCTCCACCCCGACGCCGCCCAGCAGGCCGCATTCATGCTCCAGGAGAAAGACCTCGCCCGCGTCGAGGAGCGCCGCGAGACCCGCCACACCCTCACCCCCGAGGGCGAACGCTACGCCCGCGAGGGACTCCCCGAGAGACGCGCCCTCGCCCACCTCCAGGCCCCCCGGGCCCCCGCCGACCTCGAAAAACAGATGGGCCGCGAGGCCCCCATCGCCCTCGGTTGGCTCCGCCGCAAAAACTGGGCCCAGGTCCAGCAGGGACAAATCCAACCCGGCCCGACCCCACCCCCGCCGGGAGACGACGAAACCGCCCTCCAACTCCTCCTCCAGGGACCCTCCACCATCCCCCCAGGGGCCGCAGAGACCCTCGAAAAACGCGGCCTCGCCAAACGCGAGGAACGGGCCGAGCGCACCCTCCACCTCACCCCCCGGGGCCGCGACACCCCCGCCGGGACCGGGGCCGACGATGCCCTCACCGACCTCACCCCCCAACTCCTCAAAACCGGCGGCTGGCGGGGCAAAAGATTCCGCGCCTACGACCCCGCCCTCGACGCCGAGCCCCCCGAGCAGGGACGCAAGAACCCCTACGCCCGCATCCTCGACGAAATACGCGCCATCTTCCTCTCCATGGGATTCACCGAGATACGGGGCCCCATCATCCAGAGCGCATTCTGGAACTTCGACGCCCTCTTCCAGCC
>JACQPP010000046.1 GCA_016207465.1 Methanobacteriota archaeon
CGGGGCGGGGCCGGGGGGGCGCGTCACCACGCTGGGGCGCGGGGGGAGCGATTATACGGCCACCCTGCTGGGGGCGGCGCTGGGGGCCGGCGAGGTGTGGCTGTGGAAGGAGGTGGACGGGGTGATGTCGGCGGACCCCCGGGTGGTGCCGGGGGCGCGGACCCTGGGCCACATGAGCTACGAGGAGGCCATGGAGTTGTCTTATTTCGGGGCCCAGGTGCTCCACCCGCGGGCCATGGAGCCGGTCATCCGGCGGGGGATTCCGGTGCGGGTGAAGAACGTGTTCCATCCGGAGGCCCCGGGGACCCTCATCTGCAAGCGTCCCCCCCGGGGGGGTCGGGGTGATGGGCGGGTGGTGAAGGCCATTGCCACCATCCGGGATGTGGCCCTGCTGAACCTCGCCGGGGCGGGGATGGTGGGGGCGCCGGGCTCGGCGGGGCGCATCTTCTCGGCCCTCGGGGGGGCGGGGGTGAATGTCATCATGATCAGCCAGGGCTCCTCGGAGCGGACCATCTCCCTCCTCATCGAGGCGGGGCACGTGGAGCGGGCCCTGGAGGCCCTCCTTTCTGCTTCGCAGAAAGAGGCTCCCTTACGCAGTAAGGGAGGCCTCCGGTTGGACCGGAAGGACATCTCCTGGGACGACGGGGTGTGCGCGGTGGCCGCGGTGGGCTCGGGGATGCGGGGGACCCCGGGGGTGGCCGGGCGGGTCTTCTCCACCCTGGGGCGCGCCGGGGTCAACGTGATGATGATTGCCCAGGGCTCCAGCGAGTACAACATCTCCTTCGTGGTGCGCCGCGCCCAGATGGAGCGGGCGGTGCGGGCCCTCCACCGCGAGTTCGCCATGGGGTGAGGCCCGACCGCCTTTCTGCTTCGCAGAAAGTGGGTCGCCCGCTTCGCGGGCGACCCCACGGAGGAGGACGTCTTCAACGTCCCCCGGGTTCCGCAGAAGCCGGGGGATTTTCGGCGAAGCCGGAAGGGGAGGGTTCGGGTCGGGCCGAATTGGGGGACAGAGTATCTATACCCCGGGGTCCCGGTAGGGGGTGGAGGATACGGTGAAGCCGACGGCGGACGCATGGGCGGTCCTGCGGGACCTGGGCTCCATCCTCGTCATCCTGGCGGTGGTGATGGTGGGGACCCTTCCGGTGGCCCTCCACTACGGGGAGTTGACCCCCACCTACATGTGGGCATTCCTCTACCCCGCGGGGCTCCTCTCGGCGGCGGGTGTCAGCCTCCAGTTGGTCCTCCGCCGGGCCCCGGACACCGAGCTCCGCCACGCCCTGGTGGTGGCCGCCCTCGCCTACCTCCTGCTCCCCATCTTCAGCGCACTCCCCCTCTATCTCTACGGGGTCCTGGGGCCCCTGGACTCCCTCTTCGAGACCATGTCCGGGTGGACCACCACGGGGCTCACCCTCATCCCCGACCCCCGCGCCATCCCCCATGTGCTGGTCTTCTGGCGGAGCCTCATCCAATGGGTGGGGGGGGTGGGGGTCGTCATCCTCACCATGATTATCCTGGGGGGACGCCCGGGGACCTCCACCTACGCCCTCTACAAGTCCGAGGGGCGGGAAGAGAAAATCCAGCCCACCGTGGTATCCACGGTGCGGACCACATCCTGGATATACGTCCTCTTCACCCTGCTGGCGGTCCTCCTCCTGGCGGTGGTGGGCATGGACCTGTGGGACTCGGTGAACCACGCCATGACCACCCTGTCCACGGCGGGCTTCTCCACCCAGCCCCAGTCCATCGCCACCTACAACAGTCTCCGCATCGAGGCGGCCCTTGTTCCCTTCATGCTGCTGGGGGCCCTCCCCTTCCTGGTCCTCTACCGGGCCCTCCGGGGGCGGTTCCGTGCCCTCCTCCAGGATGTCCAGTTCCAGGCCCTGGTCCTCCTGGTCACCCTGGGTGCCCTGGCCCTCACCCTGGAGAACTACCTCTACTACGGCTCCTTCCTCACCAGCCTGCGCCACAGCGCATTCCAGTTTGTCTCGGCCCTCTCCACCACCGGCCACCAGACGGTGGATATCCTGGCGTGGCCCACCACCTCCAAAATCATCCTCTCCTTCGCCATGATTGTGGGGGGCGCGGCGGGCTCCACCGCCGGGGGCATCAAGCTGGTGCGGGCCGTGGCCGCCTACCGGGGTACCCGATGGTGGTTCCGGAAGGCAAGCCTGCCCCCCAGCGCCATCGCCACCTTCAAGCTGGGGGACCGGAACATCCCCGAGGAGGATGCCAACCGCCTGGTGGCGGAGGCCAACCTCATCACCATCCTCTGGCTGGTTTTCCTCCTCGCGGGGGTCATCACCCTCCTCCACCTGGTGGACACCACCCGCTTCGGCCTCGCCGAGGCCATCTTCGAGGTGGCCAGCGCCCAGGGGAATGCGGGCCTCACCATCGGAATCACCAGCCCCGACCTCCACCCCCTCGCGAAGCTCACCCTGATGATGAACATGTGGGTGGGCCGGCTGGAAATCATCCCCGCCCTGCTCTTGTTCCGCGGGTTCGTGAAGGGACTGAGGCCGTTTTAAGCGTTTTTCCGCGCGAAGCGCGGAAAAACGCTATAGAAAATCACCGAGTCCCATCTGTCCCCCAGAGCCGGTGGAGGTCCCGTTGCCCCCGTTCCGTTTCCCGTTTTCGATTCCTGCGGCGGCCGGGTCACCTTCGGTGGATCCCGCCGCCTCCCTGCGGGATGCGGCGGGGGTGAAGAGGCTGTCGATTTCCCTCTCGATGAGGTGGAGGCGCTGGCCGATGTAGTCGCTGACTTGGTATTCGCGGGCGATGCGCTGGGACATCTGGAGGTATTTGCGGACGGAGGCGGCGTGGACGGTGAGGTGGACGGGGACTCCGCAGCGGTGGCAGAGGCCGCGGAGGGGGGGCCGGCGGTATTTCGCGTTGCAGAGGGAGCAGCGGAAGCTCTGCTGGGAGAACTGGCGGAGGTTGCCCATGAGGTCGCGGAGGAGGTGGTTGTTGAGGACGCGCTCGGCCACGTCCCGGGGGTCCACGGCGCGGAGGCGGCGGGCGAGGGCCAGCTCGGCGGTGAGCTTGTCGTCCATGGAGGCCAGCTGGGTGTAGGCGCTGTGGTGGGGCCCCTGGTCGAGGCGGGCGATGGGGTGGGTGGTGTGGAATCCCAGGTATTGGCCGGGGGTCCCGAGGCGGTGCTTCACCAGGTCCATCCGGAGGGCCACCTCCTGGGGGGCGGCCATGCGCTCCGCGGCCTCATAGAACTCCAGGGGGTAGCGGGGGCCCACGTCGAGGTTGTGGGCCTCGTCGTCAATCTCCTCGGGGTCAATGTGGAGGGTGAGGACGAGGGGGGCGTCCATGGAACCCCCGCGGCTGGCGGGGAGGTAGGAGCGGGAGAAGTTAAGGAGGCCGTCCAGGAGCAGGATGACCGAGTCCTCGTCCCCGTCGGCGTTGCGGCGCTTGGCCGAGTGGAAGAAGGGGTGGGCGAGGCTCGCGGCCAGAGGCGTATAGCCCACGATGCGCACCAGGACCCCCGCGCTGGTGTGGGGGGCGAGGCCGATGGCGAGGTGGCCCACCAGGTCCCCGCGCTCTCGCACCCGGTAGAATGGGGGGAGCCCGTAGTGTCTCTCCAGGAGGTCGTCGATGAACCCGGCCACCCGGACCAGGTAATCCCCGGCGGAGGCGGAGAGGAGGATGTCCTGGGGACGCAGTTCCAGCAGCTGGTCGGGTTCCTCCAGGGGGCGCCCCTCCGTGTCGTGGGTGTAGCCGAGCCCCCGCAGGGTCTCCGGGGGGACCCCGGCCTCCCGGGGCCGGAAGTGGGTGAGGGGGAGGTTCGTCATGTCGAACCGGATGGTGCCGTCCTTGAATATGCTCACGTCGTGGCGGGCCCGCAGGATGCCCTTCTCCAGGGGCTCCGGGACCCGCTCCCGGGAGATGAGGCCCTGGACCCCCTTCACCTTCTCCAGGTAGTGGAGCCCCCCGGCTGGCCCCTCGGCGGAGCCATCCCCGTCTCCCTCCTCCTCTTCGAGGGTGGACTCGCGGGGGAGCCTCTCCCTTGGCCTCCCGTGGCCGTTTCCCGGCGTGGGCGGGGTCTCTCCCAGGCGCTGGAGAGCCCGGGCGTACATCTCCCCCAGGGGGAGGAGCCGCTTGTGGCTCGTCTGGGCGGGGATGCGGCACCGGGGGCACGTCTCGGGAAGGAAGGTGGACTGGCAGCGGGGACAGCGGTGGAGCCTCTTGCGCCGGGCCCCGCAGGCACACTGGGCCTCGGCTCCCTCCCGGCGGCACTCGGGGCACACCCTCCACCCCATCTCCACCTCCACCTTCCCCTTCTGGGCCGCCTGGTGGAGGAGCCTCCCCCGGCCCCCCGCCTCCCCCAGGGGGAAGAGGCCGTGGACCGGGGGCTTCATCTTGCGGGGCCGCGACTTCTCCGGCCGCCCCACCCGCAGGCCGATGCGCGTGGGGGCCCGCTTTCGCAGCACCAGGCCACCGGCGGACTGGGCCGCCTCCCACCCATCGTGCGCCTCCCCGGCCTCCCCTCGAGGCGACAGGCGCCCGTCGAGCCCCAGGCAGGCCACCAGGGCCATGGGGTCCTCCACCACCAGCCGGTTGCCCTCCCGGCGGTGCTCCACCAGCAGGGCCTCCAGAGGTCCCGCGAGGTCCCCAGGGAGCCTCAATATGCCCCCCTCCAGATTTCCCTCCCCGGAGACCCGCCGGGCCAGTTCCCGGAACTGTTCGAGGGTGAGGTCGTGCCATAGGTAGGTCCAGCGGGGATGCAGGGGGGTCCGGGTCTCCCGGGCGAAGGCCACCGCCCCGGCCCCATCGGAGAGGCGGGGGACCGTGCGGCCCTCTCTCTCCACCTCCTGGGTCCAGCGCTCCTCCCCGTAGGCCCCGGGCATGAGGGGGTGGTTGTTCTCCAGGAAGTCCCCGTAGGAGACGAGGATTTCTCCCACGTCGATGATGTGCTCCACCCGCGGCCGCAGTTCCCGCGCCGCCTCCGGGTCCCGCACCTGCAGGAAGATGCCGTCCACGGTGCGGACATAGGGGCCCTCGATGGAGTCCACCGGGGCCGCGCAGGCCCCCTTCCCAGGCCTCTCAATCTTCAGCTGGGTCCCCGGGGCCACGAAGTCGTCGAGGAGGACCATGGTGGCCGGGTGGATGCCCACCGCGGCCAGCCCGGTGTTGCGCGCGCGGCCGTAGCGGAGCCGGAAGCCCCCCATCCGCGAGGGGTGGCTGAGCACCGGGCGCCCCGCCACCAGGTCCCGCAGATACTTGTCGCTGGGCTTCACCTTGGAGTCCAGGTCCTCTGTCTTCTTCTGCCCCCCCAGGGCGCCGAGCCACCCCCAGCCCTCCAGCCCCACGTCCCGCGCAAACTCGGGGTTCGAGAGGAAGCCCCTCAGCTTGGGGGCCTTCGAGGCGAGGCCGTCGGCCAGCACCAGCGCCATCCCCCCGCGGACCCGGTTCGAGTCCACCCGCTCCAGCCCCCGGTTCCGCTCCACCTCCACGTCCTCCGTGGGCTCCCCGTCAATGCACACCGGGCAGTGGCGGGCGATGGCCCGCACCTCCTCCTCCGAGGGGGTATACTGGAGGCTCATCACCTGCTTGTAGAGGAACACCTCCTCCACATACCTCTCCACCTCGGCCTCCGTCGGAACATAGGCCCCGTAGCCCGCCGCCAGCCGGGCGTCGTCGGCGATGAGCAGGGAGAGGGCCTGCTCGGTGCCCCCCGCGCTCCGAATGGGCCCCGCGTAGAGGACCCGCACATACCGCGTGCCATCCCCATTCCGCCCCTCCTTCACCCCCGCGATGCCGTCAATGGGGGCCGCCACCACCCCCTCCGTGAGAATCGCGAGCCCCGTCCTCACCGCGGCCTCCACCCTCTCCAGGGGCGACCCCCGGCCCCCCAGGGTCCCCCGGGCAATCTCCCGCGCCACCAGGAACGCGGCCATCTGCCTCCCCTTCCCCCCTGCCTCCACCCGCCGCAGGGCCGAGGCCACCCCCTCCACCCCCACC
>JACQPP010000047.1 GCA_016207465.1 Methanobacteriota archaeon
GCGCGGGCCCTGGGGGGCCTGGACATCCTGGTGAACAACGCGGGGATGATATTGCGAAGCGGCTCCATCGAGGGGACCCCGGAGGCCGCGTGGGACCGGGTCCTCGGCGTGAACCTCAAGGGCCCCTACCTGTGCACCCGGGCGGCCCTCCCCCACCTGCGGCGGGCCCCCCGCGCCGATGTGCTCTTTGTCTCCTCCATCGCGGGCCTCGCCCCCGTCTCCCTCTCTTTCCACTATGGGGTGGCCAAGGCGGGGCTGCTCTCCATGACCCGCTACCTCGCCCATCAGCTGGGCCCCCGTGTGCGGGTGAACTGCATCGTCCCCGGGTTCGTGGACACCGACTGGCACCAGGAGGCCACCCCAGAGAGGAGGAGGCGCATCGTGGAGCGCACCCCCCTGGGGAGGTGGGGCCGGCCCGGGGACATCGCGGAGGTCGCCCTCTATCTGCTGTCGAGGGAGGGCGATTTCGTGAATGGGCAGAGTGTGGTGGTGGACGGCGGCGTCACCTACACGTGGGATTGACGGCGGGGACTACTGGAGGGCGAGGGGCTGAATCTGGGATTCCACATAGTCGGTGAGGTCCAGGCCGTATTTCGGCGCCCCGTGGCGGAAGTGGAGTTGGTGGTTGCGGAGCCGGATGTCGCCGGTGGCGAGCATGCCGAGGACCCGCTGGACGAAGGGCTGCTCGCGGCGGTAGATGTCCTGCTCGAACTGGCGGAAGAAGGGCTGGGCCACGTGGTTGGAGCGCAGTTCCTCGTAGGTGTGGCGGGAGAACTCCCTCCAGAGGGGGGCGTAGCCGGGGGCCCGGGGGCCGATGGGGAAGCGGAAGTAGGCCAGCGGGGGGCCGCGGTCGAGGTCGGTGGTGGTGAGGTGGAGCATGGTCCCGGCCTCCGGGTCCCGGTTGCGGATGTGCTCCCAGATGACCTCCTCGAGGCTCCGCTTGTGGCCCCAGGGGACCGCGTGGTGGAGGTTGACCATGGTGTAGCGCCCGCACATCTCCTCCTCGAAGATGTGCATCATGCGCCCCAGGAGGGCGAAGTCCACGGGGCGGGGGTCGAGGATTTTCATGTATTCGCGGTCGCAGCGGAGGGTCCACTCGCGGCGGTCCTTCTCGAAGAGGTCCCACTGGAATTCCCGGGCGGGGAACCAGAGTGTGGGAATCCCCTGTTCCCGGGCGTAGGCGAACATCCTGTCCGTGACGGGGCTCTTGCCGGGGCGGCGGTTGATGAACACCCACTTGAGGTCCAGGTCGAGTTCGCCGCGGCGGATGGCCTCCACCACGCTGCGGAGGAGGTCCACGCTCTCCGGCTCGCGGCAGATGGACATCCAGCCGAAGGAGAGACGGGACATGGGGGTCACCGGGTTTCCATGGAGGCCACCGGTTTTTAAATCTATCTGCGGGTCCCCCGGGGACCTCCAATGGAAACCAGGGGTCAGCCGACGCTGATGTTCAGCCGGTTCTCGGAGACGTGGAGGTAGGTGAGGGCGTTAGAGCAGTCGTAGTGGATGGAGTAGCTGGACTCGTCGGAGAGGCTGTTGGGGTCCCCCGGGCAGTCGTCGGAGGCGCTGGTGCACTGGAAGTTCAGCGCCCCCAGGGTGGTGTAGTGCCAGCGGATGTAGTGCTGGAGGACGTAGCCGATGGGGGGGGTGGACTGGCTGGAGTCGTAGGGATTGGTATCAGTGCATCCGGCGGCGAGAGGATTCTTGCCGTCGTAGCAGGAGCTGCCGGCGGGGGGATAGGGCTCGGCCCGGATCCAGGCGGAGGTGTCGCCGGGGTCGAGGTCGCAGGTGTCCCCCCAGGTGTCGGTCTTGTCGGAGTTGGAGGTGTCGTAGGGAGTGCTGGTCCCGTCCTGGGTGGTGGTGAGGAGGTCCACCTTGGCCACCCCGCCGGCGGCGGGGCATGTGAAGCTGGCCACCGTCTGGGGGCCCCAGTACTCCTCGTTGGAGCCGTTCTTCCAGTCTACCGCCACTGTGACCGGATTGTTCCCGTTCCCCGAGACCCGCGATATCAGAATGTGCAGGCCGTCGCTCCCCCCGACCCCCGAGTCGGTGGCGGGGGAGCGGAGGTCTATGTCCAGGTTTCCGGCGCAGCCCTGGGAGAGGCGGCCGGCCAGGTTAATGGAGAAGTTGGGCAGGGGAGTGCAGGAGGACTGGTTGATGCAGGGGATGGAGATAGGGGGCACGTAGGGGGCGTCGTCCTTGTCGGAGGGCTGGAGGGTGAGGTTCACCTGGACCTCCTTCCGGGCCTGGGCCACCGAGACGTTCACCAGGCTGGAGCGGTTGAAGAAGGCGGCCCAGGCCACGTAGTAGTCGCTCCGGATGGTGATGGACACATTGCTCCCGCCGAGGGGGTTGGGGCGGGCCCGGCTGGTGGCCCCGCAGGGTGAATAGACCGAGGCCCCCGGGTAGAGCAGGGTGGGGGTGTTGGAGGAGTTCACGGAGAGCGTCACCGCCCCCTGGCCCCCCGCCGAGACGTTGCCTGTGAAGTTGACGAGGGGAAAGGTGAGGGTGACCCCGTTGTAGTGGAATTCCGGGGGGGAGAGCATGACCGAGCCCCCCGAGGGATACTTGGCCCAGACGCCGCCCCCCTCGTAGGCCACGGTCCGGTCGCCCACTCGGTATTCCAGGGTCCGGAGGCTCACGTTGATGCAGTCGCTGACTGCGGTGGAGTTGCGGAGGCTGATGTTGACCCAGGACTCGTTCTTCAGGGCGAGGCCCCCGCCGCTCATGGAGAGGCGGAGGGACTGGCTGGGGGCCTCCCCCAGGGCCGCCTTGCTCAACTTGCTGTCCAGGCTGGTGAAGGCCTGCTCCACCTGCTGCATGTGGGCGTTGTCCTGGGCCGTCCTGAGCATGGGGTAGCCCGCCCCCAGGATGATGCCCGCCCCGATGGCGAAGATGACGAAGATGAGGAGGACGCTCATCACGTCCTCCACCCCCTCTGTCGCCGGGGGAAATCGGCGCGGAATCATTGGACCTTTCCCTCCACGGCCGGATAGAGGATGTAGAGGGTGACGTTCCGGGGCCAGCCGAGGAACTTGGAGACGTTGGCCACCATCTGGTTGTCGGAGCAGTCCCAGTCCTCGAAGTGGGTGGGGGTCCCCGAGAGGTTGTTGAAGCCCAGTTCGTCGGTGAAATACTTCTTCCACCCATTGCAGTAGGTGCTGGTGATGCCCAGGGTGATGTCGGTGGCGTTGACGGCCTCGCTCATGGTGGTGACGCACTGGCCGCTGCTCCGGCAGGTGTTCTCCAGGTCCACGTGGGCCACCTGGGTTCCCCCCACCGAGGAGTTGGCACCGCTCTTGGCCACCACGGGGAGGGTGGTCACGTTCCCGAAACTGAACCGGGGGCGGGGTCGGGAGATGACCACCGACTTGCCGGCCCAGTCCCCCCATACGCCTCCGCCCTCGTAGGCCAGTTTCTTGTTGTCCAGCTGGTGCTCGATGGTGAGAAGGGTGGTGTTCAGGTAGTTACGGCCCCGGGAGTCGTTGTACCAGGAGACGTTGAAGGTGGAGCGGCCGGTGAAGGAGAGGCTGGCCGCCCCCCGGGTCTTGACCTCCACGCTCTGGGAGGGGGCGCTCCCCAGGGCGATGCGGTTCGCGTTGTAGGCGAGGGTCACCATGGCATTCTCCACGTTCTTGAGGTACTGGGTCTCCTCGGCGGAAATCACCATCGGTATGGCGGCCCCGTAGACGATGGAGATGGCCAGCATGATGATGGCGAGGACGATGATGAACCCCACGGTCTCCGAGACCCCCTCCTCGTCTTTTATGAAATTTTTGCGGGGCAAAAATCTCATCGGAAGTCAATCCTCCCGGTGGTGTTGTTGTAGTAGAGGGTGAACCGCTCCTGCTCGCTGGAGAAGTTCCGGGGGGTGATGTTGTTGAGCACGTCGAGGGGGGCCCGGGCCTCGGTGTTGGTCCGCCCCAGGGAGTGGTTCACGGCGACCTCCGTCTGGGTGAAGAAGACCAGGTAGTTGCTTCCGGCCACCCGCCGGGGGAGAACCACCTGGGTGTCCAGGATGTCGGGGACCGCGCTGAGGTTGAACCCGCTCTGGAGCATGCGGTCGAAGTTGGTGATTTTCAGCGCCAGGTTGTTGGAGATGACCCGGTAACTCTGGAGTTCCACGTTCTGCTCGGCGGAGCCCAGGAACCCGGTGTAGGAGTTGATGAGGAACCCCAGGAGGAGAGTGGAGACCGCCAGGGAGAACATGTAGCCGGTGGTGATGGAGGCTCCCCGCCTGTCTTTTATGAAAAATCCGCGCTCGCTCCGCTTGCGCGGATTTTTCACGGCGAGCGAAGCGAGACTGGTTTTCATGGTCAGCAGTAAATGGTGGAGTTTGAGGTGGAGATGCCGTCGGAGTAGGAGACCTCGATGCGGCAGGTGCCGAAGAGGTTGAAGATGGGGCGCAGGTTCTCCCGGAAGGTGTAGAAGCCCCGGGAGTCGTTGAGGGAGCCCCGCAGGGTGGGGAGGTAGTAGATGTGGCCCCATTCGCTGGAGCTGGTGGAGCGGGTCCAGTTGACGGCGAGGCCCCCTCCGGTCACCCCGGTGCACGCGGAAAACGCCCCCGTCATGGGGCGGATATGGACGTAGAGGCTGTCCACGGTATAGAGGGGATTATCGTTGATGATGTACCCGGTGGTGTTGA
>JACQPP010000050.1 GCA_016207465.1 Methanobacteriota archaeon
CCCCAGGACCATCTCCTCCAGCCGCCACAAGAGATTGACCCCCACCGAGAAATTGGGGGAGACCACCGCCGCCACCCGCCGCCCCACCAGCCGCCCAATCCGCCCCCGCTGGGCCTCCGAGAACCCGGTGGTCCCCACCACCGGCGAGACCCCCGCACGCACCGCCCCCCGCACATTGGAGACCGCGGCCTCCGCGCGGGTGAAATCAATGAGCACCTGGGCCCCCGTCCTCCGCAGGGCCATCTCCAGGGCCGCCGGGGGCGCAATCGCCACCCCCCCAGCCGGACCCCCGATGTTCACCACATCGAAGGCCGCCACCAACTGGAGGTCCCGTGACTGCACCACCCCCTGCACCACCAGGCTCCCCATCCGCCCCCGGGCCCCCGCCACCGCCACCCGAATCGGACCCCGTGATGCACTCATAGGAGCCTCATCCCGCGGAGGGCCGCGCGCAGCCTCCGCTCATTCTCCCTCCCCAAGGGGGCCAGGGGGAGGCGCGGGGACCCCGCGGCGAGCCCCACCAGGTCCATGGCCCGCTTCACCGGGATGGGATTCGTCTCCAGAAACAGCACATCCAGGAGGGGGGAGAGGCGGTAGTGGAGACGCCGGGCCTCCCCATAGTCCCCCCGCAGGGCCGCCGCCACCATCCCGCTCACCAGGCGGGGCACGATGTTGGAGGCCACACTGATGACCCCGCAGCCCCCCAGGGACAGAATGGGGACCGTGAGCACATCGTCCCCCGAGAGCACCGCAAAATCCGGCCCCGACCCCTCGATGACATCCGACACCTGCACCAGATTCCCGCTCGCCTCCTTCACCCCCGCAATGACCCCCTCCCGGGCCAACTGGGAGATGAGGGCCGGCTCCACGTTCTGCCCCGTCCGCCCGGGGATGTTGTAGAGCAGCAGGGGGATGTCCGCGGCCCGATGGACCTCCCGGAAATGGCGCAGCAGCCCCTCCCGGTTCGGCTTGTTGTAATAGGGGGTGATGAGCAGAGCCGCCCGGGCCCCCGCGTCCGCCGCATGACAGGTCAACTCCACCGCCTCCTCCGTCGAATTCGACCCCGTCCCCGCCACCACCGGCACCCGCGAACACTCCACCGACAACTCCACCACCCGCCGGTGCTCCCCGTGGCTCAATGTGGCCGACTCCCCCGTCGTTCCGCAGGGACACACCGCCGAGGAGCCGCCACGCACCGCGAACTCGATGTTCCTCCGGAGCCCCTCCTCATCCACCCCCCCCTCCCGGGTGAAGGGCGTCACCAGGGCGGGGATGGCCCCCCGCAGAAACCCCGGAACCCTGCTCCGCCGCCCCCGGCGACGCGACACAGATGCACGCGCCATGACCGGCTCCCCCTATACTGGGGTCTCCGGGGGCGCCGAGGCCCTCCGGACTTCCAGATGCTTCAGATTGGTCACGTAACCGGCCACCCGGTTCCGGATGTTCTTGCTCCGGATGGAGGTCTTCTCGGACACCTTCCTCTTGTTCGCCTCCATATCCAGGGTGAACTCCCCCGGGTAGGCCGCCAGCAACTGGCGGCCCACATTCTTGATATACGCGGGCTTCACATTCCCCATGACAATCCATTCACAACACGGCGGCCCTACTTCAACCTTCCTGTCTCCGGGGGGAGGGGACCGACCCGCGTTGTCCCCTCCCCCCGTTCACAGGCACACCCCCCACCCCTCCTAAGAGTGGCGAAACAATGGCCAGCGTTTTTACTTGGGGTTGAGGCCCTTTCGGGGCCTTCCCCCGGGGGCTCGTGACCTGTGGACGGCCCCCCCCGGTCGCCTCCTTCGCCTGTCGAACATCCCCTCCGCTTTGCAACCAGGGAAGAAAGATAGATTTAACTACCCCGCCCGCGAGGGCATCTGCGAGGTGTCCTATGGCGACCCGAAGAAACGGTGAATCCTCGAAGATTACGGTGAGCCTCATCAAGGCGGACGTGGGCTCCTACCCGGGCCACACGGTGGTCCACCCGGACCTCCTGGAGACGGCGAAGCGCGAGATGGCCAAGGCCAAGCAGCAGAAGACCCTCCTCGACGCCTGCGTCCTCAACTGCGGCGACGACCTCGAACTCATCATGACCCACCGCAAGGGGACCGACAACCGCACCATCCACCAGCTCGCCTGGAACACCTTCGAGACCTGCACCGAGGTCGCCAAGAAACTCAAGCTCTACGGCGCTGGCCAGGACCTCCTGGTGGACGCCTTCTCGGGCAACATCCGCGGCATGGGGCCCGGCGTGGCCGAGCTGGAGTTCACCGAGCGCAAGGGGGAGCCCCTCGTCGCCTTCATGATGGACAAGACCGAGCCCGGGGCCTTCAACCTCCCCGTCTACAAGATGTTCGCCGACCCCTTCAACACCGCCGGCCTCATCATCGACCCCACCCTCCACGGGGGATTCGACTTCGAGGTCTGGGACATCATCGAGAGCCGCAAGGTCCTCCTCCACACCCCCGCCGAACTCTACGACCTCCTCGCCCTCATCGGCACCAAGAGCCGCTACGTCATCAAGCGCGTCTGGCCCGGCAAGGGCCACCCCAAGCTCCCCCTTGACGAGCCCGTGGCCGCCGTCTCCACCGAGAAACTCAGCCTCATCGCCGGCGAATACGTGGGCAAAGACGACCCCGTCGCCCTCGTCCGCAGCCAGTCGGGGCTCCCCGCCCTCGGCGAGGTCATCGAGCCCTTCGCCCACGGCCACCTCGTCAGCGGCTGGATGCGGGGCTCCCACAACGGCCCCCTCATGCCCGTCGGCTTCAAGGACGCCCGATGCACCCGCTTTGATGGACCCCCCCGGGTCATCGCCGCCGGCTTCGTCCTCACCAACGGCGCCCTCACCGGCCCCGTGGACCTCTTCGACGACCCCGCCTTCAACCCCACCCGCCAGCGGGCCGCCGAAATCACCGACTACATGCGCCGCCACGGCCCCTTCGAGCCCCACCGGCTCCCCGCCGAGGACATGGAATACACCACCCTCCCCAAGGTGATGGCCAAACTCAAGGACCGATTCCAGAAAGCCGAATAAGAACCGTGAGGCTGCTCTTCCACCTCTCCGGGGAACACCCCACCCTCCCCCACAGCGAGGCCCTCGCCCTCCTCCGCGCCCTCCACACCGAACACCACGAGACCTCCCGGGAGGGCCCACTCCTCCAAGTGGACGCGGAGCGCCCGCCGATTCCCCTGCTCTCCTCCCGCCTCGGCCTCTGCCACTCCATCGAGGAGACCCTCCTCCAGGGCAACGGGGACCCCACAGGACTCCTCGACGCCCTCGCCCGCGCCCAATTCGGCCCGACCCGAACCCTCCCGCTGAAGACGTCCTCCACCGCGGTCGGGCCTCACATTACTCTCCCCCCGGGGACCACCTTCCGCATCCGCGGGGGCTCCCCCCACCTGGTCCGCGAGGCCGGAGAACTCATCCGCCGCCGCGGACACCCCGTGGACCTCCACCACCCCCACACCACCCTCCACATCCGCGCCACAGGCAAGGGCTGGCTCCTCACCCGCGAACTCGCCGCCACCGACCGCACCGGCCTCGAAGCCCGCCGCCCCAAGAACCGCCCCTTCTTCACCCCCGGAGTCCTCCTGCCCCCCCTCGCCCGCGCCCTCGTCAACCTCGCCGAGACACCCCCCGGGGGCCTCCTCCTCGACCCCTTCACCGGCACCGGCTCCATCCCCCTCGAAGCCGCCCTCATGGGAGCCCGCCCCCTGGCCGCCGACCTCCAGCTCAAGATGCTCCTGGGAACAAGCCGCAACCTCCGCCACCACCAGGTGGAGCCGGAGGCCCTCTGGGCCAACGCCACCCGCCTCCCCCTCCGCGACAACACCGTGGACGCCGTGGTCGCCGACCCCCCCTACGGGAGAAGCGCCACCCTCGCCGGAGCCCTCAAAGAGACCCTCTACCAAGGGGCCCTCCAAGAGACCCACCGTGTCCTCAAACCCGGACGCCGCGCCGTATTCCTCTTCCCCCAGAAAGACTACCCCCGAATCCCCGGCCTCCCCATAGAGGAGGAGCACCGGGTGCCCGTCCACCGCAGCCTCACCCGATGGGCCACCGCCATGAGGAAAGAATGAGAACCCCCCAGATGGTTTTTTAAGCCGCAGTTCCAAACACATTGCCCATGCCCACCCAACTCCCCCCTGACAAGGCCAAACTCTTCCAGGACCCCAACTTCGGCTTCCTGGCCACCCTCCAGCCCGACGGCTCCCCCCAGGTCTCCCCCGTCTGGGTGGACTACGACGGCACCCACATCCTCGTCAACACCGCCGAGGGCCGCGCCAAGCCCCGCAACATCCGCAAAAACCCCCGCGTCTCCATCGCCATCAGCCCCAAAGACAACCCATACTCCTTCGCCCAAATCCGCGGCAAAGTCGTCGAGGTCACCCACACCGGGGCCGACGCCCACATAGACAAGATGGCCAAGAAATACCTCAACAAGGACAAATACCCCTTCCGCCAACCGGGGGAAAAGCGGGTCCTCATCAAAATCGCCCCCGAGAAAATCAGCGGCTGGGGATAATCAAGACGCAGGCGATTCCTTCAAAATTAAAAAGAGGTCCGGTTTCGTTTCCACAACCCCCTACTCGATGAACTCGACCTTCAGAGAGACAATCTTCCCATCCTTGACCTGCACGACATCCCTCAACCGGCTCCCCTCCGCAAAGGGCCCGCCCACCACCCGGTTGATGAGCCACCACCCGTCGGGCTTCACCATGGACTTCACCCGCGCAATCCTCAGCGGGGGAATCACCTGGCCCAGCACCGCCCGGATGGCCTCCGGGCCCCGATGCTCCGTTCCCCATGGGTCCACCACCACCCCCTCGGGGGCGAAAAGCGCCACCAGACCCCCGATGTCCTTCCGGTCCTCCGCCTGCATGAAGGCCGCAAGGAGGGAGCGCGGGTCCACGGGCCGGGCCGCAGGGGGCATGGGGGACCATTGGCCTCCCATGAGAAACAGGTTTCGCTAGTTTCATATCCGAGGCCCCCCTACCACACCCAGCATGCCCGAGGCCCCCGCCATCACCCACGGCGTCCTCAAGGTGACCTTCCTCGGCACCAGCGGGGCCACCCCCAGCCCCAACCGCAACCCCAGCGCCGTCCTCGTCAGCCGCGAGGGAGAACTCCTCCTCTTCGACTGCGGCGAGGGAACCCAGCAACAGATGATGCGGGCCAAGACCGGCATGAGGGCCCTCACCACCCTCTTCATCACCCACTTCCACGGGGACCACTTCCTCGGCATCCCCGGCCTCGTCCAGACCCTCTCCTTCCACGGGCGCACCGAGCCCCTCGAAATCATCGGCCCCCGGGGAATCGAGAAACTCGTCGAGACCCTCGTCACCCTCGGGGGATTCCGGGGGACCTTCCCCGTCACCGGCCGCGAGATGCAGCCCGAGGAGGCCCTCCGCCGCGACGGATACCTGGTCCGCGCCTTCAAGACCGAGCACTCCACCCGCAGCCTCGGAGTCGCCCTCGAAGAGAACCCTCGGCCCGGCCGCTTCAACAAGCCCCGCGCCCTCGAACTCGGAGTCCCCGAGGGACCCCTCTTCGGCCGCCTCCAGCGGGGCCAGCCCGTCACCCTCCCCGGCGGCCCGACGGTCAAGCCCGAGGAGGTCGTCGGGCCCCCCCGCCCCGGCCGCAAAGTGGTCTACACCGGAGACACCCGCCCCTGCGAGAGCGTCGTCGAGGCAAGCAGGGGCGCAGACCTGCTCATCCACGACGGGACCCTCGCCAGCGACGAGGCCGAATGGGCCCGCGAGGCCAAACACAGCACCGCCTCCGAGGCCGCCGAGGTCGCCAAGCGCGCCGGGGTCCGACAGCTCATCCTCACCCACCTCTCCACCCGCTACACCGAGGACCCCACCCCCCTCCTCCGGGAGGCCAAGGCCGTCTTCGAGAACAGCTGCATCGCCGAGGAACTCATGGCCCTCGAAATCCCCTTCCGGGACTCGTAAAAAAAATGTTAGAAATAGTCATGGTTTTTCTCCGGGGCCCCAGGCCCCGGAGAAAAACCACAAACCCCGCACTGGAGGAGGCCCTCGCCTCCCTCCGCGAGACCCGAGGCCAAGTCTCCGAGGAGACCTACCGGGAGATGGAAACGGCCCTCCGCCGCAAATAGGGGGGACCCCCCCGCACCCCCGGCCCCCGCAGCCTCCTCCTCCACCCCGAGAGGTTCATGGCCGAGCGCGCCCGCCGGGGGATGGCCCTCGGCCTCCCCGCCGCCTGCACCCTCACCCTCGGCGCCCTCGGCAACATCAACATCTTCAACTACGCCCCCAAGGAACTCTTCGCCCGCTTCTTCCCCGAGCCCCCCCTCCTGGCCCTCGCCCTCCTCGGGGCCATCGGCATCTCCATGTTCACCCTCTTCCTCACCGCCCTCTACCGCTTCGTGAGCGTCCTCCTCGGCGGCGCCGGGACCTACATGAAGATGCTGGAACTGGTGGGGGCCGCCAGCCTCCCCCTCGCCGTCTCCCAGGGGATCCTCCTCCCCCTCGGAGCCCTGGGCCTCCCCCAGAAAATGGCGGGCCCCCTCGCCGGACTCCTCCTCATCCCCTTCGTCACCTGGTACTTCTACCTCCTCCTCCAGGCCATCCACCACTCCACCGAACTCCCCATGGACCGGAGCGCCGCCGTCATCCTCATACCCCTCGCCGCCGGGGCCCTCCTGGGGGCCGCCATGCTCCCCAACCTCCAGCAGTTCCAGGGGTCCCTCGGGAGGACAGGAGGATGAAAAAACAATCCACAGATTACGCAGAGCCACACAGATAACGGCTCGCTTACACCAGACCCCGCAAATCGTTCCCCCGCCCGTGGCCCCCCAGCCCCGCAATCCTCTCCCCTGACACTCTAGCCTTCTCCAGCGGCTCCACGATGTCCCTCCGCAGGTCGGGGACGTAGGTCACCAGCACACTCAGCCCGGCCCGGCCCGAATCCCCGCGGGGGCGCCCTACCCCGCGGTCGCGCCTCACCTGCCATCCCCCCAGGGCCGCCGGAATCAGCACGGTCTGTCCAGCCTCAAACCCCTCCGACAGCAGTCCACCGGCCCCCCTCGGAGACCCGTAGACCACACTCCCCCGCCCCTCCAGGCAGGTCAGCACCACGAACCTCTCCGGGTGGGCCTCCACATGCTTCCGGTCCCGCAGGTCCCACCGCTCCATCGCAAAACGGCGGCAGGCCATCAGAACGGTGCGGGTGTTGCCATTCTCCTGCACCGACACCGGCTCGATTCTCCGGCTCGGCACGTCCTCGAACACGGTGACATCGAAGCACTTCCGCAGGTGCTCCCGAGCCTGCCTGGGGGTGTGGGGCCACTCCAGCCAGTCGAAGTTGTAGGTCACGTCGCTGTTCTGCTGTGCCTCGAAGAGCAGAATCCCGGGCCCGATGGCGTGGAGGGTCCCCGCCGGGGCATAGAGGGTGTCCCCCGCCTTCACCTCCACGGCCTCCATGGTGTCGGTGGAGCGCCCCCGCGCCACCAAATCCCGAAACCGCTCCAGGGTGAGCCCCCGGGCGTTCCCGCAATACAACCGGGCCCCCCGCCGGGCCTCCAGGATATACCACGCCTCGGTCTTCCCCATCTCCCCCGGCTCATGGAGCGCCGCATACCCGTCGGTGGGATGGACCTGCGGCGGGAGCAGGCGCTGGGCATCCAGGAACTTGAGCAGGAGGGGGAACTTCCCCGGACACTCGCGGGCCACCCGCGTCCCCAGGAGGCCCTCCCCCATCTCCTCCACCAGACGCCGCAGGGTGCAGCCCTCCAGGGGGCCCCCCCGGACCACCGACTGGTCGGGGCCGTGGTCCGACACCTCCCACGTCTCCGCCAGCGTCCCCTCCCCCGGGAGGCCGTCCTTCGCCGGGAACCGCGCGGGGATGCGGCGCCCCCCGAAGGGATAGTTGCGGATGACCTCGCGGAACCGTAGGGGATAGAGGGGGAGCATCCCTCAATGCTGCACCCGGGAACGCTTAACCGTTTTCGGGGAGACCCTCCGGGCGGGGGACTTCCGCTCCTCCACGATGTCCCCGAAGGTGGAGCAGAACCGGTCACAGGCGAATGAGAACTGCCGCTTCCCCAGAGCCGTAATGAAGCACACCTTCTTCCCGTCCTCGTCCCGGGAAGTGATGAGCCCCCGCCGCTCCAGCATCCGCAGCGCGGGGTAGAGGGTCCCCGGGTTCGGCCGCACCCCCCGCCGCCGCTCCAACTCCTCCGCCAGCTGGTTCCCGTACATGGGCCGCTTCTGCAGGAGCCACAGGAGCAGGAAGGAGAGCAGCCCCCGGGAGTCGAAGACCGACATCAAGGAAACCGGGGGCCCCGCCCCTCTTAAATGTTCCCCTATTGGACATCCAATACCGACCGGATGGGCCGATACCCTTATATATTGGATATCCAATATTGGAACCACAATAAGAAGACACCGGAGGTGAAACCCATGGTCCTCGTCCCCTTCCTCATCGGCCTCGCCATCGGCCGCCACTGCTGCTGCAGGAAACACTGCTGCTGAGAGCCCGGGGCAAACCTTTATTGGGTCCCCCCGCGAGCCCTTTTTGAACGGCCATGGAGCCCCAGAACCTCTGGGCCCTCAAGGAATGGGCCTCGGTGTGCGGCGCCCTCGACCGGGGGGACCAGACTCTCCTCTTCCGCAAGGGGGGCATCCGGGACGAGAAGGGGACCTTCCGCCTGGAGCACCCCGAGTTCTTCCTCTACCCCACCCGGGAGCACCAGAAGCCCGAGCACCTCCAGCCCCGCCACCGGGAGGCCCTCGCCTCCTACTTCCAGGGCGGAGACCCCGCAACCCTCGAAGTGAAGAACTACGCGGTGGTGGACGACGTGCGCCTCGTCCAGGACCCCGCCCCCCTCCAGGCCCTCTCCGGCCACCACGTCTGGACCCCCGAGAACGTGGAGATGCGCTTCCGCTACAAGCCCCAGATTCCCCTCTACGTCCTCCTGGTCCGCGCCTACCGCCTCCCCCACCCGGTCCAGGTGGAGGCCAACCCGCGCTACGCCGGGTGCAAGTCCTGGGTGGACCTCGACCACCCCATCCCCACCCGGGGGGCCCGGCCCGTGCTGGACGACAAGGAGTTCGAGGAGGAGCGCCGCGTGCTCGCCAAGGCGCTGTCATAGATGGCCCCAACAGGAGTCCACGGGCTCATCGGGCTCGGGCTCGCCTGGAAGGTGAAACACCCGGGGGCCAAGGTCGGCGTCGCCTGGGGCAGCCTCCTCCCCGACATGGACCTCCTCGCCGCCCCCCTGGTCCTCCTGCTGACCCAGGATGAAAAAGCGACGGCATCCGTCCACCGCACCTGGACCCACAGCCTCCTCGTCATCGGAGCCATCGCCCTCCTCGCCCTCGCGCTCCGCGCCCGGAAGCACCGCGGGGCCCCATTCGCGGGCGGGGTCGCCCTTGGCATGGGGGTCCACGTCTTCGCGGACCTCTTCTACATCGCCGGGGTCCCCCTCCTCTACCCCCTCTCCCGCCAGGAATACTGGGTGGTGCCCCCCCTCTACTCCTCGGCCATTGACTTCAACGCCTACAACCCCACCTTCGAGCTCATCACCGCCCTCGACTTCATGGGAGAGGCTGTCTTCTACCTGGCGGTATTCCACCTCCTGCGCGGGGAGAAGACCCCCTGGAGACGGGTCCTCCCCCTGGCCGCCGGGGCCAACCTCGCCATCTACACCGGATTCGCCTGGCTCTCCACCCAGGGGCTCCCCCTCAACACATTCATGGTGGGGGCCTACATCCCCGGACTGGCCTTCCTCGCCCTGTCCACCACGCTCCCCCTGTGGGTGCGGGGGAGAATCGGGAGGATGGGGGGCCCGAAGGCGACGGCCCCGGCGTGACCCGCGGGGGAACCCTTATAAGCCACAGTTATAATCATTATAACCATGGGCGCCGAAGCCTACAAGACCGTTCCCGTGAAGCCCGACACCTGGCAGCGGCTGAAGAGCTACAAGATGGGGGATGCGACGTACGACGATGTCCTAAATGACCTCATGGACTCGGTCCCGGTGGAACGGTTCGCCGAAAGCGTCATCCGGGAGTTCCAAGAGCGGGCGAGGACTTGGCGGGGGGGCCGCTCTTGGCGGGCCATCAAGGCAGAACTGAAGGACTGAACCCCCATGGGCGCTTTCCGGGTCATACTCGACCCCCGGGCCGAGAGGGAGTTCCGCGAACTTCCCGCCCATGTGCGCCGCCGGTTTCTCGGGGTCTTTTCGGGACTGGAGAAGGACCCCTTCCGACCCCGGCCGGGATGTGACATCCGGGTCATGGCCGGCGGAACGGGGGGCCGTGCGGTCCGAGTGGGCGACTACAGGGGACTGTATCTGGTCGTGGACGACGAGGTTCGGTTCATGATGTTCCGGCACCGGAAGGTCGCCTACCGGTAGTGGTTCCTATATTTTGAACCTCAGTATCGCCCCCAGCCCCCCCAGGGCCTCCAGCCGCTTCCCCGGTTCGGCTTCGCCGCTGAAGACCACCACCCGGCCGCGGGCCCTCTCCACCATCGCTCCCAGTTGCTCGTCGAATTTGCCGAGTTGGGAGTCGGCCACGAGGAGGGTTTCGATGGCCCCGGTCTGGGCGGCGCGGGTGACCTCCCCGATGCCGTAGGCCCCCTTGCCCCCTTTGGCGACTTCGGCCAGGAGTTGTTCGATGAGCTGGGCCTCGCGGGCGAGGCGGGCGGTCTGGGCGATGTGGGCGACGACGCCGCGGCGGAGGAGCTCCTGGAATCCGGCGGGGCCGGCGTGGCCGCAGGTCTCCAGCACCGTTTTTTTGGCGATGGCGGGGTGCTTGTCCTTGAGCAGTTTGTGGAAGTCCTCCTTGGCGAATCCGGGGCCGGCGACGACGATGGTGTCGGCCCCGGCGTGCTGGGCGAGGGCCCCGGCGACCTCGGCGAAGAACATGCGGCGGCGGTCCTGCTGGCCGGCCCCCTTGCCGCTGGAGCCCCCCAGCA
>JACQPP010000005.1 GCA_016207465.1 Methanobacteriota archaeon
CACCCACCCCGACCCCCGCCGGGGTCCCCGTTTCCCCGGAGAGCCTCAAGCGCTACACCGGCGACCTCAACATCACACCGGGCCGCTACGTGCGGCTCCAGAGCACCACCCAGGGGACCCCCGAGGGGCCCCAGGCCGGGACCATGGAGTTCAAGGACATCGAGACCACCCTCGGCGGCACACGCTACCTGGGCCGCGAGATGACCCTCGGGGGCCCCGGCTACACCCTCACCACCCTCCAGCTCCACCCCCCCGGCCGCCCCGTCACCGACGAACCCCAATACACCATATCCCGCTTCTCCGGAGGCGAAACCACCTGCACCCCCTCGGAGAAGAGCCCCTCGAAGAACCCGGGACCACAACCGCCGCCAGGGGCCCCCGCGGCCCCCCCGGGCCTCGACCTCGCCCTCGACCCCTCGACGGTCACCCTCGGCCCGGACAACTACACCACCCCCACCGGCAAGACCATCCGCGTCGAAAAATTCCGCTCCACCCTCCCCGGAGGAGAACACGAGGTCTGGGCCACCCTCGACCTCCCCCTCCTCCCCATCGCCCGCATCCAAACCCGAAGCCAGGCCGGGGGAACCCTCCTCCTCGCCACCACCGAACTCCAAGACTACGGGACCCAGGGGGCCAACAGCACATTCACCCCCCAGGAACTGGAAGCGGCCTGCCTCGCCACGAAAAAATAATCCGCAGATTGAGCAGATGAACGCAGATTAAAAACGACAGGGAAGCATCTGCGAAATCTGCGCCATCCCCCGGGTCCTCGTGGTTGGCCAACGCCGCCCCGTCCTCGGTATTGCCGTCGCCCCGCAGGGCGACGGCGGCCAACCACGAGGGCGGCGTTCAGGTGTAGGCGGAGCCGGGGGAGGTTCGACGACCCCCCGATCCGAAGGACCGGGGGGCCTTCGACGAAGTCGGAAGAAGTCGAACCATCTGCGGATAAACCGTTTAGGTCCCCGCCCTGGCCTTCGGTGCCGGGGGAGGGGGCCCTTGCTCCTCCACCGCCTCCCCCCGCCGCACCAATTCCAGGAACATCTCCTCGAGGCTCGGCTCCACCAGGCGCAGCTCCCGCAGGGGATACCCCTTGCGGAACAACTGGGCCGCAATCTCCTCCCGGGCGTCCCACTCCACCTCCACCACCGCCCGGTTCCCCTCCCTCCGGATGTTCCGCAGCCCGGGAATCTCGAGGTCCGGGAGAGGCCGGTTGGACTCCACCGAAATCTGGAGCCCCCGGTCCCCCCGCATCTTCCGGTGGATTTCCCCCGGGCTCCCCAGGACCAGCAGCTTGCCCCGGAAGAGGACCCCCACGGTCTTGCACACCTGCCGCACCTCCGAGAGGATGTGGCTCGAGAAGAAGATGGTCTTCCCCAGGTCCTGATTGAGCACCCGCAGGATGTCCCGCACCTGCGCCGTCCCCTCGGGGTCCAGGCCGCTGGTGGGCTCGTCCAGGATGAGCAGCTCCGGGTCGTTGAGCAGGGCCTGGGCGATGCCCAGCCTCTGCTTCATCCCCTTGGAGTATCCCTCCACCCGGGTCTCCACCCCCTTCAATCCCACGAACTCCAGGAGGGCCCCGATGCGCCTCTCCCTCTCCCCCGCGGGGAGACCGTAGAACCGGGCGAAGTAGTCCAGGTTCCGCTCCCCCGTGAGGTGGCCGTAGAACCCGACGGCCTCCGGCAGATACCCCGTGATGCGCTTCGCCTGCATCGGGTCCCGCGTCACATCAACCCCCAGAACCCGCGCCTCCCCCTCCGAGGGGGAAACCAGCCCCGTCACCATCCCGATGGTCGTCGTCTTCCCCGCCCCATTCGGCCCCAGGAACCCGAACACATCCCCCCGGGGAATCACCAGGTCGAGATGGTCCACCGCCGCCCGCCCACCATAGACCTTGGTCAGCCCCCGCGCCTCCAGGATGACCCCCGGCGTGCCGCCCGGCTCCGACATACACCCACGTTCAACCCGGGAAGAGATAACACACGCCCCTCCCCCCCGCCATCCCCCGACCCCCTCGACCCATCCCGACCCCACGGTTCTCCACACCCCTGCACCCCCACTTCCAGGGCCTCGAATTCTCCTCGCGACACTGCCTACCCCACACAGGCACGCCGGTTTCTGCAACGCAGAGAAAAGAGACGGGAGTTACCGTCCACTCCTCGTTGCAACCGCCGTCTCCCCCGCCCGCACCCGCTCGCCCGCCCGGACGCACCAGGCGTATCCCGGGGCCAGGGTGGTCTCCACCCGGGAGCCCAGCCGAATCATGCCGAGCCTCTGGTTCCTCCCCACCCGGTCCCCCTCCTTGACATGGCAGACGATGCGACGGGCCAGGAAGCCCGCAATCTGCACCACCTCAATCTCGGCCCCCGCTGGGCCCCGGCCTCTCACGGGGGACCCGCCGGTTGCCATGTCGGACACCATCCCCGCCATCGGGGCCTCCTGTGCCGCCGGAACCCCCGGGGGTGAAGGTCGCACCCCCGGCCCCGGCTCCACCCTCAGGCGTATCGTGTTCCGCTCATTCCGGGATGTCCCCTCCCCCCGGAGGAACGCAGGGCGAAAGACCCCCGGCTGGTGCCGGACCCCCACCACCACCCCGGCGAGGGGGGCCCGGTTCACGTGGACATCGGAGAGCCCCATGTAGATGACCAGGCGGTCCCCCTCCACCGAGGCCACATGCCCATCGGCAGGGGAGACCATCCCCTCCCCGGCGGGGCTCCGCTCGGGGTCCCGGTGGAAGTAGGCGTAGAAGGCCACCAGCCCCCCCAGCAGCACGAGGGGGAGCCACATCACAGGGGAGGGGAGGGAGACCATGGAAACCGGGAAGTCCCCCGGGGACCAAATGTTTTCCCCATGGAGCCGGGGCCCCTGCGCATCGCGGTCACCGGGCCCCCCGGCTGCGGCAAGTCCACCCTCTGCCTCCGGGTCGCCGAGGCCCTCCGGGACCGGGGGTTCCGGGTGGGAGGCCTCGCCACCGCCGACCTCCGCGAAGGAGGCGCCAGGGTCGGATTCGAACTCCGCGACCTCTCCACCGGGGCCCGGGGAACCCTCGCCCGCATCCACCCCCCCACAGGCCCCGGCGGCGGAATGCCGGCGCAGCCCCCCGGGGCCGCCGCGGGGCCGATGGTGGGAAAATACCATGTCAACCTCGCCGACCTCGACACCATCGGCGCCGGGGCCATCGAGGGGGCCCTCCGGGGCGGGGTGGACCTGGTGGTGGACGAGGTGGGCCCCATGGAACTCCACTCCCCCCGCTTCATCGCGGCCGTCGAGGGGGCCCTCAGGTCCCCCCTCCACCTGCTGGCCTCGGTGCACCAGAGGGCGGGCCACCCCCTCGCCCGGAGGCTCCGCGCGGAGATGGAACTCCACGTCCTCTCCCCGGCCAACCGGGATGAATCTGCCCGTATTCTCACCCGGAGGTTCGCGGAGGCCCTGGGAGCCGGAGAGGAAGTTTGAAGGTCCCCCGGGTTCCGCAGAAGCCGGGGGATTTTCGGCGTCCCCCCGGTCCCGCAGGAGCGGGGGGAGTTTCGACGCAGTCGAAACGAAGTCGAAAGGTCCCCCGGGTTCCCCATCCCTATTCCATCGTCATAGGAAAGTATAGCCGTTTTCAGGTCCTCTCAATCCTCGTTGACCGCCCGAAGGGTCGTGTGCCTCCCCCCGGGAGGCACCGATTTTCGACGAAGTCGAAAGGCGGCTCCTATGTCCCACCCATGACCTCCCCCCTCTCGCGTCCGGCGCGGGGCCGCGAACTCAGCAGGCGGCCCGGTTTCCCCGAGAGTTCAACTCCGGGGCCGGGGGGAGGTCGAGGCAAGGGGGAGACCGGCCCCCCCCGAGCCTCCCCATCCCGCACCAGAAGCACCCGCCGGGGCCGCGCCCGGCTCCCCCCGGGGGCCGCCCCCCGGGGGAACCTCTGGGCCCCCTGGCGCATGGAGTACATCCAGGCCAAGCGCACCCCCCAGGGGCCCTCCTGCTTCCTCTGCATCGGGAGCGACCGGCGCCGGGACCCCGAGAAGTTGGTGGTCCACCGGGGGTCCAAGTGCTTTGTCATCCTCAACGCCTACCCCTACAACAACGGCCATCTCATGGTGAGCCCCTACCGCCACGTCACCGACTTCGACCGCCTCACCCCGGAGGAGATGCGCGACCTCATGGCCCTCACCCGCCGCTCCATCCGCGCCCTCCGGAAATGGGGCCACCCCCAGGGGTTCAACGTGGGGTTCAACCTCGGCCCCGCCGCCGGCGCCGGGGAGGCCCACATCCACCAGCACATCGTCCCCCGCTGGGTCGGGGACACCAGCTACATGCCGGTCCTCGGGGAGACCAAGATGATTGTCCAGCACCTCCGGGAGACCTACCGCACACTGCGGGAGTGCTTCTGACTCTGCTTTTTTCCCTATCCCGGGTCTCGTCGTAGCGAATTTATGGAGCCCATCGGGACTAAATTTTTAGTCTCCACCGGGAGCGAAAAATTTACCCCGATGGGCGTCATCCGACACAATAGAATACCAATGGCGAGAAACCCCTATTTTTTCCCGGTGCTCTTCGCCCCCGGGGCCTCCTTTCGGGAGGCTCCGGCGGACGGCGGAGTCGGCTGCGCCGGGGCCTCCTTTCGGGAGGCTCCGGCCGGCGGCGGAGTCGGCGGCGC
>JACQPP010000002.1 GCA_016207465.1 Methanobacteriota archaeon
CCCCATGCGGGCCGGCGCCTCCCCCCTCTCCACGGACTCCCGGCAGGCCCTCCAGCACACCCGCTCCGAAATCCTCGACTTCCTCACCGCCCTCGAAGACTACTGGAGGAGCGGCGCCCTCAGCAAACGCTCCTACGAGGAACTCAAGGAAAAGAACCAGGAGAGACTCCGCCAGGTGGAGGCGGAGCTGGCCTGAATCCCTTTTCTTTCAAAAGAAAGAAAAGGACATGATGCGTTCAGAACGGGTTCCTCCTCCCCTCCGAAGTCGGGTCCTCCCGGGCCTCGCCCTCGGGGACGCCCTCGGGGCCCCCGTCGAGGGGCTCGCCCGCGGGGAAATCCGCCGGCTCCACGGCCGCGTCACCGGATTCCTGGGGCCCCCCCGGCTCACCGACGACACCCGCCTCGCCCTCCTCACCGCCCGGGGGCTCCTCCGGGACCGCGGGGTGGACCCCCCGGCCATGGCCTGTCGCCTCGTCGAGGAGGCGCATCGCATCCCCCGGCTGGGGCCCACCACCACCCATGCCATCCGCCAACTCTCCCGGAACCCCCGCTGGAGGGCCCGCGGGGGCGCCACCAACGGGGCCGCGGCCCGATGCCTCCCCATCGGCATCCTCCACACTGACCCGGGGCGAGTGATGGAGGAGACCGCCCGGGCCGCCCGCCTCACCCACGGCACCGACGCGGCCATCGCGTCGGCCTGCGCCATCGCCTGCGGCATATCCACAGGAATCGAAGAGGGACCCGGGGCCGCCGTGGAGGCCGCCCTCCAGGGGGCCCGCCGGGGCGCCCACCATGGGACCCGCACCCGCCATCCCTCGGTCCACCGGCAAATCCAGAGGGCCCTCGACACCCCCATCCCCCGCCTCCCGGAGACCATCGGAGTGGGGCTCCCCGCCTGGGAGGCCATCCCCACCGCCATCGCCATCTTCGCCCACTCCCCCCGCCCCCTCCAGGACGCGGTGAACCTCGGGGGGGACACCGACACCACCGCGGCCCTCGCCGGGGCCCTCCTCGGGGCCGCCTCGCCCCGCCGCCTTCCCCGCGGGCTCCTGGCCCGCGTCCCGCGTCTGCGGGAACTGGAGGGGGTTGAGTCCCGCCTCCTCCTCCAGCGGCAGTAGCCCGCGGACGACGGGGGCCCTTTATTCTCCCCGGGCGAACCAAGGGAGCGGGGAACCACCCATGGCCACATTGGAGGAGCGCATCCGGGCCGCCGAGGCGGAACTCAAGGGAACCATCAAGAACAAGCACACCGAGGGCCACATCGGAGTCCTCTACCGCAAGATTGCGGATCTCAAGTCCCAACTGGAACACGAGAAGAAGAAGAGCCGCGCCTCCCGGGCGGGCCGCGAGTGGATCCGCAAGTCCGGGGACGCCACCGTGGCCTTCGTCGGCCCCCCGGGGACCGGGAAGACCACCCTCCTCCGCGCCCTCTCCCCGGAGGCCACCGACCAGGACTCCATCGGCCTCGGCAGCCTCCTCCACCAGGGGGCCAATATCCAGCTCCTCGACATCCCCCGCATGAGCCCCGAGGCCCTCAGCCTCCTTCGCACCACCGACCTCGTCGCGGTGGTGGTGGACCCCTACACCCTCGTCACCCTCAAGAGCCTCCGGGAGCGCCTCGCCGCCACCGGCCTCCGCCTCGACAAGCCCCCCCCTGACATCACCCTCATCCGAAGGGAGACCGGCGGCCTCACCCTCAGCCTCCCCCGGGGCTCCCATCTCACCGAGGCCCAGGTGCGCCGCATCCTCAAGCCCCACCGCCTCTTCAACGCCGACCTCACCCTCCGCGGCCCCGCCACCGAGCAGGACCTCCAGGACTCCATCGAGGGCAACAAGGTCTACCTCCCCAGCCTCACCCTCATGGCCCGCCGCGACCTCAACCCCGACCTCCGGCCCCCCAAGGGGGCCCTCGCCCTCAGCGCCCAGACCGGCCAGGGCCTCCCCGAGTTCCGCGGGGCCCTCTGGGAGCGCCTCCGCCTCCTCCGCGTCTACCTCAAGCCCCTCCGCGAGCCCGTGGCCAAGGACCCCATGATACTCCGCCAGGGGGCCACCCTCCGCGACGTCTGCCAGTCCATCCACACCGGCATGGCCGACCGATTCAAATACGCCCAGGTCTGGGGAAAATCGGTGAAACACGAGGGACAGCGCGTGGGCCTCGACCACCCCGTGGCCGACGGCGACATCGTGACGATTGTATCCGCGAAATAATCCCCCGAACCTATATATCCCGCCCACCGGAGGGTTAGAATGAGCCCGCCATCATGATGCCACTCATCTGGGTCGCCCTCGCCCTCTTCCTCCTCTCCATCTGGCTCCGGGACGACGTGGCCCGCCGCCGCTCCGCCGCCGCCGGCTGGGGAGCATTCGCCGGATACTGGGCCTGGCAGGTCGGCGTCTACGCCCGCCTCCTCGACGTCACCCCCACCAGCGAGGTGGACCCCTCCAACACCGTCCTCAGCGCCTTCGTGGTGGGGCTCTGCCTGCTCTTCGCCCGCCACATCCTCACCAAACCCGGCGACATCCTCCTCCGCGTCACCCGCGTCACCGCCCTGGTGGGCATCCTCTACTTCCCCTTCGCCGAGTTCCCCCTCCTCCACGGTGCCATCATCGGGGGCACCGCCCACATCACCGTCTCGGTCCTCCTGCTCCTCGGGACCCCCGCGCGGGTGGCCTCCCCCGAAATCATCGTCGGCGTCGCCAACCCCTTCGTCATCGGCCCCACCAAGGTCGAAATCATCCTCGCCTGCACCGCCATCGAATCCATCGCCCTCTTCGCCGGCGTCATCTTCGGCATGAAGGCCCCGCGCCGGAGACAGATGCTGGCCTTCGCCATCGTCATCCCCGGCATCTACCTCCTCAACCTCGTGCGCAACCTCTATGTCATCCTCGCCTACGCCTACAA
>JACQPP010000049.1 GCA_016207465.1 Methanobacteriota archaeon
CCCGCCCCACCTCCGACCGGCTGAACTTCACCATCGCCTCCAACAGCCCATCCCCATCCCGGTCCCCCACCTCCAGGCTCCGCACGAACCCATACCGCGTATCGTTCTCCGCCCACACCACCCCACCGGGCCCCAGCAACCGCACCGTCTCCACTCGCAGCCGGGCCATGTCCCGCCCGGGGACCTCGATATGCGCCGTCACCCACTCCCCCTTCGACTTCAGGTTCAGGGTATCCGGGTCCAGGTCCACATTCGCCGGGACCGTCATCACCACCCCGATGGGGGCGAAAATGGTCAGATGGGATACGTTGGCGAACACCGTGTTGTTCTCGGTGTCCACCCCGCTGTTCTCCGCCACCACCCACGCGGTGCCGTTCCAGAAATAGAGGCGCAGGGTGGACTCGTTCACCCCGGCCTCCGCCACCTCCGTCTCATTATAGGCGATGGTGATGTACATCCACTCGAAAGGGCCGCTGGCGGTGACGTTCACCACCCGGAAAGAGAGAAGACCCCCGGTGGAGACATTGAAGGTAGACACATTCGGGTCCATCGTGTTCTCAATACTGACCGTGACCGGCGTGGGGCTCCGCACCGCCACACCAACTCCCAGGGAGACATTGGAGAAATTCGCCTCCTCGGACACATTCAGCACACGCACGGCCACATTGTTGCTCTCGTTGAACTCCGCCGTCCCATTCAACGGGTCCACCACCACCGTGATGTTATGTGAGCCCCGCGTCACATTCTCCAGCACCACAAACAGACTCCGCCCCTCCGCGCTCGGCAACACCGGAATCGTCTGATACCCGAGGCTCTCGCTCCCGTTCAGGAACTGCACCCGTACATCCGAGAGGTCCACCGCCCCCTCATTCCGAACATTCGCCGTAATGGTCACGTTGTTCCCCGGGTTGGCGCTGGCCGTGGAGAAGGAGATGTCCCCGGCGTCCAGGGTCGCATCGGAGAGGATATACTGGAGGCTCAAGTTCGACAACTCCACCCGCCCCGGTGTCTCCGAGCGCACCACCACCGGAACCGCGCAGACCTGCCCGGAGAGCTGGCAGCCCGTGCAAGAACACGCGGGGACCAGGGGGCTCATCTCCGCCCGGAAATCCCGCGAGAGGGTGGTGCTGTTCAACTCGCCCTCCAGGAACACCTCGGTGACATTGTCGCCGCCGAGGTCCACGCTCACATTCGAGGGCAGAGACATGGCCCCCCCGTAGGCCAGCCGCACCTCCCGCAGCACCGGCGTCGAGACCCCATCCATGGAGCGCAGGGTGGCCCGATACCGCAACCCGGAGGGCCCGGAGCCCCCGGCGGGGAACTCCACCGGCACCCCGTTCACCGCCGGGCTCCAAGTGGAGCCGTTGTCCACCGAGACGTTGAAGGTGACCGTGGTATTGTTGGGCTCGGTGGAGCGCCACACGGGTGTAAGCCGCGTCACCGGCCGCGAGACCCGGAAGGGGACGGAGACCAGCTCCCCCTCCAAGGCCAGGCCCGGCACAGAGAGATTATCCCACGACACCCGATTGTCCGAGCCGCGCCCCTCCAGCCACAAATAGAACATCTCCGAAGAGGATACACTGTTGTCCTGGACCCGGATACGGGGCACCACGTCGCCATCCAGGAACACCTCCAGGTTCCCCAGGGCATCGCGAGTCACCCGCACATGATGCACATCGGTGTCCGGGACCCAAGAGGCGGCCTTCAGGATGCTGTGGCCCCCGGAGACCCTCCCGAACAACTCCAACCGGCCCTGGGTCGTCATGTGGACAAAGTAGCCGTCCCGGGGGAAGAAGGGGTCCACCGGGTCCCGCTCCGCGCTCCCCATGAAGAAGGTGGCAGAGACCGCCACCACCGCGGGCAGGGAATCGAACCGGATGTCCCACGACCACTCCCCCACACCCTGCACGCTCCCCGTCCGAATCACATGGGTCCCCCGCTCATCCCCCGAAAGACTCCCGCCCGAGGCACTCCAGTGGGACCCCGACACCACCTCCCACACCGGGCCCGCATTGAAATCGAGGTCGCTGAAATCATCCAGCACCGCCAGGCCACCCCCGCCCAGAGACACCCCCTCGCCCAGGGTGAGATTCGCGGAGGAGGCCACCAGACCCAGGTCCCCCAGGGTATCCCGCACCAGGCTCCCCGCACCCCAACCCCCCAGCCGGGGCTCCCCCAGGCCCCCGAGACGGGACAACCGGCCCCGCAGCCGAACCCCCAGACGATTCACCAGCGGGATGGACTCCAGGGAATCCCCATTCGACACATTCGGCAGGAGAACCCGGGAGACGTTATCCGCATCCACCACATCCACACTCACATTCCCCATCCCCTCCAGGGTGAGATGGCCCAGGGTGTCATTGGACGGAGACAAGGGCACCGAGAGTATCTCCCCCTCCGCCGCCGGCTCCCCGACCCGGATATCATCCCAGAAGACCCGATTCCCACTGTTCCGCCCCTCCAACCACAAATAGAACATCTCCGAGGAGGACACACTGCTGTCCTGGACCCGGATACGAGGCTCCACGTTGCCATCCAGGAACACCTCCATGTTCCCCTGGATGTCCCGCGTCACACGCACACGATGCACACCGGTGTCCGGAACCCACGTGGAGGCCGCAATAACAATGTGGCCCCCCGCCAAGCGCCGGAACAAATCGAACCCCCCATTGGTCGTCATGTGCACAAAATACCCATCCCGCGGCATCGAGAGGTCACCGATGTCCCGCGCCGCCGAGCCCATGAAGAACACCCCCGAGACCGCCACACTCTGAGGCAGCGAGCCGAACTGCACATCCCACTCCCACACCCCC
>JACQPP010000003.1 GCA_016207465.1 Methanobacteriota archaeon
CCTCGCCGGGGGCTCGGGGGTCACGGTGGATAGAGATGCGCGGGGCGGTTCTAAAAGTCTGCGGTCCCTGTGCGGCCCGGTCAGCCTCCCAGCTGCCGGTGTATCTGCCGGAGTTCCTGTTCCTTCTTGTTGACCATGGCATGGTAGGTGGCCTCGGAGATGGAGCCCTGGTCCTTGTAGCGCTTGAGGATTTCGATGGTGGTGCCGATTTCGGTCCGGTTCTTTTCGAGGGTCTCGCGGTGGTCCGGGGCGGGTGCGGGGCGGGGGGGGCGGCCGCGGCCCGCGGGCGAGCCGCCGGGGGGGGTGAGGAGGGGGCCGAGGCGGCGCTCGAGGTCGGCGACCTCTCCCAGGAGCCTCTTCTGGAGTTCTTCGAGGTCGCGGAGTGCGACTCCGGGGGGCTTGGCCTGGAGTTGGCGCTGGAGTTCCTGGACCTGGGATTGGAGGTGGAGTTTGAGGCTGCGTGTCTCCTCGCGGAGGCTCTCGATGCCCTGGGTGAGTTCGCCGGTGCGGAGTTTCTTGAGGTCCTCCTTGCGCTCGTCGAGGAGGGTCTTGAGGCCCTTGACGTCCTCCACTTTCTGCATGACGTTCTTGGCGAGGTTTTCGAGGTCCTCTTTGCGGGCGGCGCGGATAGTGTCCACTTTGACCTTGTCCACGTCCTTGGCGAAGTCTTTGAGGAGTTTTTCGAATGCCTCCATGCGGCTGTTCATCTTGTCCACAGAGTATTTCTTCTGGGTGTCGATGAACATGGTCTCGACGCGGTCGGCGTGGCGCTTGGAGTTCTCCTCGATTCTCTTGAGGGTGGCGAGGTCCTTGCGCATCTCCTCGCTCATCTTCTGGAGGGACTCGACGCCGCGGAAGAGGCTCATCTGGCGGCGGTTCTCCTTGACCTCGTCGGAGATTTTGGTGAAGATGGCCTCGTAGGTGTCGAGCTTGGCCTTGAGGGCCTCGGTTTTGGCGTCCTGGCGGCGGATTTCCTTGAGGAGGGTGTCGGGCTGTACCTTCTCGACGAGGTCGGTGGCCTTCTGGGCGGTGTGGACGATTTCACGCATCCGCTTCTCCAGGTCGGCTACGAGGGTCTTGAGTTCGCCCATGCGCTCGCTCATGGCGATGATTTTGTCGTTGGAGGCTTTGCGGGCCTCGTTGAGGGCTTCCACCTGGGCCTTGAGGCGTTCCACTTCGGCCTCGATGTTGACCGCCACCGGTTGGGGGGGCATGGGTTATTCGCGTAGTGTGCTTTCGAACTTATTTAATCTTTCGCGTAGGTCCTTGATGGCCTCGTCGGTGGGGGATATGCGGGTAATCTCGAGGTCGGCCTTGAGGCGCTCCATTTCGAGTTCGTGGACGAAGGTGTCTTTGCCGGCCTTGCGGCGCTCGTCGAGGAGGTCGGCGGCGGTCTGGAAGGCCTTCTCGAGGCGGCTCAGTTTGACCTCGGTGCGCATCTCTTTGCCCTCCTCGGCGAGGGTCTCCTCGGGAGGGGCGGGGGTCGGGGCGGAGGTCCCGGTTTCCTTGGTCTCGCGCTTGGGGGGGGTCTCGCCGCGTTTGTCCCATTCGCGTTTGAGGCCGCTGGAGACGGAGTCGAGGTAGAGGTCAATCATGTCGAAGGCGCCCTTTGTGAGTTTGCTGGCGGCCAGGTCCAGTTCGGTCTCGGTGTCGAAGACGTCGACGCCCCGTTGTTTGAGGGCCTCGACCTGGAAGCGCATCTCCTCGACTTTCTTGTCGTAGGCGGCGTATTTCTCGAGTTCCTCGTCGGTGAGGCGCATGGGGCGGTGGAGGAGGGGCCGGAAGGTGATGAAGAAGGGCCGGCCCTTGTTGTATTCGGAGAAGGCGAACATGCCGGTGCCCACGGCCTCGCGGACGACGGAGACGGCCACGTCCTCCCCGTATTTGGTCTTGATGCGGTTGAGGTCCTCCTCGTAGCGGGTGCGCATCTGGATTTCCATGCCGATGTTGGCGCGGGCCTCGCCGACGAAGTCGCTGAGGACCTGGCTGACGAGGACCATGCCGAGGCCCCACTTGCGGAACTCGCGGGCGCCGCGCTCGATGAGGAGGAGGCCGTCGCCCTTGGCCCCGAATTTTTGGAGGAGGCGGTGGACCTCGTCGAAGACGATGAGGGCCTGGAGTTCTTTGGTCTCGGGGAGCTGGGCGCGGAATATCTCGCGGAGGTTGTTGGCCACGAAGGCGTCCACGCCGGTCTGGACGCGGTTGAGGGTGATGACGGTGATTCCGGGGCGGGAGAGGAGTTCTTGGATGTCCAGGATTTCGTCTGGGTTCTCGATGATTTTGATGCGTCCGTCGAAGCCCTGGGCCTCCTTGATGCCGAACTGGGGGTATCTCTTGAGCATCTCCTCGTCCTCGCACTTGCGGAGGAATCCGGTCCACTGGGCGGTGGGGTCGAAGACGATGACCCGCTTGCCCTTGAGGAGGGCCTCCTCGACGATGACCTGGGCGGCGACGCTCTTGCCTCCGCCGGTGCCCCCGGCGACGAGGAGGTGGGTGGCGAAGTCGTTGAGGCGGAGGAAGGCGCGGACTCCGGTCTCGGCCACGTGGCCGGCGAAGGCCGTGTCGTCGCCGGCGGTGGGCAGTTCCTTGTAGTCCACCATCTCGACGTAGCGCTTCTTCTGGGCCTGTTTGCGGGCGCGGAGGAGGTAGAGGTATCCCATGACGCCGGTGCCCGAGGCGGCCACGGAGGCGAGGGCCAGGATCCAGAGGGGGGCTCCGAGGATGGTGCGGCTCATGAGGGGGATGGCCACGGCGGCGTGGGCGAGGGCCACCACGTCTGTCTCCTTGCCCCGGTCGCTGTAGGAGGCGGTGGTGCGGATCATGTAGCGCTTCTCGGGGATGTCGGGGGGCACGATGAGATTGAAGACCTGGCTGGTGCGGGTGGTGTCGAGGAGGATGGTGCGGCTGGCCCGGGCGATGATTTGGAGGCCCTCGGGGTCCACCAGGTCCACGGAGAGGTTGATGTTCAGGGGCTCGGAGCCGAGTTCGGCCAGGTTGACGAGGGTGGTCTCGATGCTGAGGGAGCCGCCGGGGGCCACCTGGTCCTGGAGGGGGTTGGCGCGGAGGTCGAGGAGCTGGCGGAGGGCGCGGAGGACGCGGATGCTCACGGGGATTTCGTTGGTCTTGCCTCCGTTGCTCACGGTCTCCACGAGGATGGAGCCGAAGTAGAGCTGGGGCTTGGTCCCGAAGGGCGCGGAGAGGGCGAGGTCGAAGACTCCGACTTGGCCCGCCTCGATGCGCTGGTTGCCGGTGGGGATGGTGATGAAGGGGGCCACGTCCCCGGTGGGGGTGGCGCGCATGGTGACGGTGTGGTTGAATTGGTTGCGGACCCGGAGTTTGGTGCGGGCGGTCTCGCCCTGGAAGAGCTCGACGCTGACGGTTGGGGTCTCGATGCGGAGTTCCTCGGGGGCCTCCTGGAGCTTGATCACCTTGGGCTTCTTCACTGGAGGGCATCCGCCGGGCAGGGTGGTGGGGGCCAGGGCGGTTGTGGTGGGGGCCGCGGGCGGGGCGACAGGGGGGGCCGGGGCGATGGCGAAGACGGAGAAGTGGACGTTGGAGGCGTATGCGTTCTCTGCGGGGGCGGGGGGGCATACGGGGCTGCCTCCTCCTCCGCCGCCGGCAGCGGAGACCGTCGGGGTTGTGGTGGTGGTTGTGGTTGTGGTGGTGGTTGTGGTGGTGGAGCGGAAGGGCACCTGGGCGATGGCGAAGACGGAGAAGTGGGTCGTGTTCGCGTAAACGTATTTCTCATTTGTGTTGATGCCGCCCTCCATCTCCTCCCAGGTGCGGTTGGTCTCGTTGAACCAGGCGATGCGGACCTCACTGGTGTTGGTGACCCAGGCGGGGAGGGTGTCGTAGTAGATGCGGAGAGTGGCGTTCTGCATGCCCTGGCGGAGGTTGTCGGTGGCGTTGATGGATGTGAAGTTTCCGGTGAGGTTGAGGTTGGTGGTGTCGTTGGTGGTGCCCTCGGGGCGGGTGCTGGAGCGGATGATGTCCATGCTGGCCCCCACGTAGTTGCCGTCGGTCTTGGTGGTGAGGGTGAGGTTGACGCGGGCCTTGCGCGCGGTGACTTGGGTGGTGGCGTTCTCGATGCCGGAGAGGGTGCCGTCCTCCGTGTCGTAGCCGGGGACGAGGTCGGTGATGTTGGTGGGGGTGGTGGCCTTGAAGGTGGTGTTGCGGACGATCATGGTGCCGACGAGTTTGTTGCCGGTGACTGTGCTGCCCACGGTGACCTCGTCGAGGACGGCGTTCTTGATGATGGCGTTGCGGAGGATGGAGTTCTTGATGACGCTGTTGATGACGGTGGAGTTGATGAGCACGGAGTCCTTGATTTCGCTGTCGCTCACGTTGCTGGTGGTGATGTTGCTGGATTTGACCTTGGAGTCGCTGATGTTGGACTCGTAGATGCGGCTGTCCTTGACCTCGCTGTCGAGGATGCTCCAGCCGCAGAGTTCGCTGGTGGAGACCTTGCTGTTCTCGATGACGGTCTTGCCGGGGCAGGACTCGGCGAGGAGGTTTGCGGTGAGGGTGGTGGTGGTGTTGACGGGGGTGTAGTTGGAGGTGGCCCGGAGGGTGATGGTGTGGGTGCCCGGGGTGCCGTTGACCTCGACGAGGACGGTGGCGCTGCTCTGGTTCTCCACGATGGCGAAGGACGGGGTGAGGGTGATGTTGACGCCGGAGATGGGGTCGGCGCTCACGGTGATGTTCTCGGGGTATTTGTTGCCGATGTTCCGGAGGTGGAGGACGAAGGTGGCGTTCCTGCCCTTGGCCACGGTCTGGGAGGTCTCCTCGGGGTCGATTCGGACGCCGCGGATGGGCTTCTCGGAGACGGCAAGGGAGACGTTCTGGCTCTTCTGGGCGTATCCGTTGTCGTTGGCGGCGGCGGTGATGTTGATGGAGTAGAGGCCCTGGGTGGCGTTGACGGTGAGGGTGATGGTGGCGGGCTTGTCGGCGGCGAGGGTGACGCTGGCGGTCTCGAGGGTGGCGTTGGCGACCCCCTGGGCGGTGAGGGTGAAGGTGTGCTCGCGGGTCCCCCGGTTTGTGAGGTGGACCTGGTAGATGGTGTCGCGGCCCGCCTCGACGCTGCGGCTGGGCGGGGTCACCTTGAGGTCGGCGGGGTTCACCACCACGGTGAGGACGGAGACCTCGGCGGTCACCGAGGCGTTGGTGGTGGAGGTGACGTTGACGGTGGTGGTGTGGTCGGCCTCCCGGGTGTCGCTGAGGGTGAGGGTGCGGCTGGCGCTGGTGCCGGGGTCGAGGGTGAGGTTGGAGGTGTCCAGGGTGGCGGTGGGGGCGGTGGTGTTGAGGCGGAGGGTGTAGGTCTGGGCCACGGTGCCGTTGTTGGTGATGGTGAGGGTGTAGGTGGCGGCGGTGTTGACCTCGGCGGTCTGGGAGGTCTGGTCGGCGGCGAGGGCCACCCCGAAGACCTCGACCCCGGTGACCTGGGTGGTGAGGTTGAGGCGCGCGGTGGCGCCGGGCTGGGTGGTGGAGGTGGCGTTGACGCTCTCCATGCGCGTGCAGTTGCCGCAGGGGGTGTTGTTGACGGTGAGGAGGACCGTGGCCCGCTCGCCGGCGTCGAGGGTCGCGCTGGAGGCGGAGAGGGCGGCGCTGGTTGAGTTGCTGAAGGCCAGGGCGATGGTGTAGGTGTCGCGGACGTTGCCCAGGTTCTCCACGGTGAGGGTGTAGGTCACCGATGTGTTGGGGGCTGCGGCCTTGAGGGTGGCGTCGGCGGAGAGGCCCACGCCGTAGTTTCGCACGGTGGTCACGGCGGTCACGGCGGCGAACTTGGAGGCGTCCCCCTCGGAGACGGCCACCAGGGTCACCGGGTAGATGCCCCCGTCCCCGTCGCTCACGTTGAGGGTGAGGTTCCGGGACTCCCCGGCCCCCAGGGAAACCGCCTGGGAGAGGCCGAGGTCCACCGAGGCGTTCCCGGCCAGGGGGTTGCTCAGGTTGACCCAGAACCGGTCGAGGGCGTTGCCGGTGTTCTTGAGGGTGATGCGGTAGGTGGCGTTGGCCCCGGGGTCCACCGTCCGGGTCTCGTTGTCCGAGGACAGGCTGACCCCCCGGACGACCCCGGAGGATACCATGGTCTTGACGGTGACGCTCGCGGTCTTGGAGGAGTCCGTTGCGTCCGTGGCCGTCACGGTGGTGAAGTAGGTGCCGTCCACGCCGGCCCGCACGTTGAGCCGCACGACGGTGAAGGTGTCGTTGGCCAGGGTCGCGCCGGATGCGGAGAGGCCGGAGACGGTTCCCGAGGCCGCCGTGAGGGTAAGGGTGTAGGTGTGGCTCCGGAGGCCGGTGTTGAGGATGGTGAGGTTGTAGGTGGCGTTGATGCTGCTGTTCACCGTCTGGCTGGTGCTGTCGGCCAGCATCTCCACCGAGCGCACCACCGAGAGGGTGACGGCGGCCGTGGAGGTCCTGGCGGGGTCGCCCTGGCTGGAGGCCGTCACCACTGCGGAGTAGCTCCCCGCGGTCCCGTGGCCGAGGGTCAGCAGCACGTCGCCGGAGGCCCCGGCGGCCAGGGCCACCGTGGTGCGGTTCAGGGTGGCCGTGGAGGCCGACGCGCTGGTGACGTTCACCGACACGGTGTCATAGACGTTGCCCCCGTTGGTGATGTTCAGGAGGACGTAGGCGTTCTGGTTCTGCTCGGCCTGCACCAGCGAGCGGTTCGCGGCGAGCCGCACGCTCTGCACGGCCCCCGGCTGGGTGACCCGGAAGCTCTGGTTCGGGGTGGCCGCCCAGTTCCCGGCGGTGTCGTTGTACCAGATGCGCCAGCCCACCACCCGCCCCGCCACCACCGAGCTGTTGCTCCAGGTGAAGTTGCTCCACACCCAGAGGTTCGAGGTGTTCCCCGAGAGGTTCAGGCTGCTCACGTTGCCCCAGGCGCCGGTCTCGTTGGTCTCCAGCCGGGCGTAGGAGAGCCGCAGGTTGTCCCGCGCCTGGGCGTAGAGCGCCACCTCCGCCCCCTGGGCGGGGGTCGAGTTGTTCGTCCCCGTGGAGCGGGTGACGGGGGCGAGGGTGTCCCGGCCGGAGAGGGTGGAGGAGTAGATGGACCAGGAGCCGGTGTCGTTGGTGGACCAGTAGGCCCAGAGGGTCGCGTTGGCGTCCAGCATCAGCCAGGGATACAGGTCGTTGGCGTTGCTGGTGGAGACCCGCTGGGGGGTGGACCAGAGGAGGCCGTCGGTGGAGTTCGCCGCCCATACATCGTAGTAGCCCGATGCCAGGGTCTCCCAGGCCGCCCAGTAGACGCCGGAGCCGTCCTGGGAGAAGACGGGCTCTTGGTCCGGGTTGGAGTTCACCGTGACCCGCACCGGCGTGGCCCAGGAGAGGCCGTCCGCCGAGTGGGATGCGAAAATCTCCCAGTCCCCGGTGCGGTTCGTGGACCAGGTCATCCAGTAGATGCTCGCGTTGTCCTGGTAGAGCGAGGGGGAGGCGTCGGCGGCGTCGTGGCTGCCCACCGCCACCGGGGTGGACCAGTTCACACCGTCCGCCGAATAGGCCACGTAGATCTCGTCGTTCCCCGTGCGGTCCGAAACAAAGGCCAGCCAGAGCCTCCCCTCGCTGTCCCGCAGGAGGGAGGGCTGGGTGTCGCTGGAGTTGTTCCGCGTCGCGTTGACGGCGGTGGACCAGGCGACGCCGTTGGTGGAGGAGGAAACGTAGGCCTCCCAGTTGCCGCTTTCCAGGCTGGCCCACGCCACCCAGAGGCGCCCCGTGCCGTCCTCCACCAGCGAGGGGTAGCGGTCGTCCGACGAGTTGTTGACTCCCAGGGCCCACGGCGCGGACCAGGCGACGCCGTCGGTGGAGTTCGCGATGAGAACCTCGTCGGTGGCATTGGTGTCGGCCTGCTGGGCGCTGAGCACCATCCAGTAGCGGCCCCCGGCGCTGTGCAGCACCGAGGGGGTGTAGTCCGGATAGGCGGTGTTGAGGTTCGAGGCCGGCAGGCTCCATCCCGACACGTTGAAGGAGGCCGGGGAGGTGACGTTGGTGTAGCCGCTGCGGTTCGCATAGAAGGTGAGGTTGTACTGTCCCGTCAGGCTGGTGTTGGCATAGGTGCCGTTGTAGGAGCCGTTGGTGCCGGTGAGGTTCACCCAGGCGATGCTCCCGTCGGGCCTCTGGGCCCGCACGAAGACGTCGGCGGTGGTGGGGGCCCCGGTGCCGTCCTGCAGCGTGGCCGAGAGCACGGCGCCCTCCGACACCCCGTAGAGGGACCGGTCACTGGAGACCGCGACCAACACCAGCACCCCCGCCTGGGCGTTCACCGTCCAGGAGACCGTGCCGCTGGTTCCATTGACGTTGGTGGCGTTCACCGCCACCGTGTGGTTGCCCGCCGCGAGCAGCAGGGTGATGTTGTCGTAGTTCACCGACTGGTTCACCCCGTCCAGGAACCAGGACCACTGGAGGATGGTCTGGTTGGCGGTGGCGTTGAAGACCACGGTGTCCAGGGCGCTCACGTTGAGGGTGGTGTTGTTGCTGGCGGTGCGGTTGTTGGACCAGGAGGCGATGCCCGGGCCGAAGGCCACGGTGACGGTCCAGGTGACGCTGGAGGTGTTCCCATTGGCGTTGGTCCCATTGACCACCAGGGTGTGGGTCCCGGCGGCAAGGGAGGGGGTCAGGCTGGAGGCGGAGGAGCCCAGGAGGGCGCCGTCCAGGTACCAGCGCCAGGTCACCGACTGGTTCGAGGAGACATTGAACGTGACACTCTCCGTGCCGTTGACGCTCAAGGTGGTGGTGGCGTCCCCGGTCTTGGTGTTGCCCCATCCGGTGACGACGGGGGCGCTCCCCTGGATGTTGAAGGTGGAGATGTTGCTGGCCCCCAGGTTCCCCGCGGCGTCGCGGTAGTAGATGCGCCAGCCCACGGTGCCCGGCCCCACGCTGGCGTTCTGCCAGGTGAAGTTGGACCAGGTCCAGGTCCCCAGGGTCCCGAGGTTGAGGGTGGTGTAGTTGGCCCACGACCCGGTCTCGTTCGTCCCCAGCGTTGCGTTGGAGAGTTCGTTGGAGTCGAAGCCCTGCGCGGAGAGGAGGATGGAGCCGCCGGGCAGGATGGTGGAGACGTTCTGCGCCTCGCCGGCCGCCTGCGGGGTCTCCTTGTCAATGCGCACCGTGGCCGAGACCACCGCCTCCACGTTCCCGAGGAGGTCCGAGGAGTTGAACCTCACGTAGCGGATGCACACCGAGCCCACAGTGCAGGAGACGCTCACGATGGTCCCCGAGGTGGCGGGGGTGCAGGCGTTGCTGGTGTCCACGCAGTATTTCGTGGTGGCCACCCCGATGCCGTTGTCCACCGGGGTCAGGGTGACGGTCACGTCGGCGTTGGTCCAGTTGGCCGGGGCGTCGTGGGCGGTCACGGGCGGGGCGCGGTCAATGCGGATGTTGTACCCGCTGGTGTTGGTGGCGTTGTCGCTGTTTCCCGAGCCGTCGGTGGCGTTGACCCGCACCGTGTAGTTGTCATCGCTCACGCCGGACATGGGGATGGTGCCGGTCCACTGGGCCCCGTTGTAGGAGAGGGCAACCCGCGAGGCCGACTGGTTCCCGCTGATGTTCTGCAACGTGGCTTCAACGTAGACCACTCCGTTGCTGTCCGTCACGGTGGCGCTCACGGGGATGTTGGTGGTGGTCTCGTTGAACCCCATGGGGAAGTTGATGGCCACCGAGGGGACGGTGCGCTCCACCTGGATGTTGAGGCCGCTGGTGTTGGTGGCGTTGCTGGAGGTGCCCGCGGTGTCGCTGGCGTTCACCCGCAACGTGTAGTTCCCGTCGCTGATGCCCCCGATGCTGATGGTGCCGGTCCACTGGCTGGTGGCGCCCACCCGGGCGTGGGCGACGCGGGTCGCCGAGAGGTTGCCCGAGGCGTTGCCGAGGGCCGCTTCCACGTAGGCCACGTCGCTGGGGTCGGTCACCGTGGCCGAAACCGGGATGCCGAGGCCGGTGACGTTGAAGGTCCCGGGGAAATTGATGGCCACCGCGGGCCCGGCGCGGTCAATGGCGATGGTGGAGGCCCGGGTCTCGTTGTTGTCGTTGCCCAGGTTGTCCGAGGCGTTCACGTAGAGGGTGTAGTTGCCGTCGGAGATGTTGCTGTCCACGACAATGGTCCCGGTCCACTGGGCCCCGTTGAAGGCGAGGGGGGTCCGGGAGACAGTGATGTTGCCCGCGGTGGCGTTGGAGAGGACGGCCTCCACGTAGGCGACGCTGCTGGTGGCGTCGGTGACCGTGGCCGAGACCGCGATGCCGGTGGAGGTGTTGTTGTAGGGGCCGGGGAAGTTCACCGCGATGGCGGGGCGGGTGCGGTCCACGTGGAGCCCGAGGCCCGAGAGGTTAGTTCCATTTATCGAGTTCCCGACGCTATCGCTGGCATTGAAGAGTACGCTGTAATTGCCATCAGAGACCCCAGCGAGGCTGATGGTCCCGGTCCACTGGTCCGTCGAACCAACCCGGTTCAGGATTGTCCGCGTCGCGGCGATCCCGCCGTCGGTGACGTTGTAGAGGACGGCCTCCGCGTAGGCGACACCTGCCGGGTCCGTCAGGATGGCGGACACCGGAACGGTGGCCGCGGTTGTGTTGTTGTACTGGCCGGGGAAGTCCACCGTCACATTGGGGGCCTGGCGGTCCAGGCGGATGTTGAAGCCGCTGGTGTTGGTGGCGTTGTTGGAGTTGGGCGTGGCGTTCAGGTCGCTGGCGTTGACCCGCAGGGTGTAGTTGCCGTCGGCGAGCCCGAGGATGCTGACGTTGCCGGTCCACACGCCGCCGCCCGCGTTCGTGAGGGCGGTGCGACTGAAGTTGCCCGATGTGTTGGCGAGGCCGGCCTCCACGAAGGCCACGCCGTTGGTGTCCACCACGGTGGCCTGCACCGGGACATTGGTGGAGGTCGTATTGAACCCGGTGGGGAAGTCAATGGTCACCGAGGGCAGGTTCTGGTCCAGCACCTGCCAGGTCCACACCATCTGAACGCTTCCGTTCTGGTTGCCGGCGAAGGCGGTGACGTTCCAGGTGCCGATGGCCGCCGAGGAGTTGTTGTAGGAAGCGGCGGTAGCCGATGTGTTGTTCTGGACCCCGGCGCCGTTGATGCTCCATGTCACGTTGACCGTCTGGTTGAACGTGAGATTGAAGGGCCGGGCGTTGTTCTCGTTGTCCTGGAAGGTGGCGGCGGGCGCCGAGGCGTTGACCCCGGGCGGGCCTTCGGTGGTGGCGTTCACGGCGCTGGAGTTGTTGCGGAACCCGTCGCCATCCCGGGCCCCCACGACATAGGTGTAGGGGGTGCTGTTGTTGAGGCCGCTGTCCAGGTAGAAGATGCCGGTAGTGGTGTTCACCAGGATTCCGCCGCGGAAGACGTCGAACTCGGTCCCCGCGGGGTTGGCGCCCTGGGTCCACGTGAGGTTGACCTTGTTCGCCGAGAGCACCGCCGCGGAGGGCGAGGGGGCATCGGCCGGGGTGAACATGGCCGTGGTCGCGTTGCTGCTGTTGAGGCCGTCGCCGTTGATGGCCCGCACATTGTAGGAGTAGGAGGTGTTGGGGGTGAGCCCCACGTCATACAGGGAGGTGGCCGTGGTGTTCCCCAGCAGGGTGATGCCGCGGAACGCCTGGTAGACGGTCCCAGCCGCGTTGCCCGCGGAGGACCAGGAGAGGAGGATGCCCGTCGAGTTGGAGGAGGAGGCCCCCGGGGCGGTGGGGGCCGCGGCCCGCGAGTAGGTGGACTGGCTCACGTTGGTGGCGTTGACGTTGCCGTAGATGTCCACGGTGCGGAGGGTGATGGAGGCCGAGACATTGGGGGTGATTGTGGTCAGGTTGTAGTAGCCCACCGTCACGTTGGCGGTGAGTGTCCCGTTGATGAATACCTGTGTGTGGTTCCAGCCCGAGGCAGGGTCGGTCCACGTCCAGTTGATGTGGTTGGTCCCGCTGGCGTTGGCCAGCCCCGAGGCCGCCTGGGGGGCCACGTCGTCGAGGACCGTCCACGACCACACGTACTGGCTCGCACCGTTGCTGTTCGTGACATAGGCCGTCAGGTTCCACGTCCCGTTCGCCACGCTTGTGTTGTTGTAGACCGCATATGTCACCGAGGCGTTGGTCTGCACCAGTGAGCCGTTCAGCCTCCATTCCACCGTCACCGTCTGGTTCGACGTGACGTTGAAGGACTGGGAGCCCGAGGAGAGCAGAGTCGAGACCGGGGTCGCCGGGAGCCCGGAGACCGAGGGGAGGCCGGGGAGGGTGACGGTCCAGGTAAGCGTGCTACTGGTGCCGTTCAGGTTGGTCCCGTTCACGGTCACCGTGTGGTTGCCGCCGGTGCTGAAGGAGGTGGTGTAGTTGTCATAGTTGTTGCTCACGTTCGAGCCGTCCATCGTCCAGTTCCAGGCGGTGATGGACTGGTTAGCACTCGCATTGAAGTTCACGGACTCGCTGGAGTTCAAACTGAAAGCGGCGTCAGCCGATGCGGTCTTGTTGTTCGAGTAGGAGGTGAGGGCAGGGGCGTCGCAGTCCAGGGCCGAGCCGCCGGGGTAGGCCGCGGAGAGGAAGGGGCGGAAGGAGGCGAGGCCGTAGGGGGGGTTGTCGAGGTAGTCGTAGATGCTGGAGCGGATGGCGGAGCAGTCCGTTGTGCCCCAGTAGTTGGAAGTGGCGTTGACCGTGGGGCTCTGGGAGTTGTTGAGGTTGTAGAGGGTGTTGCTGTAGATGTTGTTGTTGGTGATGGAGATATTCGCACTCCCCGCAAGGAGAAGTCCCGAGTTGACATTATTGGTGATGTTGTTGCCTGTGAGGATGTTGTTACTACTGAAAGAGGAGATCTTGATACCGCCATAGATGTTTCCATTCGCGGTGTTATTGGTGAGAGTGCTGTAATTACTGGAGGAAACGAGATAAATGCCAGCGTCGTTGTTATCATTTGCGGTGTTATTAGTGAGAGTGCCATTGCTGGAATTAGTGAGAAGGATTCCACTACCGAGATTATTGTTTGCAATGTTGTCCTTGAGAGTGGTTCCGTTGCTGAAGTAGAGGCTAATGCCCGTTTCGGGACTCATACCGCTACCACTCCGATACTGGAAATTGGCAATGTTGCCAATCAGAGTATTGTTATTGGACTCCACGAGATCAATACCACGGTTATTGTTACTCGCGTTATTAGTGGTGAGATTGTTGCCAGTGGAGCCGGAGAGGTATATTCCATAGCCCTTGGTGTTGTTGTTAGCAGTATTGTTAGTAAGAGTATTATCATTAGATGAGATAAGCAGGATGCCATAGCCGGTACTCCCACTGTCACCATTAGAACTAACATTGTTGCTAATGAGTTTAGTGTTATTGGAAAGGGAGAGGTTGATGCCCTGGTTATTAGTGGTAATCCATACATTTGAAACGTTCACACCATTGACGTTGCTCAGTTTGATCCCCGCCTTGAGAAACCCAGTCGCGTTTTGGACTTTCAGCCAAGAGAGATTAGCGTTGTTGGTAGTCACCGTAATTGTGTCCAAACTGTCCAACGACGCATTCACCGTCACATCATACGTCGTGTTGTACGCCTTCAGTGTGATGCTCTTGTTGACGACGAGGCTCTCGGTGTATGTCCCCGCGCACACTTGGACGGTGTCGCCGTTCTGGGCCTTGTTGATGGCCTCCTGGATGGTGGCGCTGTAGGACACCCCGCTGGTGCACGCGGGGCTCCCGGTCTTGTTGACCACGCGGGTGGAGCCGTTGGGCGCGCTCACGGTGAGGGTCCAGGTGAGTGTGCTTCCGGTGCCGTTGTTGTTGCTCCCGTAGACGGCGACGGTGTGGGTCCCCTCGGTGTCGAAGCGGGTGGTGTAGTTGTCGTAGTTGTTGCTCTGGTTGGTCCCGTTGACCTGCCAGGTCCATGTGGTGACGGTCTGGTTGGGGGTGGCGTTGAATCGGATGGATTCCGATGTGTTGAGGGTGGGGGTGGTGGTGTTGTTCTGGGTCTTGTTGTTGTCCCAGGCGGTGATGGAGGGGGCGCCTCCCTGGACGAGGAATGCGGAGATGTTCGTTGAGACAACGTTTCCCGCGATGTCTTTGTAGTATATTCTCCATCCGACTTCGGTCCCGGCGGGGGTGCTGGTGTTCTGCCAGGTGAAGTTGGACCATGTCCATTCGCCGAGGGTGCCGAGGTTCTGGGTGGTCCCGTTGGTCCAGGTTCCGGTTTCGTTCGTGGCCAGCGTTGCGTTGGCGAGTTCGTTGCCGTCGTATCCCTGGGCTTGGAGGAGGACGGCGCCGCCGGTGGGGGTGGTGGAGGCGTTCTGGGCCTCGCCCTGGGCCTGGGGGGTCTCGCGGTCTATGCGGACTTGGGCGGACTTGGCGCTCTCGGCGTTGCCGAGGAGGTCGGTGGAGTTGTAGCGCACGTAGCGGATGCACACCGAGCCCGAGGCGCAGGAGACGCTGGCGCTCGTGCCTGCGGTGCTGGGTGTGCAGGTGTTGGAGGTGTCCACGCAGTATTTGGTGGTGTTGACCCCAGTGCCGGAGTCGGTGGGGGTGAGGGTGACGGTGAGGCTGGAGGGGGACCATCCGGCGGGGGCGTTGTCGGTGGTGGTGGGGGCGGTGGTGTCGAGGCGGATGAGGTATCCGGTGGTGTTGGTGGTGTTGATGCTGTTCCCGGCCGGGTCGGTGGCGTTGATGCGGAGGGTGTAGTTGCCGTCGGCGATGCCCCCGATGGGGAGGGTCCCGGTCCAGAGGCTTCCCCCGGCGCTGGTGAGGGGAATCTGGGATGGAGTGATGTTGCCGGTGGTGTTCTGGAGGACGGCGCTGGCGAAGGCCACTCCGCTGGTGGCGTCGGTGATGGTGGCGGAGACGGGGATGGTGGTTTTGGTGTCGTTGGGGCCGGTGGGGAAGACGATGGTGACAGTGGGGGCGGTGCGGTCGAGCTGGATGTTGAGGCCGGTGGTGTTGGTGGTGTTGATGCTGTTGCCGAGGTTGTCGGTGGCGTTGACGCGGAGGGTGTAGTTGCCGTCGGAAGCCCCGGAGATGTCGAGGGTGCCCGTGTAGGTGGAGCCGGAGACGGGGGAGAGGGCGGTGCGGGTGGTGGTGAGGTTTCCGGTGGCGTTTTCGAGGATGGCCTCCGCGTAGGCGACCCCGGCCTCGGTGTCGCTCACGGTGGCGTTGACGTAGAGGGAGGTGGTGCCGGTGAGGTTGTAGTTGCCGGGGAGGACGATGGTCACGGTGGGGGCGGCGCGGTCCACGCGGACGGTGGAGGCCAGGGTGGAGTTGAGGCTGTTGCCGAGGTTGTCGGTGGCGTTGAGGTAGAGGGTGTAGTTGCCGTCGGAGATGGAGGCGATGGGGACGCCCCCGGTCCAGGCGGTGCCGTTGGAGGCGAGCGCCGTGCGGGTGGCGGTGATGTTGCCCGCCGAGGCGTTGTAGAGGACCGCCTCCGCGTAGGCCACGCTGCTGGTGGCGTCGGTGACGGTCGCGTTGACGACAATGATGCCCGCGGTGTCCAGGTAGGGGCCGGGGAGCGTCACCGAGATGGAGGGCGGCGCGCGGTCAATGTGGAGGCCGAGGCCGGTGAGGTTGGTGGAGTTGGTCGCGTTCCCGACCTGGTCGGTGGCGTTGAAGAGGATGGAGTAGTTGCCATCGGAGATGCCGGAGAGGCTGATGGTGCCGGTCCACTGGCTGGTGGAGCCCACCTGGGCGAGGGCGGTGCGGCTGGAGGCGATGTTGCCCGAGGTGAGGTTGTAGAGGATGGCCTCCGCGTAGGCGATGGACGAGGCGTCGGTGATGGTGGCGCTGACGGGGACCGTGGAGGAGGAGGTGTTGTTGAACTGGCCGGGGAAGTCAATGGTGACGGTGGGGCCCTGGCGGTCCAGGCGGATGTTGAGGCCGGTGGTGTTGGTGGTGTTCCGGGAGTTGGCCGTGTAGTTGGAGTCGGTGGCGTTGACGAACAGGGTGTAGTTGCCGTCGGAGAGGCCCGCGATGCTCACGGTCCCGGTCCAGACGTTCCCTCCAATGTTGGTGAGGGGGGTGCGGCTGAAATTGCGGCCGCAGTTGGTGCAGGAGGTGTCGTTGCTCAGGGAGGCCTCCACGTAGGCCACGCCGCTGGCATCGGCCACGGTGGCGCTCACGGAAACGTTGACGGAGGTGGTGTTATAGCCGGGGAAGTTGATTGCGACAGTGGGGGCCTCGCGGTCAATGCGGATGTTGAGGCCGGTGGTGTTTGTGTTGTTCCCCGAGTTGGGGGTCGTGTTGGCGTCGGTGGCGTTGACGTAGAGGGTGTAGTTGCCGTCGGAAAGGCCGGTGATGCTGAGGGTGCCGGTCCAGAGGTTGCCGGCGGTGTTGGTGAGGGCGGTGCGGCTGAAGTTGCGGCCTCCGGCGACGGTCCCGGTGTCGTTGCTGAGGCTGGCCTCCACGTAGGCCACGCCGTTGGCATCGGTGACGGTGGCCTGCACCGGGATGTTGACCCCGGTGGTGTTGAACGCCCCGGGGAAGTCAATGGCCACCAGGGGGGCCTTGGAATCAATGCGGATGTTGAGGCCGGTTGTGTTGGAGACATTGTTGGAGTTGGCGGTGTAGTTCCCGTCGGTGGCGTTCACGAAGAGGGTGTAGTTGCCGTCGAAGAGGCCCGCGATGCTCACGGTCCCGGTCCAGACGTTCCCTCCAATGTTGGTGAGGGCGGTTCTCGAATAGTTGCGGCCGCCTCCGGCCGATGTGTCGTTGGAGAGGCTGGCCTCCACGTAGGCCACGCCGCTGGCGTCGGTCACCGTGGCGCTCACGGCGACGCTGGAGCTGGTGGTGTTGGAGCCGCCGGGGAAGACGATGGTGACGGCGGGCGCGCTGCGGTCAATGCGTATGCCGTAGCCGCTGGTGTTGGTCCCGTTGTGGGAGTTGGCCAGGCTGTCGGAGGCGTTGATGCGCAGGGTGTAGTTCCCATCCGATACCCCAGAGACCGAGAGAGTCCCGGTGTAGACCCCGCCGCCCTGGGCGGCGAGGGCCGTGCGGCTGAAGTTGCTGCCCCCGCCGGGGGCGATGTCGCTGGAGAGGCTGGCCTCCACGTAGGCCACCCCGATTCCCCCGTCGGTGACCGTGGCCCGCACCGGGATGTCCACGCGGGTGGTGTTGAACGCGCCGGGGAAGTCGAGGGTCACTCCGGGGGCGGCGCGGTCCAGCCGCACGGTGGCCGCCTGGGTCTCGTTGTCGTCGTTGCCCAGGTTGTCGCTGGCGTTCACGTAGACGGTGTAGTTGCCGTCCGAGATGGAAGAGACAGAGACAGTCCCAGTCCAGGCCCCGCCGCTGAAGGAGAGAGAGGTGCGGGTGGAGGTGATGTTCCCGGCGCTCGCGTTGTAGAGCACCGCCTCGACGTAGGCCACGCTCGAAGTGGCGTCGGCCACGGTGGCGCTCACCGGGATGCTGGTGCTGGTGTCGTTGAACCCGGCGGGGAAGACGATGGCGATGGCGGGGGGCTGGCGGTCGATGTGGAGTCCGAGGCCCGAGAGGTTGGTGGAGTTGGTCGAGTTGCTCGCGTTGTCGGTGGCGTTGAAGAGCAGGCTGTAGTTGCCGTCGGCGATGCCGGAGCCGAGGGTGATGGTTCCGGTCCACTGGCTGGTGGAGCCCACCTGGGCGAGGGCGGTGCGGCTGGCGCTCTGGTTGCCGCTGAGGTTGTAGAGGACCGCCTCGGCGTAGGCGACACCGCTGGCGTCGGTGAGGGTGGCGGACACCGGCACGGTGGCCGACGTGGTGTTGTTGAACTGGCCGGGGAAGTTGATGGTGATGCCCGGGCCGCTGCGGTCCAGGCGGAGGTTGAGGCCGCTGGTGTTGGTACTGTTCAGGCTGTTGGCGGTCAGGTTCTGGTCGCTGGCGTTGACGAACATGGTGTAGTTACCGTCTCCGCTGGGGAGGACGAGGGTGCCGGTCCACTCGGTGGTGGCACCCACCCGGGAGAGGGCGGTGCGGCTGAAGTTCAGGCCGCCCCCGGCGCTCCCGGTGTCGTTGGAGAGGCTCGCCTCGACAAAGGCCACTCCGCTGGCGTCGGTGATGGTGGCCGAGACCGGGATGGAGACCCCCGTGGTGTTGTAGGTGCCGGGGAAGTTGATGGCTACAGCGGGGCGCTGGCGGTCCAGGCGGATGTTCAGCCCGCTGGTGTTGGTGGTGTTGAGGCTGTTCCCGGCGGCGTCGCTGGCGTTGACCCGCAGGGTGTAGTTGCCGTCGGCCAGCCCCGCGATGCTGAGGGTGCCATTCCACTCGGTGGTGGCGCCCACCTGGGCGAGGATGGTGCGGCTGTAGTTGTTCCCCCCGGTGGTGGTGTCGTTGGAGAGGCTGACCTCCACATAGGCCACGCTGCTGGTGGCGTCGCTGGCTGTGACGCTCACGGGGATGTTGACGCCGGTGGTGTTGAAGGTCCCGGGGAAGTTGATGGCCACGGTGGGGGCGCCGGTGTCCACCCGGACCACGCTGGTGGTGGTGATGTTGGTCCCGTTCGTGCCGGCCCCGTTCCGGACGATGACCTGGTACTCGTAGCAGGTGCCGGAGGCGAGGGTGGTGTCAGTGTAGGAGGAGTCGGTGTCGTTGGCCGCAAGGCCGCTCCAGGCCCCGAAGGAGCCGCAGACCCCCCCGCTGTAGGCGGCGCTCCTCCGCTCCAGGAAGGAGCCGTTGACACTGCTCTCGCTGTCGGTCCCGTTGCTCCAAGTGACGGCGACGCTGGTGGAACTCTGGTTGCCATCGGTGTAGGAGATGCTGCCACCGGTGGAGCCGTTGGTGTCCACCATCACCACATTCACGGTGGTAATATTGCTGCTGTTCAACCCCGCCGCATTCTGATTAATCACCTGATAAATATAACACCCCGTGGTCACCGAGTC
>JACQPP010000051.1 GCA_016207465.1 Methanobacteriota archaeon
ACCCACTACTTCCCCCCCCGCAAAATCTGCCCCAAATGCAGGCGCCTCGGCCAAATCGAGGAAAACAAATTCAAGGGAACCGGCGCCATAGAGACCTACACCATCGTCCACAGCTCCCCCGAAGCATTCGAACGCCTCGTCCCCTACGTGCTCGCCATCGTCCAGCTCGACGAGGGGCCCCGCGTCACCACCCAGGTGGTCTGCCCGCCCGAGGAGGCCAAAATCGGGATGCGGGTCAGGGCCGTGTTCCGCAGGATGGGACAGGAGGGGGATGAGGGGGCGATACACTACGGATTCAAATTCGCGCCGGATGGGGAGAGCCCCGCCCCGAAGGTTTGATTTCCGCTTTCCTCCCTGGCCGGTCGAGGTTGTGCCGCAGGTCAATCACCCCGCACCGCCTCCGGGTCAGTTGCTCCAGCGCCCCCTGCTTTCCCTCCACGAAGTAATCAATGAACGAGTTGGTGTAGTGTTCGACCAGTGCCCTCCTCCGGTGGGCCTGGAGGAGGTCCACGTAGATGTCGCAGAATCCGTCAATGTGGCTGGAGAGGATTCCCCCGTCAATGATGATGGCGATTTTCGGGGTCGTGGGGGGGATGGAGTGGTAGATGGGGATTTGGTTGAGGAGGGGGAATGTGGCGGGGTCGAGGAGGCCGTCCATGAGGAGGGTGGGGGTGGTGGTGTGGCGGGCGTAGTCGAGGGTGCCGAGGAAGCGGAAGTCGGGGAGGTAGATGGGGGCGGCGTAGGCGATGCGGGCGACGATGGAGGGGTGCTGGAGCTGGAGGAGGGTGTTGGCGCCGTTGGAGTGGCCCATCTCGACGACCCCCACGTCTTGGCCGTAGGTTTTCTGGAGGTGGGCGGTGGCGTCCCGGCTGTCGCGGAGGTAGCGGTCGGAGAGGGGGAGGCCGAAGGGGAAGAAGGGGTCGAGGCTGGTGCCGAGTGGGAAGAAGCCCCGGCTGCTCCCGTGGCCCTCGAAGTCGGGGAGGAACACGGGCCTCCTGTAGCGGGCGGCGAGGCGGGCGGCCTTGCGGCGGTACCAGAAGCCGCTGGTCTCCCAGGCGTGGTTGATTTTGATGACCCAGTCGGTGCGCTCTCCCCCGCGGGGATGGAGGAGGACCCCGATGAGGTCGCTTTTCCGGGAGCCTCTCCAGCGCCGGCGGGTGGACTGTCCGTATCTCACGTATTCCACCTCGCACAGGTCCTCCACCCGGCGGTCCCGGAGGTCGTAGAGGGTGTCCCAGATGCGCCCAATCCAATGTCCCACCCGGATGCTGGCCATGCCTACTTCCCCCAGCGATTAGTGATGGGCATAACTCGGCCGCTCCCGAAGGCCTTGGTGGTCACCTTCAGCCCCGGGGGGGCCTGCTTCCTCTTGTATTCGGCCCCGTCCACCATCCGGAGGACCCGCTCGACGATGGCGCGGTCGTGGCCCCGGGCCACGATTTCGTCGCGGCTCCGGAACTCCTCGATGTAGGCCTGGAGGATTCCGTCCAGCACATCGTAGGGGGGTAGGGTGTCCTGGTCGGTCTGGTTGGCCCGCAGCTCGGCGGTGGGGGGCTTGGTGAGGCAGGCATCGGGGATGGTCTTGCCCTGGGAGTTTCGCCAGCGGGCGAGGCGGTAGACGAGGGTCTTGGGGACATCCGAGATGACGGCGAGGCCCCCGGCGAGGTCGCCGTAGAGGGTGCAGTATCCGGTGGCCATCTCCGATTTGTTGCCGGTGGAGAGGACGAGCCAGCCGAACTTGTTGGAGAGGGCCATGAGGAGGGTCCCGCGGATGCGGGCCTGGAGGTTCTCCTCGGCCACCCCGGGCGGTGTGCCCTCGAAGTGGCTGGCGAGGTCGCGCATGTAGGAGTCGTAGAGGGGGGTGATGGGCTGGACGCGGAACTCGATGGAGAGGTTCTTCGCCAGCTGGCGGGAGTCCTCGATGGAGCCGGGGCTGGAGTAGGGGCCGGGCATGGTGACCCCCACCACATTCTGGGGCCCGAGGGCGTCGCTGGCGATGGTGGCGACGAGGGAGGAGTCAATGCCCCCGGAGAGGCCGACGAGGGCCTTCTGGAAGCCGTTCTTTCGGAGGTAGTCGCGGGTCCCCAGGACGAGGGCCCGGTAGACCTCTTCCTCCACGGGTTCCATGGGCCGGGGACCCGGCGCGGCGCCGGGTCCCCGGCCCAGAGGGAGGTCATAGAGGAGGAGGTGCTCCTCGAACCGGGGGGCCATGGCGAGGATAGTCCCATCCCGGCCCACCGCGTAGGAGCCCCCGTCGAAGACGAGGTCGTCCTGTCCCCCCACCTGGTTCACGTAGAGGAGGGGGACCCCGGCCTCGCGGGCCCGGCGGGCCAGCAGTTGCTCCCGCACCTGGCGTTTTCCCGCGTGGAAGGGGGATGCGGAGAGATTCACCAGGAGGTCCACGCCCTTCTTCCGGAGTTGGGGGGCGGGTCCAGGGTCGGCCCAGAGGTCCTCGCAGATGGTGACCCCGAGGCGGAGCCCCGCCGCCTCGACGGGGAGGGCCTCGGGGGAGGGCTGGAAGTAGCGGTCCTCGTCGAAGACATCGTAGGTGGGGAGGCAGCTCTTGTGGCGCACCGCGTGGATGCGGCCCTCCCGCAGGAGGGCGGCGGCGTTGTATCTCGCCGGTTTCCCATTCGCCTGTTTTTCCCTGTCCACGAAGCCCACGATGGCCATGATTCCTTTCGCGGCCCCGGCGAGGGTGTCGAGGGCCTGGATGTTCTCCTCCACGAAGCGGGGAATCTCCAGCAGGTCCCGGGGGGGATAGCCGGTGACCGCCAGCTCGGGGAACACCGCCAGGCTGGCCCCCGCCTTGTAGGCCTCCTCCATCTGCTCCCGGATTCGGCGGGTGTTGCCGGGGATGTCCCCCACGGTGGGGTTCATCTGGGCGAGGGCCACCCGGAGGGTTCGGGGGGAGGGGGGCATGGGGCGTCCACAGAGAAGTGGGTGAGGGGCGATAATAACGGTGACCTATGCCCCTCGCTTGCTCTGCCAGCCGGAGAGCCGGAGGAGGGCGAGGGTTCCCCCGAGGGCCCCCAGGAGGAGGGGGAGTTCCCCGGCGGGCCTGCCGAGGGCGAGGCGGGTGGCGGCGTTGACCGGTCCCCCGGCGATGGAGAAGGAGGTGAGGAAGGCGAGGATGAGGAAGAGGGAGTAGACCACCTGGACCTGGCTGCGCTCCTTGAAGGCGAGGGCGAAGGTGGCGGCGGCCGAGGTGAGGAGGACCCCGCTGAGGGTCCCCAGGAGGATGAGGAGATGGGGACTGGTGGTGGTGATGTTGTTCAGGGAGAGGAGGGCGAGCCAGAGGGCCACCTGGGGGGGCACCAGGAGGCTGGAGGCAATGACCTTGCCCATGACGACCCCGCGGAGGGTGAGGGGGCCGACGAGGAGGAGGTCGAGGGTCTTCTCCTCCCACTCCCGGGTGAGCAAATCGATGGTGAGGGCCCCGGAGATGAACCCGGGGAGGAAGACCAGCAGGGGGAGCAGGAGGCCGTAGGCGAGTTCGAACATGGCGGGGGATGCCCGGGCGGGCTCGGGAAGCTGGTAGGGGTCAGGCAGGTGGGGGGCGCGGGCATGGCGCACCTGCTCCTCGAAGGACTCGAGGGGGGCGCGGAGGCGCACCAGGGCGAGGGTCCCCTGGAGGTCGTTCTTCGGGAGGACCAGGTCCAGCTCGACGGGCGCAGACCCGGGGGGCTTGCCGGGCTCCGGGGGGGCCACCGTCAGCACGGCGGCGAGCCGGCGGGAGTAGAAGTCCCGCAGGGCCTCCCCTGCGGTGGTGTAGGAGATGACCCGGATGCGCCCCGCTCGCAGTGTCTCCTCCAGCCCGGGGTCTCCCCCGACGAGCCCCACGGTGACCCGGGGCCCCTGGATGCCCCGCAACTCCTCAGGGCTGTAGAGGGCCACCAGGCCGAAGGCGAGGAAACTGGAGAAGAGGGCGATGAACAGCTGGAGGAAGAGGGCCAGCACCAGGGTGCGCTCCGCGGCCACCCCCCGCAGTTCCCTCTTGGCCAGCGCCCATACCGGGCCCGACCCCCGGCCTTTTGTCATCGGAGGAGCCCCCCGGCGATGAGGTAGTTGACCCCCGCGTGGAGGCCCCCCACCCCCAGCAGGGTGGGCCAGAGCATCCGGCGCCCCAGGAGCCGGACTCCGAAGAGGGCGAGGGTGGTGTAGAGCATGTGGGCCCCCAGGGGGACCAGGAGGAGGCGGGACTGGTAGAGGGCCTCGGCGAGGAGGGAGCCGGAGAAGGTGGAGAGGGCCCCCAGGAGCAGGACCTTCTCCCCCACCCAGAACCCCGCCCCGGCCAGCAGGGCCCCGCGGAGGGCCCGCCCCCGGGGCTCGCCGAGGCGGGGGGCGACGGCCAGGAGCTTGACCGCCTCCTCCACCACCGCCGCGATGAGCAGGAGGGGGGCCAGGATGAGGGCCGGGGGGAGGCTGAAGAGGAGCGAGACCAGCATCAGCTGGGCCCCGTAGGCGAAGGGGACCAGGACCAGGGCGAGGGCGAAGGGGCCCAGGCGGGGGAGGCGGTGGCCCCACTCCCGGGAGATGCCCGCGAGTTTGGAGGAGAGGGACTGCTGGGAGAAGACCAGCTCGCCGCTGTAGAGGTGGGCCCCCAGGAGGAAGAGGGAGAGGGAGAGGACCCCCAGGGGGGTGGAGGCGAAGAGCACATCCCCGGGGAGAATCTCGCCCCCCTCGCGGAGGCGGGCCAGCAGGCTGAGGGGGCTCAGGCTGGAGATGGCGTGGACGTCCAGGAACATCGCGGGGAGGAAGAGGTAGACCGAGGTCATGGTGGCCAGGAAGATGGAGAAGAAGGTGAGTTCCTTGAAGGAGCGGGAGAGGAGCCCCACGAAGAAGGAGGAGGCGAGGAAGAAGAGGACCACCGGGAGGAAAAGCCCGGCGGCGGCGAGCCCCCGCCCCGGCTCCCCGTAGACCCCAAGGGCCACCGCGGCGGTGAAGGCAAACCCCGCCGCCAGGTAGGGGAGCATCTTCCCCGCCACCAGAGCGGGCCTCCCCACCGGCGACGTGAGGAGGGGCTCCCCCCGCCTCTGCACCTTGTCCCCGAAGACACTGGCCGAGTAGAACTGGGCCACGAAATAGGTGGGGAAGAGGAAGAGGAAGGAGAGCAGGATGGAGCCGAAGGGCAGGGGGGGCCGCAGCTGGCTGGGGGTCGTCACCTCCGAGACCACCGTGAGGGACTCCACCAGGTCCCCCGCCCCCGGGGTCGCCAGGGGACCCGAGGGGACCCTCCGCGGGGCCTCCCCGACTTCCCCGCCCCCGGGCCCCGGCACCGCGGTGGTGAGGCTCTGGAACTCCGAGCCCCTCTCCAGATACCGCACCTCAATCTCCACCGGAAACGCATTGGGGTCCCCGGTGGCCGACAGCAGCCGGAGCTTGTGGTTCTTCAGGGCCTGCTCCACGGCCCCCAGGGCCGACTGGGACCTCCACGCGCGGGTGGAAACCGGCTCCAGGCCGTCCACGGCCACATCCGCCAGCCCCCCCTGCACCCTCTCCAGTCCCCCCTCGATAATCTCGAACCGCCGGTCCTCCCGCAGGGCCGCCAGGGCGTCGGGGTTGTCCCGCACCGCCACCGTGTAGAGCCCCCGGTTCGTCTCCAGGGGAAGAGGCACCAGCAGCAGGAGGGTCAGGAGCACCGTGGCCACCAGGGTCCGGCGCCGCATCCGCGAGCGGCCGCGGAACACCTCCCACTTGGCCAAGGACAGGGTATGCCCGACGAAACTCCGGAAACGGACCGCGGCGGCCATGGTGGCGAACCTTAAATCTCCATCCGGGGAAGATAAGGGGAACACCATGCTGGCGGGGAACACCATGCTGGCCCTCCACGGCCTCTCCAAGTCCTACGGGGAACGGGTGGCCCTCCACCCCCTCACCCTGGAGGTCCGCCGGGGCGAAATCCTGGGCATCATCGGCCCCAACGGGGCGGGGAAGACCACCCTCCTCAAACTTCTCACCGGTCTCCTCCGCCCCACCCGGGGGGAGGTCCGCTGGGGGGGCTACACCACCCCGGCGGAGGCCAGCCGGGACCTCGGCTACATCCCCGAGGAATCCCCCCTCTACGAGGAGATGATGGTGGAGGACTACCTGCACTTCTTCGCCGAACTCTACGGGGTCCCCCGCCCCACCGCCGGGGAGCGCATCCAGCGGTGGCTGGCGGCCCTCCGGCTGGAGCCCGAGGGCAAGAGGATTGCCGAACTCTCCAAGGGGATGCGCAGGAAGGTCACCATCGCCCGCAGCCTCCTCCACGAGCCCCAGGTCCTCATCTACGACGAGCCCACCAGCGGCCTCGACCCCCAGACCAGCAGATTCATCCTCGACTTCATCCGCGGCCTCCGCCAGGAGGGGCGCACCGTCCTCTTCAGCGCCCACAACCTCTTCCAGGTGGAGCAACTCTGCGACCGCATCCTCATCCTCCACCGGGGCCATGTCCAGGCCCTGGGGCCCGTCTCGGAACTCCGCGAGAAGATGGGCGGGGTCCGATACACCCTCCGCCTCCAGGAGAACGGGGGGGAGAACCGCGAGACCGCCCTCACCCCCCGCGAACTCCAGGAGAAGATGCAGGGAGCCCAGGCCCGCGGGGCCCAGGTCCTCGACGTGGAGAAGGAAGAACGGAGCCTGGAGGAGATGTTCCTCGAGATGGTGAAGGACGGGGAAGACGGAGAGAAGAGCAATCCGCGGGGCTGAACGCCGGGACCCTCTCTCACCGTCCCCGGCTCCCCCCACCCCGCGGCCACCCCATCACATAGGTCACCCCTCCCCGCAGGCTCCCCACCTCCCACTCGAACCGCCCCCCCAGGGGCTCCACCATCCCCCGGTATTCCTCCACCGTGTACCGCTTGAACGTGGACGCAACCCCATCATGGGCCACCATCAGGGGGATGAGGGGGACCCCCCAGGTGAACAGGGCCTCCACCGGCGAGAATGGCCGCATTGCCAGAGGCGACAGCAGGGAGCCGAAATAGGCCCCCAGGGCCGTCCGGGGCAACTGGTAGAGGGCGCGGTCGGTGGACTCCGCCACAAAAATCCCCCCAGACTCCCGCGCCGCGCTCCCCAATATCCTGCGCGCATTTCCGGGGGTGAAATGGTGGATGGCATCGAACATCGTCCGCGGATACCGGCGGACCCGCGCAGGGGGCGACAGGGCATCCACCCGCCCCCCGACAAAGGAGATATGGGAATCCTGCGCTTTCAGATACCGGAACCGCTCCAGGTGGGGATTGAAGTCCGACAGCACAAAACCCGGGGGCTCCAGCCCCCGCCTGCGGAGGGCCTCCAGCATCGTCTCCACCGGACCCCCGTAGCCGCTCGCCAGGTCCAGCACCGTGCGGGCCCGGGTGCGCCGGAGATACTCCACGAAGACATCCACCAGGGGCTCATAGAGGCGGGCCAGCCGCACGATGAAACTCACGTTGCGCACTATCCCGTGGCGCAGGAACCCGGGGACCCAGGGCTGGTCTTCCAATTCTTCGATGTGGATGCGGGGGAGGTCCATTCACGCCAGTTTGCGGGGGACGAATCCGCTCCTCAGCCCGTGGTCCGCCAAGACCAGCCCCACCATGGCCTCCACGATGGGCACTGCGCGGGGGACCACGCAGGGGTCATGCCGTCCCTCGACCCTGATTTTGGCCTTCTTTCCCCCGCGCATCTCGATGGTCTCCTGCTCGCGGGGTATGCTGCTGGCTGGCTTGAGGGCTACCCGGGCGATGATGGGCATCCCGTTGGAGATTCCTCCGAGGAGTCCACCGCTGTGGTTGGTGCGGGTGACGACTTTGCCCCCGCGCTTCTCGAAGGGGTCGTTGGCCTGG
>JACQPP010000053.1 GCA_016207465.1 Methanobacteriota archaeon
AGGGTATAGAGGAACCGGGCCGCGTAGGTCCCCATGCGGTCGTCGTAGGCCACCACGTGGGTGTCGTTGGAGATGGACCGGGCCCCCAGGCTCGCGGCGAAGCGCTCCGGGGGGACCACATGGGCCACCTGCCCCTCGATGTGAAGGACCTCCCCGATGGGGATGTTCACCGCCCCGGGGATGTGGCCCCCCAGATAGTCGGCGGGGCGCCGAAGGTCCACCAGACGCACCCCCGGGTCGCCCCCGTGCTGCCGCACCCAGGGGATGTCCACGAGAAGGGGCTCCATATGGCTCCAGGGAGAAGCCGGATGGCCCCCCACATAATGGTTTCCGAGCACGCAAGACCCATCGCCCGGGAAATCGGCATCGGAAGAGTGTGTTTCCCGGCGGGCCCCGGGGCCGCGGATGTCGGAAAAGTTTATCTGAATATGCCGCCAACGTTTACGGCGCGGGGCAATCCCCCGCATCAGTACGGGTCGAGTCCATCCATGGCGGCGGAGGCAGCGAAGAAAACCAAGCCGGTGGCGGCGGTGGACAGGGTATCCACCGGAGTCCAGGCCCTCGACGAGATGCTGGGAGGCGGGCTGCTCCTCGGCCACGTCATCGTGGTGAGCGGGCCCACCGGCGCAGGCAAGACCATCTTCGCCCTCCAGTTCATCTACCACCACCTCCGCCGGGGCAAGCGATGCCTCTACATCTCCGCGAGCGACGACGTGGAGTCGGTCATCATGAACGCCATGCAGTTCGGCTGGGACTTCCGCCCCTACCAGGAGTCGGGCCAATTGGACCTCCGCCACGTCGAGATTGTGGAGATTGACGTGGGCTCCAAAATCACCAGCGACTACCTGGACATGCTCCCCAAAATCATCACCGAGTCGGGGGCCCAGGTCATCGCCCTGGACTCCATCACCGAGTACGACGACCTCTGCAAGAGCGACATCGAGCGCCGCGGCCGCATGCTCCACCTCCGCCGCATCATCAAGGACCTCGGGGCCACCGCCATCTTCAGCGCCGAGAGCGACCCCGACCAGATGCGCTCCAAATACGGCGTGGCCGAATACGCCAGCGACGGCCTCATCCTCCTCCGCCACTACCAGCCCGAGGACTTCAGCCTCTTCCTCTACATCGTCCAAATCAAGAAGATGCGCTGGATCAAGCACAGCCGCGACATGCGGGCCTACTCCATCACCGACCACGGAATCGAAATCCAGAGCCCCCTCTACACCATCCTCGCCAGCGCCGGCAAAATCAGGTAAACCTTTATTAGCGCCCATCGGCCACTACGACCACCCTATGGCGATGGACGAGTCCCTCCTTCAGGCGCGGCCCGCGGCCCCCCCGGAGATGGAGCGGTGCACCTCCTGCGGAGCCCGCCTCAGCGAGAAGGGCTACGCCCGCTTCCCCTGCCCCATGTGCGGGGCCCGCCTGGGGCGCTGCTGGCGCTGCCGGAAGCAGTCCATTGACTACCGGTGCGCGTGCGGCTTCACGGGGCCCTGACCATGGGAGTCGTTTTCGCCCGCATCAAGGTCATGCCCCAGGGGACCGGGGTCAACCTGGACGAGCTCCAGGAGCGCCTGGGGACAAGGACCCCCCGGGGGGCGCGGGTGGAGAGGTTCCAGGTGGAGCCCATCGCCTTCGGCCTGAAGGCCATCATCGCCACCGTGGTGATGGGGGACGGCGAGGGGGGCACCCAGCCGGTGGAGGACGCCTGGAGCAAGGAGGCCGGGGTCCAGAGCGTCCAGGTCATCGAGGTCAGCCGGGGACTCGAATAGGCGATGCGCCTCCTGTCCGAGCCCGAGGCGAAGCAGATGCTGGAGGCCATAGGCATCCCCACCACGGGGGCCCGCGCGGCCCACAGTCCCGAGGAGGCTGTGGCCATCGCCCGGCAGGTGGGATACCCGGTGGTCCTCAAGATTCTCTCCCCGGAGGTCACCCACAAATCCGACATCGGGGGGGTCAAGTTGAACATCCCAGACGACGCCGGTGTCCGGCGGGCCTATGGGGAGATTCTCCAGGCGCTCCCGGGGACCGGGGTGACGGCGCCGACTTCGTCGTCGCTCACCCCGCTCCCGGGGACCGGGGTGACGGCGCCGACTTCGTCGTCGCTCACCCCGCTCCCGGGGACCGGGGTGACGGTCCAGCGGATGGCCCCCCTGGGGGTGGAGTTGATTGTGGGGACCCGGAGGGACCCCCAGTTCGGTCCGGTGCTCCTCTTCGGGATGGGGGGCACCCTGGTGGAGCTCTACCGGGACGTGGCCCTGCGGCTGATTCCGGTGGGCGACCGGGACATCGAGGAGATGATGGGGGAGGTCCGGGGTCTCCCCCTGCTCCGGGGATACCGGGGCCGGCCCCCCGCCGACCTGGAGCGGGTGCGGGAGGTCCTCCGCCGGGTCTCCCGCTATGTGGGGGAGCACCCCGAGGTGCGGGAGATGGACATCAACCCCCTCCTCGCCTACCCCGATGGCGTGCTGGCGGTGGACGCCCGCGCCGTATTGGAATAAAACACGGCCTCTTTTTGGAGAAAGGCGATAAAGCCGGGGGTGGAAACCCGCTCCCATGAGCGGGCTGGAGCCCCTGGTGTGGGTCCTGGGCCTCTATGTGGCGTGGAACATCGGGGCCAACGACTCAGCCAAGGCCATCGGGACCAGCCTGCGGGCCCACGTGCTCTCGGCGCGGGCCGCCCTGGTGCTGATGGCGGTCTTCGCCATCCTGGGGGCGGTGGTGGCGGGCCCCTCGGTCTCCCGGACGGTGGACCGCATCCTGGTGGGTTCGGGGCCCGGGATGGGGGCGGCCCTCCTCGTCTCCCTGGGGTGCGCGGGGCTCTGGGTCACTCTGGCCACCTGGCGGGGCATCCCGGTGTCCACCACCCAGTCCATCCTCGGCGGCCTCGCCGGGTCGGGGCTGGCCCTCTCCCTCCGGGGGGCCCCGGTGCGGGTGGAACTCCACCTCTTCGGGGGCATCGCCCTCGCCTGGCTCCTCGCCCCGGTGCTGGCCGGCCTCGTGGCCTACGCCTCCCACCGCATCCTCGGCTTCCTCCTCGCCGGGGTGCGGGACCTGGTGCGGATGGACCGCATCATCGCCACCCTCGCGGTGCTCAACGCGGCCCTCACCGCCTTCATGGTGGGCTCCAACGACGGGGGCAACCTCGCCGGGGCCCTCCGCCTGGCCGAGCCCGGCTTCCCCGCCCTCCCCCTCCTGGCCCTGGTGGGCGGCGGCATCGCCCTCGGGGCATTCACCTTCTCCCGCCGGGTCATCGAGGCGGTGGGCGACCAAGTGGCCACCATGAGCCCCGCCATGGCCTTCACCGCCCAGTTCGGCGCCAGCCTCGTCATCCTCTCCATGAACATCCTTCCCCCTCTCCTGGGGCTCCCGGCGGCGCCGGTCTCCAGCGCCCAGGCCATCATCGGCGGGGTCATCGGGGCCGGCCTGGTGAAGGGGGGCCGGACCCTCCACCCCGCGGGCCTCCCCCGCATGGTGGCCATGTGGCTCCTCACTCCCCTGGCCACCGCGGGGCTCGCCCTCCTCGCCTCCGGCGGCCTTCTCGCGGCTCTCGGAAACAATTAAACCGGCAGGAGTCCCACTCTCCCTCATGCCCGGCGAGCTCTTCTTCGGACGCAAGAAGGAGCAGGAGGCCCTCCACGCCATGAAGGAACACTCCGCCGAGGTCCACCGGGCGGCCTCCAAGCTCGCCGAGCTGGCGGCGGCCCTCCCCGGGGCCGACCCGGCAGCCCTGGAGGCCCTGGCCGGAGACGTGAAGACCCTGGAGTCCAGGGCCGACGCCCTCCGGGCCCGGGTGGAGACCCTCCTCCAGCGTGGCGCCTTCCTCCCGGTCCTCCGCGGGAACCTCTTCAGCCTCACCCGCCGCACCGACGAGGTGGCCAACCTCGCCGAGGAGGCCGCCGACGAACTCACCGTCCGCCCCCGCCTCTACGCCCTCCTCCCCAAGAAGCCCGAGCTCAAGCCCATCCTCCGGGACCTCCTGGCCCTCGCCGGGGCCGCCGCCCAGGCCACCCTCCTCCTCCAGGAGGCCGTCCACGAGTTCGACCAGGACCTCGACGTCTCCAACCAGAAACTCGTCCGCGTGGGGGAGGTGGAGCACGAGGCCCGCACCCTCGAGGACCGCGTCGTCCGCGGCCTCTTCGCCATGGAGGAGAAACTCGACCCCGTCACCCTCCACCAGCTCACCCAGGTGGCCCGCCTCCTCCGCCGCGTCGCCCGCGCCGCCGAGGACGCCAGCGACGAGGCCTTCCTCATCACCCTCCGGCGAAGAGTGTAGGAGATGAGTGGGAGCGGTCGCGCCGAGATTTGAACTTCCCCCCGGTCCCGCAGGAGCGGGGGGAGTTTCGACGAAGTCGAAACACGGGTCTTTGGAGGTTACGTGGAAGCGGTCCCGCCGAGATTTGAACTCGGGTCTTCGGGTCCGAAGCCCAAAAG
>JACQPP010000054.1 GCA_016207465.1 Methanobacteriota archaeon
GCCTCGGCGGGCGCCGCGGCGGGAGCGGGGGCGGCGGGCTGCGCGACTTTCTGCTCGAGGGTTTCCAGGCGCCTGCGGAGGCGGACGACCTCGTTGCGCTCGTCCATCTGGCGGTCTGTTTCCCCGAGCCGCTCCATGGCCTGGGTGAGGAACTGCTGGAACTGCTCGGGGGTGATGTCCCCCCGGGAGAGGCCTGCCTTGGCGTCCTGGAGCTGGCGGCCCCAGCGGGAGCGCTCCTCCAGGAGCTCGTCCACGTTGCCCTCGGGGAAGAGGGCGCGCTTGAGGACCTCCAGGGACTCGATGCGGCGGCGAAGGGCCTCGATTTGTTGCCGGAGCAGGTCGTCGCCCACAGGAACCCGGGGGGGACTATCGGTCCCCGTTGGAGTGCTGGTGGATGGCGGTCATGAGTTTCTCCCGCTCCTGGACCAGGTCTTCGAGGCCCCGGCGGGTGTTGCGGGCGGTGAGGAGGGCGATTTCCCGCTGGAGGGACTCCACCTGGCGCTCCAGGGACTCGGTGGAGCCGGTGAGCTCGCGGCCGCGGAGTTCCATCTCGAGGAAGCGGGGCTCGAACTCGCTGGGGATGCGCTCCAGGCGGCGCTGGAGGTCGCGGCGGGAGGTCTCCAGTTCCTCGCGGAGGACCTCCTCCCGGCGCCCGGTGTCCTTGAGGGCCCGGCCCACCTGGCTGGAGACCACCTCCTCGGCGACCCGGAGGACCTCCTTGCGGAAGTCGGCGAGGACGGCGCGGAACCGCTCCTCGTCCATGGCCTTGCGGGCCTGGTCGGAGAGGCGGGCCAGCTGGAACTTGAGCTCGTTGACGCGGGTCTCCATCTCCTTGGGGATGTGGGCGAATGTCTTCTCCAGGGCCCCCCGGAGGCGCTCCATCTCCTCCCGCTGGAACTTCTCCCGGGACCGGTCCCACTCCTCCCGGGTGAGGAAGTTCCGGGCGATGTCGGCGAGTTCGCGGCTGGTCTTCTCGGCGGCCTCCACCCGCTTCGCCAGCCGCTCCCGGGTGGTGATGTCCTCCACCCGGGCGTCAATCTCCGCGAGGCGGTCCAAGTGCTCCCGGAGGGTCTCCTCGTAGGTCTGCGGGGATATCATCCCCTCCTCGTGCTTGATCTTCAGGGTGTCCAGGATGGTGAGGATGGACTCCTTCTCCCGGAGGAACTCCTCCAGGGTCCGGCTCTGGGCGCGGGTGCGCACCAGTTCCTTCCGCATCTCCTCCACCTTCTTCTGGAGGACCTCCAGGTTCTCCAGGCGGTTGGCCACCGTCGCGTGGAGCTCGTTCTGCCGGGCCTCGACGCCGGCGAGGCGTTTCTGGAGCCCTTCCACCCCCGCGGTGGCCTGGGCGACCCGGGACTCGACCTTCTCGGGGATGGACTTGACCCCCTCCTCGAGGGTGGTGCGCAGCTTCTCCACCCCCTCCATCTTCCGGTTCATCAGAATCTCGGCCCTCCGCAGTTCCTCCGAGACCGCCTCCTTGACCTCGGCGGTCACCTCCCGCTGGAGGGTCTTCCGGAGCTCGGGGGGGATCTCCACCTTGTGGATGCGCTCCTCCAGCCCCTTCCGCACCTCTGCGATGTCCTCCTCCTGGATGCGCTTCCGCAGGGTCTCCAGGTCCTCCGGGGTGAGGAGGCTGGCTTTGGCGAGCTTCTCCAGGAGGCCGCTCTGCTCCTCCACCATCCGCAGGAGCCGCCCGGTGCGCCGCACCTCGTCAATCTGGGCCTCCACGATGGCAAGTCCCTCCTTGTCCTTCGCCGCCTCCAGCTGGGCCTTCTCCTTGAGGAGGGTGTCCAGGTCGGGCCGGGAGATGGCCCGCTTGAGGAGGCCCCGCAGGTTCTCCACCTCCTCCCACAACTGCTGGGGGGGCCCCTCCACCTTCCGGATGCGGTCGTCGAAGTGGGCCACCCCCTGGACCAGACCCCCCATCTCCTTCTGCGCCTCCTCGATGAGGGGCCGGAGGGACTTCTCCAGCTCCAGGAGCTTGGCGTCCTCCACCTTCACCAGGGCCTCCAGGTCGGGCTTCTTGGTGTAGTCCTTCATCTCGTCAATGGAGACGAAGCCCTTGGTGCGGGTCTCCAGGGAGTCCAGGGTCTTGGTCATCTCCCGGGCCAGCTCGTCCAGGGTCTCCACCTTCCCCACCGTGGTGTCCAGCACCAGGAGCTTGGTGGAGAGTTCGCCGAAGATGGACTCGGTCTTGGCCGCCATGCGGTCAATGTATTTCTTGGCCTCGTCGGCCCGCTCGGCCTGCTCGGTGGTCATCTTCTGGAGCTCCACCAGGTTCTCCAGCCCCTTGATCTTGTCCAGCACCTCCCGGAACTGGCGCACGTCGTCCCCGAACCGCTCCAGCAGCCGCTCCAGCTTCTCGGTGCGAACCCCCAACTGGGTGATGGACTTCTCCTTCCGCTCCAGCTCCTTGGCGATCTCCGAGGGCTTCACCTCCTCGAAGACCGCCTTGATGAGCTCGAAGTCCGCCTCCATCAGCCCCATGGAGCGCTCGCGCTCCAGCCCCATGGTCCGCAGCTCGCCGATCTGCTCCGACATGCGGGCGAGGCGGTCGTCCATCCGCGCCCGGGACTCCTCGGCGGCCGAGAGGCGCCCATCCATCTTCTCAATCCGCAGGACCAGCTCCTCGACCCCCGGGGCCTTCTCCTCCTCCCGCCCCCGGGCCGCCTCCTCCACCTCCATCCGGGCCGCCTTCTCCTCGCTCGTCTCCCCCAGCTTCCCCGCCTCGTCCTCCTGCCGGGCCGGGTCGGCGGGCTTCCCGGGGGCCTCCGGGGCCCCGCCGGCCGGGGCGGCCCCCGGGGTCTCCTCCTTCTTCTCCCCTGCCTTCTCCTCCTCCTTCTTCTTACCGAAGAGGGCCATGAAAAGCAACATCGCCCTAAAGACTATACGACCTCGCGGATAAATATTTGTTGCCCGAATATCGAGTGCGGTGGCCTATGTGTTCAGTATTTGGAGGATTTCGGGGTGGGCCTCGAAGTAGCGCCGGGGGGACTCCAGCATTTTCGCCAGGGCGTCCCCGGCGGCCCGTTTGAGGTCGGCGGGGTGGAGTTTGCCCTCCCGGTAGAGGCCCTCCAGTTCGGGGTAGGTCCCAATCTGGAGGCTTCCCCCGTGTTTGGCCTCGCGCTCCACGGCGAGGGGCCCCTGGGGGAAGAGGAGGAGTTCGCAGATGCGCAGAACCGGGTTGTCCCGGGTCTCCTTGGGGGGACAGTAGGCAGCTTGGAGTTTCCTCTGGATTTCGGCGGGGCTGTCGTGGAGGAAGATGCAGTTGGAGGGCCTGGATTTGCTCATCTTGCCGGAGACCTGGAGGTCCATGTTCTCGTCCTCGTCGAGGCCGGCGCGGCGGGGGCTCGTGAGCCCGGGGAGCAGGCCGTGGTGGACGGCCACCGGCTTTTGCCGCCCCAGGGCGGGGGCCAGCTCGCGGGCCAGCATGTGGGCCTTCCTCTGGTCCATCCCCGCGTGGGCAATCTGGACATCCATGTGGAAGAGGTCGGCCACCTGCATGGGGGTGTAGAGCATGTCGGCCACCGTGTTGGCCTCCTCCCGGGTGCGCCCCATGATGGTGAGGGTCCGCTGGGCCCGGGGGAGGGTGGTCTCGCGGGCCACCGCCACCACCCGGGTCCAGTAGTCCAGGTCCTGGTAGAGTTCCGAGGCATAGACGAACCGGGTCTTCTCGATGCCCAGGGCGCGGAAGCCCGCGGTGTAATACTGGCGGCCCACCCGCCGGATGGCCTCCAGGTCCCCCCCGAGCTTGCGGTTGATCCAGGTGTGGTAGTCCGCCAGGAAAATCGAGGTCTGGATTCCGGCCTCCTCGAAGTCGCGGAGTTTCATGGCGGTGAGGAGCCCCGAGCCCAGGTGGAGCAGGCCGGAGATTTCGAAGCCGATGTAGTGGCGGGGGCGGGCCTCGGTCTCCAAGAGCTGGCGGAGGTCCCCGGGGGTCACCACCTCCACCACCGGCGGGCGGGAGACCAGCTCCAGTCGGCGCTCCAAATCCATGTTTTTTCCCTGCTCGCTCTGCTCGCAGGGAAAAAAGATAAAGGTTGTTCCGGGTGGGGCTCGGTAGAAACTCCATTTTATGAAATTTTTGCCGTGCCGACTACGTTGTAGTCCGGCAGTTGCCTACGTAGTAGGCAACTAAGGCAAAAATTTCATTTAATGAACTCGATGGACTTCGAGTCCTCCACCGTCCCCTTCAGGATAGTGGTGATGTGGTGCAGGGCATACTCCTGCGCGTAGTCCGAGAGGGCTCGCACACAGTCCCGGGCCACCGCCACCCGGTATCCCCGCAGGGCGGCGTCGGAGGCCGTGTGGAGCACGCAGATGTTGGTGCAGACCCCGGTGAACACCAGGGTCTCGACCTCCCGGCGCTCCAGGAACTCCTCCAGGTCGGTCCGGTGGAACCCGGTGTAGGAGCCCTTCTTCACCCGGTAGTCCCTCCCCCGGGGCCGGAGGTCCCCGATGACCTCCGCCCCCCAGGTGTCCCGGATGCAGTGGCTGGGCCAGATGGCGAAGTGCTCCCGGTCGTCCGGGGGGTGCCAGTCCTGGGTGTAGACCACCGGGGCCCCGGCGAGGCGGGCCCGGTTCAGCAGGGCCGAGAGGCGGGGGACGATATCGAGGGCGCCGGGGACGCAGAGGGTCCCCCGGGGCTCGCAGAAGTCGTTCTGCATGTCCATCACCATCACCGCGGTCCCGCGGGCGGGGAGGGCCAACGGAGGCGGCTTCGTGGTCCTGGGGGCCATCACCCCCGGTTGGGGCCCGACGCTACAAGACGGTTTCGATAATGTTTTTGGCATGAGGCCGCGAGATGTATCCGCTCATGTCACGCTTTTCCCTTGCCTCGGAGGAGGAGATTCGCCGCGGGGAGACCACCGACCTCTACTTCCTCCACACCGAGGAGGTCCTCCGGCGGGAGGGGCGGAACCCGCGGGTGACGGCGGAGGTGGCCCTCTACAAGCCGGGGGCCTGGGGAATCCTGGCGGGGCTCCGGGAGGCCACCTCCCTGCTGGAGGGGAGGCCGGTGGACGTGTGGGCCATGCAGGAGGGGGACCTCTTCCGGGGGGACGAGCCGGTGCTCCGCATCACGGGGCGCTACCTGGATTTCGCCCGCTGGGAGACCCCCCTGCTGGGGCTCCTCTGCCAGGCCAGCGGCGTGGCCACCAAGGCCGCCCGCATCCGGCTCGCCGCCGGGGACCGCCATGTCCTCTCCTTCGGGACCCGCCGCATGCACCCGGCCCTCTCCCCGTATATTGAGTGCGCGGCCCTCATCGGGGGGGCCGACGGGGTCTCCAACGTCGCGGGGGCCCGGGCCCTCGGAGTCCAGGCCGCCGGGACCATGCCCCACTCCCTCGTCCTCTGCCTCGGAGACCCCCCGCGGGCCTTCCGGGCCTTCGACCAGGCTCTCTCCTCCTCAGTCCCCCGCATCTGCCTGGTGGACACCCTCTGGGACGAGAAAACCGAGGCCCTCGCCGCCCTCCAGGCCCTCGGAAAACGGCTGAAAGGGGTGCGCCTCGACACCCCCTCCTCCCGCCGGGGCAACATGGCCCGCATCGTGCGCGAAGTAAGATGGGAATTAGACGTCCACGGGGGCAGGCACGTGGAAATCTGGGTGAGCGGAGGACTCGACGAAGAGGAGGTCCGGCTCCTCCGGGACCACGTGGACGGTTTCGGCGTCGGGACCTCCATCGCCAACGCCCCCTCCATTGACTTCGCCCTCGACATCATCGAGGTGGAGGGGAAACCCCGCGCCAAGAGGGGCAAACTCTCCGGGGCCAAGCAGGTGTGGAGAGAACCCCGCACCCTCCGCGGACAGGTCCTCCGCCAGGGCCAGCCGGGCCCCCGGGGCTGGAAGCCCCAACTGACGCCCCTCCTGCGGAAGGGCCGCCCCCTCCGGAGACTCACGCTGGACGAGGCCCGGGCAAGGGCCCGGAGGCAGTTGAAAATCGTGGAGAAACACCCGGAACAATTCCGATAGCCTGCGGGCCGATTCCAGATGGTTTCCCCCGGGTTTCAGGGAACCATTAAGAGAAGAAAACATATGTAAAACCAAACGTTACTCCTATCCACCATGGTCCACGGGCCCCGGGGCCTTCTGCTCCCGCTTCTGGTTCTGCTGCTCCTCGCAGGCACGGCCCCCGGAGCCATCCGCATCGTCACAGAGAGCGGGACCAACTGCACCAGCGGGGACTTTTCCTACAGGAACTTCAGCGTCGCCATCAACGCCTCCTCAAACGGGGACGAGGTCATCGTCTGCACGGGACTCTACACCGAGAACGTCACGGTGAACAGGTCTGTGACTCTCCGCACCAACAACACCACCTACGACGTGACAATCAACGCCTCGGGGTACACGGTCAACACCACAAATGACACCGTGAACATCACCGCCCCCAATGTGAAC
>JACQPP010000057.1 GCA_016207465.1 Methanobacteriota archaeon
CCCCAGGACGGCCCCAGTGGGGTTGTTGGGGTAGTTGAGGAGGATGGCCTTGGTCCGGGGGGTGATGGCCCGCCGGATGTCCTCGGCGCGGGGGATGAACCCGCGGGACTCGGGGGCCGCCACCGGGACCGGGGTCCCCTCGGCGAAGTGGACCGTTGGGGCGTAGGAGACGTAGGCGGGCTCCACGAGGAGGACCTCGTCGCCGGGGTCGGTCACGCTGCGGATGGCGAGGTCGAGCCCCTCCGAGACCCCGGTGGTTACCACAATCTGGTTCCGGGGGTCGTAGTCCACGCCGAAGTCCTGCCGCATCTTCCCGGCGATGGCCTGCCGGAGCTCGAGGAGGCCCCAGTTGGAGGTGTAGGAGGTGTCCCCCTCCTCCAGGGAGAAGATGGCGGCCTCGCGGACCCGCCAGGGGGCCACGAAGTCGGGCTCGCCCACCGCCAGGGAGAGGATGTCCTCCATGCCGATGACCATCTCGAAGAAGCGGCGGATGCCGGAGGGGGAGACTCGCTGGACCCGCCGGGCGAGGGGGCTCCGCTGGGGGAGGGCGTGGACCCGGACCCGGGTGCCCGTGTTCTTCCTCATAGGAGGGGCCTCGCGGCGTTGATGATGGTGGTCTGGGTGACCAGGCCGAGGAGCCTCGCGCCGGGGTCCACGACGGGGATGCGCTGGAGGCCGGTGCGGACCATGAGGTCGGCAATCCGGCGGGCGGGGGTCGCCGGGCCCACGGTGACCAGGTCGGTGGTCATGAGCTCCACCACGGCGAGGTCTGCCACCTCGCTCCCCGCGAGGTCAATGTCCCGCATGGTGATGATGCCCAGCAGTTTCCTCTGCCCATCCACCACGGGGAGGGCCCCGATGCCGTGGCGGAGCATCTTCAACTTGGCGAGGGCCACCATCTGGTCGGGCTCGATGGTGTAGACCCGGCGGATCATGAGTTCCCGGGCGGTGCGGCGGCGGACCATGGGGACTCCTGGGTGGGGCTATTCTCCGTATCCGAGAAGCATAAGGGTTCGCCTCGCGGAGAAGGTTTTTACAGGAATCCGGGGCCTTTTTACTCGATGCCCGCCGCTGTCCCCCCGGAGGGGCCGAAACTGCTGGCCCACCCCCTCCTGCGGTCGGGGCAGGTGGAGGCCCGGGGCTACCAGTTGAACATCGCGGCCACGGCCCTGGAGAAGAACACCCTGGTCATTCTGCCGACGGCCATGGGGAAGACGGTCATCTCCCTGCTGGTGGCCGCGGAGAGGCTCGCCCGCCACCCGGGGGGACAGGTGCTGATGCTGGCCCCCACGAAGCCCCTGGTCTTGCAGCACGCGGAGTCCTTCAAGAAATTCCTGACCCTGGAGCCCCACGAACTCGTGGTCCTGACGGGGCAGACGGCGGCCTCCCAGCGGGCCCGGCTCTTCCGGGACGCGGTGGCCGTCTTCGCCACCCCCCAGGGCATCCGGAACGACCTCGCGGATGGGCTCTACGGCCTGCGGCGGGTGCGGCTGGTCATCTTCGACGAGGCCCACCGGGCCCGGCGGGCCTACGCCTACAACGACATCGCGCGATTCTACCGGGAGCAGGCGGAGCACCCGCGGGTGCTGGCCCTGACGGCCTCCCCGGGGAGGGAGAAGGCCGTCATCGAGCGCACCTGCGAGGCCCTCGGGGTGGAGGCGGTGGAACTGCGGAGCGACACCGACGCGGACGTGCGCCCCTACATCCCCCCCCTGGAGGTCCGCTGGTCGGAGTGCGACATGCCCCCGCCCTACCGGAGGATGAAGATGCTGCTGGAGCAGATGCGGGTCCAGCAGGTGGAGTCCCTGCAGAAGATGGGGCCCCTCCGCTACAAGAAGGCCCGGTTTGTGAACAAGAAGGACCTCCTCATCCTGGGGGATACCTTCCGCAAGCGGCTCTTCGCCCCGGGGAAGGACAAGGGGTTCATCTATGCGGCCATCGTGCTCCAAGGGGCCGCGCTGTCCCTGGCCCACATGGAGGAGGTCCTCACCACCCAGGACGTGCGGGTGCTCAAGGACTTCCTGGAGCGGCAGGCGAAGAAGGAGACCAAGGGGGCCCGGCGCATCCGGGCCCACCCGAAGTTCCATGAGCTGGAGGCCCTGGTGGCCCAGCACCAGGACCTGCCCCACCCGAAACAGGCGCGGCTGAAGGCGATTGTGGAGCGCGAACTGGAGGAGAGGCCGGAGAGCCGCATCATCGTCTTCACCCAGTACCGGGACACCGCCACCCGGCTCCTCGAAGCCCTGCGGGGGGTGGAGGGGGCCCGCCCGGTGCGGTTCGTTGGGCAGGCCAGCAAGGGGGGCGACCGGGGGCTGAGCCAGGAAGAGCAGTCCACCATCCTCCACCAGTTCCGGGAGGGGAAGGTGAACATCCTGGTGGCCACCAGCATCGCCGAGGAGGGGCTCGACATCCCCCAGGTGGAACTCGTGGTCTTCTATGAGCCTGTGCCCAGCGAAATCCGCCTCATCCAGAGGCGCGGCAGGACCGCCCGCCGCAACTTCGGGCGGGTGGAGATTCTCATCACCCGGGGGACCCTCGACGAGGCCTACTACTGGTCCTCCCGGAAGCGGGAGCAGAAGATGAAGCGCATCGTCTCCAAACTGGAAATCGGGGCGGCCCCGGAGCCCCGGCGCCTGCCCGAGGGGGGACAGTTCCGGCTGGAAGACTTCGCGTAGCGGGCGATAGATTCTTAAATGGTGTGCCAGAGTAGCCTCCGGCGGAGGTGGACTGCATGGCGTCGAAGAAGAGCGCGGAGCCGGAGCCCCTCGGGGGCCTGCTGGAGTTGGTGGACCGCGTCATGGGGAAGGAGTCCTCGATGACGGTGGACCTGGACGAGGTGGGGGTGGACATGGGGAACGGGCGCAGGCTGGTGCTGAACGGCAAGGTGCATGTGAATGTCTCCACCCTGAAGTAGGGAGAGACCTGAACGCCACCCCCCTTCGGGGGGTGGCGTTGGCCAACCACTGGGTTCAAGGCGCATTGCACGCTGTGATTTTATCCCGGAAAAGAGAGTAGGGGGAAACCATGCTCTCTCTGGCCCTCGCGGGGAAGCCGAATGTAGGCAAGTCCACCTTCTTCCGGGCCGCCACATTGGCGGAGGCGGAGATTGCGAACTATCCGTTCACGACGAAGGATGCGAACCACGGGGTGGCGAAACTGCGGGTCCCCTGCGTGTGCCGAGAGTTGAAGGTTGAGGGTTGCGGGTGCGACGGGGGGACCCGGGAGATTCCCCTGGAGCTGGTGGATGTGGCGGGGCTGGTCCCGGGGGCCCACCGGGGGCGGGGTCTCGGCAACCAATTTTTGTACCACCTGCGGCGCTCGGAGGCGATTGTGGAGGTGGTGGATGCCTCCGGGGGGACGGATGCGGAGGGGAACCCGGTGGGGGCGGGGAGCCGGGACCCACTGGAGGACATCCGGATGCTGGAGGAGGAATTGGGATTGTGGCTGGCGGGGCTGGTGGAGAAGCACTGGAGGAACTATCTGCGGCGGTCTGGGGAGGGGGGCGAGAAGCCGGAGCGGGTCTTGGCG
>JACQPP010000059.1 GCA_016207465.1 Methanobacteriota archaeon
CCCTCACCTCCCCCACCTGGAGCCGCCGCACCCGGGCCTCCACCGGGTGGTGGGGGGTCCGCAAGGCGGGCAGCAGACCCGCGTCCCGCAGCTCCTCCCGGAGGGGAAACAGCCTCCGGCGAAGATACTGGGGGGTCTCCGCATACTCCAGGAGGGTGGTGATGGCGTGGGCATCATCCGGGCCATAGGGGTCCCGGTAGATGACCACCTGCTCCACCCGGAAGATGGCGAGGGCGCGGGCCACCACCCCCGCCCGATAGACCCTCTGGCGGGGGTCCCGGGTCTCCGAGGTGAAACTCGATGGGAGCAGGACCGTGGAGACACGGGCTCCCCCCGCGCGACTCCGCTCCATCTACCCCCCGGCCCCATCCCGGAATTCCCGCGGGCACGGCCTCGTGGAGAACCTCCAGACCAGGAGGAGGCCGTCGTCGAGCCGCCGGACGCCGGCGAGGCGAGCGCGAGGGGCCCGGGCCACGGGGAACCCCGCTCCCTCCACCAGCCCCGGGGCCCCGCCCCCCCCGAGGAACCGGGGGGCCACATAGACGCGGGCCTCATCCACCAGCCCCCCGGCGAGCAGCGAGTGGTTGAGGGTGGCGCCCCCCTCCACCAGGAGGTGGCGCACTCCCCTCCGGTGGAGGATGTCCAGGGCCCGGGGGAGGTCCACCCGGCGGCTCCCGGCATCCACCACCACCGCACGCTCCTCCAGCCGCCGGCCGCGCTCCCGGGGGGCCCGGCGGGAGACCAAGAGGAACCGGGGCCCCTCCCCGCGGTGGAGCCACTCCGCACCCGGCGGGCACCGCGCACGGCTGTCCACCACCACCCGCAGGGGATTCGGGGAGAGCCCCCGCCGGACCCGTGCCCGCCTCCGGGCCTCGCTGTGGACCCGCAGGCCCGGGTCATCGCTCAGCACAGTGCCGATACCCACCAGGATAGCGTCGCAGGCCGCGCGGAGGCCGTCCACGCGGCCTCGGTCCCGGGGCCCCGAGAGGGAGGTCTGCCTGCGCTCGCGGCCGGCGATGCGGCCATCCGCGGACATGGCGGCGTTCAGCAGGACATAGGGTCGTGTTTTTTCCACGCGAACTGCGTTCGCGTGGAAAAAACATAAAGGTTGTTCGGGGTGGGGCTCGGCTGTGCCCTTCGTTTATGAAATTTTTGCGAGCGCAGCGAGCAAAAATTTCATTTACACCACCTCGTTCTACATATAATGGACCTGACCCGGCAGGCGGAGGCGCGGGCCCGCCCCCAGATGCGGGGGGAGTCCCTCTGGCCACAGTACGACCGGGGCTCCATCTGCAGCCTGGCCCCCACCATGGCCCTGAGCCTCGGGCTCCAGATGCGCCGGGAGAGGGCCCTCCCCCTCGACCTCGACCCCGTCGAGCACGCGGTGCTGCTCCTGGTGGACTCCATGGACCTCCCCATGGCCGGCCAAATCCTCGAATTGGCCCCCCGCCTCCGGGAGCGCCTCCGCGCCCACGAGGTCCTCACCTCCACCTTCCCCAGCGTGACCCCCACCGGCATCTCCTCCATCCTCTCCGGCCTCTACCCCGGCGAACACGGCATCCCCGGATTCCGCTTCCTCCTCGAAGGGGTCGAGAAGGTGGTCAACTTCTACCGCCTCAGCCCCGCCGAGGTCGAGGACAAGCGCGGGGTCCTCCTCGACATGAAGTTCGACCCCTCCGTCTTCCAATTCGACGGCCTCTTCGCCGCCGCCCAGCGCGCCGGACTGGAGAGCCGCATCGTCCAGCCCCGGGAAATCTCCCAGAGCCACTCCACCCGCCTCCTCAGCGACCACGCCGACCTCCACGGATACCGCCTCCTCGACCGCCTCACCCACCCCCTCAAGAAGGGGGACCGGGGGTTCACCTACCTCTACGTCTCCGCCCTCGACGAGATACTCCACCAGGAGGGCTCCTCCACCACAAACTTCGAGAAGACCCTCCGCCTCCTCGCCCGCGCCCTCAACGACTGGGCCGCCCTCCGCCCGGCCCTCCGCCTCTTCATGGTCTCCGACCACGGCCACATAGACACCGACCCCGGCCGGGTGGTGGACCTCCAGGACAAAGAACTGCGGGCCATGCTGGACCACATCCCCGCCGTCAGCGGAGGCCGCGTCGCCTACCTCCACACCCAGCGCCCCAACGACGTCACCGAATACCTCCGCAAGAAATGGGGAGACGCCATGGACATCCATCCCACCCAGCAGGCCGTGGACCAAGGGCTCTTCGGCCCCACCGCATACAACCCCAGGTTCCGGGGCCGCATCGGAGACCTCACCCTCATCGCCCGCGGACAGACCTACCTCCAATACAGATACACCAAAGAAAACAAACACGGCCCCCGGGGGGCCACCCACAGCGCCCTCACCCGCCAGGAGATGCTCGTCCCCCTGCTGGTGTTCGATTTGTGATGTAGATTTTCCCCAGGTATGTAGATGTAAGGACGGAATCTTCAAGACTATCGGTGTAGTTGCATACCAGCATAATGGGATTCACCCAAGTGTTGCTCTTTGGCGCTATCTTTGCAATCATGGGGGGACTCATTTACGGAGGCGCTGCACAGGCCACAGGAAGAATTCTCGGACTTGTGGCGATTGTCGCCGGAGCCCTGGGTGGCCTGGGCGTCGGCTTGGGTGCCAAAAGAGACAATTTCAAGAACCCGATGGCAGTGAAACTTCTGGGAGTCGTTTTTGGATTGTTTGCCATCCTGTCGGGATATTTCTTCTTCTACCTATTCTCCGGTCTCTCCGGCATCATTCCGTTTGATGTTTTCATGCAAATCATGTTCTCCACCGGAACCTTCGAGTATCGCGGCCGAACCATGCCCGGAACTCTCTCCGGAATCGACATCCTGTTTTTCGGGATCGGCCTTTATGGTGGCTATCGTGCGGCGGAATACTTCGTAAAAAAGGGGACTACGCCACGGTTTAGGATGACTTGACCCTGGAAGACCATAAACCCCCGCCCCTTCTACCTTTTGATGAGGGGATGGAACAGACCGAAATCGCCATCGGCCTGTCC
>JACQPP010000055.1 GCA_016207465.1 Methanobacteriota archaeon
CCAGGGGGGCCTCCGGGCGGGGCCGGGGGGCATCGAGGGCGTGGGTCACGTAGGGGGCGTAGCAGTAGTGGCAGCCAATCTCGCACCCCCGGTAGGGGTTGAGGGCGTAGGCGAGGCCCGGCATCGCGGAGGGAGAGAGAGCGGACCGGGCCTCCACCCTCCGGATGCGCGTCATTCCTGGATGGCGGCGTATTCGGTGAGCCGCCTCTGCCGCAGGTGGTCGGTGAGGACCGCGCTCTTCGCAATCCAGGTGTCCATGGGGATGTCGAGCTTGGTCTGGATGTGGGCGAGGGTCTCCCGCAGGGTGTCGAACCTCCGCGGGGGCAGGCGGAGGGCCTCCCGCACCGTCTCCCGCACATTCCAGACTCCCACGGGCATGATGTAGCCGGGGTGGGCCTCCCGCAGGATGACCACCTTGGCCTGGCGGCGGACCCGGGTGAGGTATTCCCCCACCGCGAGCCTCGCGGCGTAGTAGCATCCCCCGATTTCCGCGTAGGTGGTGCGCCCCTCGTAGAACTCGTGGCTGGCGAGGATGACGGTGCGCTGCCCGATGGGGTTCCAGATGGTGTTCGGATACCAGGCCTCGATGAGCTCATAGGACCACTCGAAGGGCATCATCAGGACCAGGAACCGGTTGTCCAGGTTGCCCGCCTCGAAGAGCAGGAACTCGTTCAGGATGGGGTGGTCCCGGATGCGCTTCACCATCTCGATGCCGATGGCGGAGTCCACGGCGGTGATGGACCAGCGGGTGGGCACGAAGTGGCGGTTCCGGCCGAGGCCGAAGAGCCCCGCGCTGAAGGCCCGCTGAATCTGGGAGACCCGCAGGCCATCCCGGTAGAGCCCCAGCACCGCCCCCCGGGCCTTCAGGTCCCGGTCCCCATAGGCCCGCTCGATGCGGCGCTCTACCTTCACATTGTCCACATCGAATTTTTCAAGGGGTGCAGATGGTCCGAAGGGCTGTATCTCATCGGAGAGGAGGATGCGCCCCGCGGGCTTCCGGGAAAACCGGGCCTCGATGTCCGCCGGCTCCGCCGCCATGGCCAGCTCCCGCGTCTGGTCCACCAGCCGCCCCGCCCCCTCCACATTGTAGGCATCCACCCGGTGCTTCCCCCGCACCAGCGAGAACCGGAACCCCACGATTTCCTCGATGGAACGCCCCAGCCACCCCTCCGGGATGTCCATGTGGGCCGTGTCCCCCGAGACCGGGGGCACCAGAGGGCCCACCGACACCTTCGGATACCCATAGCGCCCCACGAAAATCCCGGGGGGAGAGGCCCCCGACAGGTCCAGCCGGTCCAGCAGAGGGGCAGTCTGCCGCTGGATGTATGTCTTCACCAGGATGGGACACCGCTCCTTCCCGCAGAGCAGATGGGCCCCCTTGCAGGAGACGCAGATGGAGTCCCCCCCCGCCCGGAACACCTCCTCCGCCTCCCGGGGGCTCAGCAGAGGAACCAAGGCGGATTGAGGGCTCATGGGTGCTTCACCCCCCTCCAGGCGCGCCCCAGGATGGAGAGGGCCACCAGCCCAATCCCCCCCATGACCAGGGCCACCGCCGCCACCGGATGCACAAAGGAGAGGAGGAGGAACACCAGGAGCAACACCACCAGGAGGAGCGCAATCCCCCCGGCCCCCGGGCATGCTGGTCGTCCATCGTCCCCCATCTACCCAACGTGGGAAACCCGGATGGATAACCTTTCCCCAGGCGGGGCGAAACTACTCCCCCCTGGCCGGCCAACGCCACCCTCTCAGGAGGGTGGCGTTCAGGTCTAACGAAGGCCGCCCCACGAGGGAACATCAGGAGATTTGGGAATTAATTCGGAGAACCTTTATGGCCCCAGCCGGGGTAGATAGCAGTGAAGATAACGCGAGGCGGTTCATCCAAGTTCCGAGCCCTCCTTTCCTCCCAACCTCTCCCCCTTGGGGCCCGGGCCGCCTCGCTTAACTTTTCTTTTCTCTTTTGCTACGCCCGACGCTTCGCATCAGGCTAACGGCGGTCTCGCGTTGTGCTTCGCAAAACGCGAGACCGCCTGCAAAAGAGAAAAGAAAACTTAACCAAAGAAAAGAGAAAAGACATAAAAAGTCAGAAAGAAACGCGAAAAGTTGGGAAAGAGCATATTACCCCCTTTTGGGGATATACCCCGCCCATGGCATCCCGCAAGGCCCCGGGGAAGAAATCCGGCGTGGTGGGGCTGGTTCTCTGCGGGGGGATGGGCAAGCGCCTCCGCCCCCTCACCGACCAGGTCCCCAAGCCCCTGGTGGAAATCCAGAAGGGCTACACCATCCTGGACCGCCAGCTGCTGGAGTTCCTCCACGCGGGCATCTCCCGGGTGGTCCTGCTGACCGGCCACCTGGGGGACAAGATTGAGGCCCGCTATGGGCGGAGGTGGCGGGGGCTCTCCATCGACTACAACGTGGAGGAGGAGCCCCGGGGGACCCTCTACGCCATCCGCGAGGGGATGGCCCGCGCCGGGACCGACGCGGTGGTCCGCAACGGCGATGTGGTGGCCGATGTCAACCTGAAGAAGATGGTGGAGGTCTATCGCCGCTCGGGCCGCCCCGCCCTCATGTACGTGACCCGGATGCGGAGCCCCTACGGCCTCGTGGACCTCGAGGGGGAGCGCATCCGCCGGTTCCGCGAGAAGCCCCTCCTGGAGCACTACATCAACGGGGGCGTCTACTGCCTCTCCCCCGGGATATCCTTCAACGGCTACGAGGGGGGCGACATCGAGAAGACCCTCTTCCCCACCCTCGCCGAGTCAGGCCGTCTCGGCGCCTACCAGGAGGAGGGATTCTGGATGGCCATCGACACCCTCAAAGACCTGGAGGAGGTCCGCAAGGAATACTCCAACCGCGAGGACAAGCCCTGGGGATACGAGAAGGTCCTCGTCAGCACCGACAAATACCTCACCAAGGAACTCTACATCCGCGAGGGATACCGCACCAGCGTCCACTACCACAAGGAGAAGGACGAGACCCTCTACGTGGTCCACGGGACCCTCGTGGTGGAGTTCGAGGGGGGCAAGAAGAAGACCTTCAGCAAGAACGACAAGTTCCGCATCACCCCCGGCATGGTCCACAGCCTCATCGCCCAGGAGAACGTCCTCCTCCAGGAGTTCTCCACCCCCCACCTCCACGACACCGTCCGGAAGAAGGACTTCTACGGCCGCCCCTGACCATGGCCCGCCTCAGCATCTTGGGCACCGGCTACGTGGGCCTCGTCACCGGACTCTGCTTCTCCGAACTCGGCCACCGGGTCACCTGCATCGACATTGACCCCCGCCGCATCTCCCTCCTCCGCCGGGGGAAATCCCCCATCTACGAGCCCAGTGTGGACCGCCTCCTCAAAAAGCACCTGGGCAAGCGGTTCCAGGCCACCACGGACTACGATGGGGTCCGGGGGACCGAGGCCACATTCCTCGCCATCGGCACCCCCTCGGCCCGCGACGGCTCCATTGACCTCACCTGGATGCGCCAGGCCGTCGCCTCCCTCGCCCGCGTCGCCCCGCGGGACCACCGGGTCGTCATGAAGTCAACCGTCGTGCCGGGCACCACCGGGTCCCTCGTGGCCCCCCATTTTCCCCGCGCCGCGGTGAACCCCGAGTTCCTCAAGGAGGGCAGCGCCGTGGCGGACTTCATGCACCCCGACCGCATCGTCGTCGGAAGCCGCCGGGCCAGCGACGGAAAATTCGTGGAATCCCTCTACCGGTCCATCCGGGCCCCCCGCGTGCACACCGACCTCTCCACCGCCGAGATGATAAAATACGCCTCCAACGCCTTCCTCGCCCTCAAAATCTCCTACGCCAACGAACTCGGCAACCTCTGCAAGACACTGGGCATCGACACCTACCAGGTGATGGACGGGGCCGGCCTCGACCGGCGCATCGGCCGCGCCTTCCTAAATGCCGGGGCCGGATTCGGGGGCTCCTGCTTCCCCAAGGACGTGCGCGCCCTCGCCCGCCAGGCCCGCCGGCGGGGGGTCCCCCTGCGGCTCCTGGAGACCACCCTCCGAATCAACGAGGCCCAGCCCCGGCGGGCCCTGGACCTCCTCCGAGGCCACCTTGGACCCCTCCGGGGCAAGCGGGTGGCGGTCCTCGGCCTCGCCTTCAAGCCCCACACCGACGACATCCGCGAGTCCCGCGCCATCCCCGTCCTGCGGGGGCTCCTGCGGGCCGGGGCCCGGGTGACTGCCCACGACCCCCAGGCCAACGAGAACATGAAACGCCTGCTCCCCCGGGTCCGGTATGCCGACTCCATCCCGGAGGCCCTCCGAGGGGCCCACGGGTGCATCGTGATGACCGAATGGCCCCAGTTCGCCCGACTCCCCACCGGCCTCATGGCGAGGCCCGTGGTGGTGGACGGCCGCCGCATCGTCGCCCCCGGAAAAGGGATGATATACGAGGGCATCGCATGGTAGGAGAGAGACGATGAAGGTCTTGATTCCGGCGGCGGGCACCGGCACGCGGCTCTACCCCCACACCCACACCAAGCCCAAGGCCATGATATTCGTGGCCGGGAAGCCCCTCATCGGCCACATCCTCGACCGCCTCGCCCCCCTCCGCCCCGAGGAGGTCATCGTGGTGGTGGGATACATGCGGGAGCGCCTGGTGGACTACGTGAAGCGGGACTACGGGCGCAGGTTCCGCCGCCTCACCTTCGTCCCCCAGGAGGAGCAACTGGGCCTCGGCCACGCGGTCCACGCGGCCGCCGGGGCCATCGGGGAGAGCCCTCTGATGATTGCCCTCGGAGACATGATATTCAAGGCAGGATACCGGGAGTTCCTGGCGGCCCACCGCCGGAACCGCTGCGGGGGCTCCATCGGCGTCAAGCGGGTGGACGACCCCCGCCACTACGGCATCGCGGTCCTGGACCGCCGGGGCCGCATCCGGCGCCTGGTGGAGAAGCCCCGCCGGAGCCCCAGCCGCTGGGGCATCGCGGGCATCTACATCCTCGAAGAGCCCCGACCCCTCCTGGAGACCCTCGCGGAGATGGCCTCCCGCCCCCTGGCCCCCGGCCGCGAATACCAGCTCACCGACGCCCTCCAGCGCCTCGTCGAGGGGGGGGCCCACCTGCGGACCTTCGAGGTCTCCGAGTGGTACGACTGCGGGCGCAAGGAGTCCCTCCTCGACGCCAACCGCAACCTTCTCCGTGAACTTAGGGCCAAGAACCACCACCCCTATCCCACGGCAGTATTCCTCCCCCCGGTGGCCATCGGCCGGGGGGCCGTCATCCGCCACAGCGTCATCGGCCCCAATGTCTCCGTGGGGGACGGGGCCACCATCGAGCACAGCGTGGTGGAGGACTCCATCATCGGCGCGGGCTCCACCCTCCAGCACCTCGAACTCCACGGCTCGGTGGTGGGGGACCACGCCCGGGTCAGCGGCCGCTTCCAGAGCCTCAACATCGGGGACTCCTCCACCCTGGAGCTATGAAGATGCTCTCTCCTTCAGCGCAACAACGAATCCGCAGATTGCACAGATTACACAGATGTTATTCTCCGGAATCTGCGCCATCTGCGGAATCTGCGGATAAACCCATATTGCCCAACTTGGGGGACGGTCTTTAGCATGACCAAAACCGCCCTGGTGACGGGGGGCGCGGGCTTCATCGGGAGCCACCTCTGCGACCGCCTCCTCGAGGAGGGCTACCGGGTCATCGCGGTGGACAACCTCCTCACCGGGAGCCCCCGCAACCTCGCCCACCTCCGGGGGAACCCCCGCTTCCGGTTCCTCCGCCGGGACATCAACCGCCCCCTCCGCGTCCCCGGGCGGGTGGACCTGGTGCTCCACTTCGCCAGCCCCGCGAGCCCCAAGGACTTCGAGGTCTACCCCATCCAGATACTGAAGGCCGGGGCCCTGGGGACCCACCACATGCTGGGGCTGGCCCGCGCCCACCGCTCCACCTTCCTCCTCGCCTCCACCAGCGAGGTGTATGGGGACCCCCGGGTGGACCCACAGCCCGAGTCCTACTGGGGCAACGTCAACCCCGTCGGAATCCGCGGGGTCTACGACGAGGCCAAGCGGTTCGCCGAGGCCATGACCATGGCCTACCACCGGGTCCACGGCCTCGACACCAAGATTGCCCGCATCTTCAACACCTACGGGCCCCGGATGCGCCCCGAGGACGGACGCGCCATCCCCAACTTCATCACCCAGGCCCTCCGCGCAAGGCCCCTCACCGTCCACGGCCGCGGCCGACAGACCCGCTCCTTCTGCTACATCAACGACCTCATCGAGGGCATCCTCCGCCTCACCCGCTCCCCCACCCACGGCCCCATCAACCTGGGCAACCCCGAGAACTACACCATCCTCCAGCTGGCCCGCCGCATCCAGGCCCTCACCGGCAGCCCCAGCCGGATTGTCTACCGGCCCCTCCCCCAGGACGACCCCCGCCAGCGCAGGCCCGACATCCGCCTCGCCCGCCGCCTCCTCCACTGGAGCCCCCGAACGGGACTCGACGAAGGATTAAAGGAGACCATCGCCTACTTCCACACCGTCCTATGAACATCCTCGTCACCGGGGGCGCAGGATTCATCGGGAGCCACCTGGTGGACTCCCTGGTCCGCGGGGGCCACCGGGTGACGGTCTACGACAACCTGGAGCCCCAGGTCCACCGGGGCAGGCGCCCCATCTACCTCAACCCCCGGGCCAAATTCGTGCGAGGCCGCGTGGGGGACACCCGGGCCCTCCGCCGGGTCCTCCGGGGCCAGGAGGCCATCTACCACCTCGCGGCCCGCGTGGGGGTGGGCCAATCCATGTACCAAATCCGGAGATACACCGACGCCAACACCGGCGAGACAGCCCGCCTCCTCGAACTCCTCATCAGCGGGGAGCACGACGTGAAGAAACTCATCGTGGCCTCCTCCATGAGCGCCTACGGCGAGGGAGCCTACGACTGCCCCCGCTGCGGCCGCACCCACCCGGGGCTCCGGCCCGAGGCCCAGCTCCGGCGCCGCCGGTGGGAGGTGCGATGCCCCCGCTGCCGCAGCCCCCTCCGCCCCGTGCCCACCCCGGAGGAGAAGCCATTCCAGCCCACCAGCATCTACGCCATCACCAAGCGCGACCAGGAGGAGATGTGCCTCGCGGTGGGCCGCGCCTACGGGCTCCCCGCCGTGGCCATGCGCTTCTTCAACGTCTACGGCCCCCGCCAGAGCCTCAGCAACCCCTACACCGGCGTCTGCGCCGTCTTCATGAGCCGCATCAAAAACCACAATCCCCCCATGATATTCGAGGACGGCCTCCAGACCCGCGACTTCATCCACGTCAGCGACATCGTCCAGGGACTCCGGCTCGCCCTCCGCAAATCCGCCGCCAACTACCAGACCTACAACGTCGGCACCGGAAGGCCCACCTCCATCCGCCGCATCGCCGAAACCCTCCTCCGCCTCTACGGGAGTCCCCTGAAGCCCACGATTGCGGGACAGTTCCGCGCCGGGGACATCCGCCACTGCTACGCCGACATCACCCGACTCAAGAAACTCGGATACAAACCCAAGGTGGGACTGAAGGAGGGACTCGCGGAACTCGCCAAGTGGGGGGAAGGGGAGAAGGCGAGGGACAGGTTCGACCAGGCGCTGGAGGAAATCAGGAAGCGGCGGCTGGTGACGTGACGGAGCCTGCGAAGGTCTCCCTGGTAAGAGTTCAGCCAACCGGCCTGCCGGGACCCGGATTCCTCCGAGGGTTGTGCGGAGGACGGCCCGCCCTCCGGGGGCGCCACCGGTAGCGGCTCCGAAGGAGAGAATCTATATTTCCCAGGCGTAGAGAATCGAGTATGTCCCGGATAGCCATCCCCTCCCCTCCAAAAGAGGATGGGTGTCAGGGACTTCATCTACTTCCCCTAATCTCCAACAGCCACATTGCCGACATCGAGGCCAAACGGCCCATTCCGGGGGCCTTCTCACAGAGAAGTGTTCCCTTCACGTCCCGATGGTTTGCAATTCAGCCCATTATCTCGGTAAGCGCGCAAGGCGCCATCGTGAGCGCGGAGGTCTCGATAGTGCCCCGCCTCACGGTGGATATTGAGGTCATCCAAGACCCATACGACGCGACACTGAAAGCGATAGAAGCCCTACGGAAAAGCCCGTCAATTACTGGAAATCTACTCGATGACGAAGCAGTAACAGTCGCAACAGGTTACCGGGTCTGTGTTGAGAGAGCTAAAACCTCATTCCAAGTCGCAGCATGCCAGATACTTCTACCATTTGCAGTTGAAGCGGCGCTTTGTCCCTTCCTCAGCCCTCTCACCGAGGGTAGTGGTGGCACATGAAACGCGACCATACATTGCTCGCCCTTCTCATCGGCCTCCTCGCAATCTGGGGCATCACCAAGTTCGTAATTAAAACCATCGACACTATGCTTATAAGCGCTATCTTGGTCATTCTTGCAGGCGTAATTTTGTCGTATCGAGGGAAAGGCGTGGTCCGAGCTTTTGATGGCTTGGCGCTCTCTGCTGGGATACTTCTTTTAGTCTCAGTGTTCTATCCACTCCCATTCGATGCGAAATCACCCTATAATTGGATCATTCTGACTTTTGTTCTGTGGACTTTCCTTTTTTCCGTCAGGAAAATGAGGTGCCTCTATCGCGAGGAACGCGAAGCCAAAAGGAAGAGAGACACCAATGTAAAGCGAAATGCATAAGAGCATCACCACCTCCCAGGGGACTCGACGGTAGGTCCCCACGCCGTAGCTGGCAGAGTCCTCTCTCTCCCCTGTCCGGGGTGAATCCCGTCTTCCCCGGCGGTGTGGTCTATCCCCCTGGGGGTTCTGCCCGTGTGGCCGTTGTGTCTGGCGCAGGGGGGAACCGGCGGGGGTCTGTGGGTCCCCTATCCCCCACAGGGAATGGCGCAGGTTTGATTTGATGTAGCGCACTCTGTGGGGGTGGGGATGTCGGGTTTCCATCGTGGTCCGGGGTTTCCGTGGCTGCTTCAGGCCCGGCTCTACGGGCGGTTCGCCGCCGGGTATCGCGTGGAGGTCCGGGCCTCGTTCGGCTGGAGCCTCGAAAGTGATGTCGTGGTTCCCCCGAACTTCACCTTCGCCTATACTCAGGCGGATGGCGTGTTGGTCGCGGATGCGGGCCATCTGAATTTCTGGTTGCTGGCCCCGGAGGATTTCGTAGATGATGTCCCGGGGTCAGTAGGCCACGACCTGAATCCCGGGAATCCGCTCGAAGTCCTTTACGTTGGACGTCAGGATGAGACGCTCCCCGTATGCCAGGGCAATGGTGGCAATCAGGAGGTCCCAGTCGCCCACTGCCTCCCCCTTTCTCTGGAGGTCCCGCTTCAGGCGGCCGAACTCCTTCGCGGCGATGAGGTTCAGGTCCAGGACCACCAGGCCCTCCAGGACTCCTTCCACCTCGGCGACCTTCTCCTGCGCGCGGGCGTGAGCCCACGCCCCCTCGTAGAACTCCACCATGTTCACCATGGTGGTGACCACCCGTTCTCTCCCGGCCACCAGTTCCCTCATCTTGCGCACTGCACCCTGCCTTCCCCGGCCCAGGTCCACCAGGAAGGTAGTGTCCAGGCAGACCACGTTCCCTCACCGCATCTGCTTTTTCTTCCGCTCCGCCACGACCCGGTCCAGGATGGTGGCGAACTCCTCATCGATGGGATGCTTCTCGAACCACTCCAGCAGGAACGTGGGGTCTCCGCGCCGCGTACGGACTTCCATCCGCAGAGAAATTGGCCTCCGGCGCTATTAAGGTTTTCGAGGGCGGTGCCCACGGCCCCGGTCGGCACCCCGGAATCCTGGAAGAGCCTCACCTTTGGGCAGAATTCTTTTTACTTCCCATATCTCCTCTGCCTCTTCTGGTAGTCCCTCAGGGCTCGCAGGAGGTCCATCCTGCGGAAGTGGTTCCAGGAGACCTCGGTGAAGTAGAGTTCGCTGTAGATGGACTGCCAGAGGAGGAAGTCGGTGAGGCGGCCGCTGGCGCGGAGGATGAGGTCGGGCTCGTGGGGGAAGACGAGGTGTTTCTCGATGGCCTGTTCGTCTATCTCTTCGGGTTTGCGCTTGCCCTCCTGGACCTCCTGGAGGACCCCCTGGATGGCGCGGGTGAGTTCTTCGCGGCCGCCGAATCCGAGGCTGATGTGGAGGGCCCAGTGTTCTCCCCCGTTTCCCGCGGGGTCGGGCCGAATTGAGGTGTAGAGGATGTAGGGGACTTGTCCCTCCAGGGCGCCGCGGAGGCGCTCGGCCATCTGTTGCTCGGGGGGGCTCCCGGCCTTGACCAGGAGGCCCACGTGGACGAGGGGTGTGATGCCGAGGTCGCGGCACCATCGGGCGAACCGGAGCAGGCGGTTCCGGCCCGGGGGTTCGAGGAGGTCGGTCTCCTCGATGACCAGCAAGAGGCAGTGGGCCCGGGGGTCCCCGCGGATTTGCCGGAGGAGGTGGTGTTCGTAGAGGGCGCGCAGCATCGCGGTGGGGAAAGATATTATGCAGGTATGCGGTGGTGGTATGGTATAGCCGTTTTCCATGAACGCCCTTCTCCGGCTTCTCCGGGATGTCCGTCCCCTCTCGCTGGGGGCCTCGGCGGGTGTCCTCGTCGGCGTCCACCTGCTCCTGGGGTTTCCCCTGTTCCAGGTGGCCCCGGCGGTGGCCTGCGGGGCCTGCACCCGCCTGCTGGGCCGCGGGCCCCGGCGCATGGTCCTCTACCTGGCGGTGGGGGGGACCTCCAGTTTCCTCCTTGATATTGCCTCCCGGTTGCTCCTGGGGGCCCCGGTGTTGTCCGAGATGGCCCTCCTCACCACTGTCTCCGGTCTGCTGACTGCAGGGGCCATCCACTCGATTCAGGGGGACTATGGGCCTCTCCCCCCGGCGGTGGGGGCGGGGATGGCCATGTGGCTGGTGCGCCTCTTCCGTTATCTGGTCCCCTTCGAGCTTACCCTGGGGGCCCTGGCCTTCGCCTTGGCGGCGGCGTGGGTGGCCTACCGGAAGGGGTTGCTGGAGGAGAGCGGCCTCTTCACCGGGGCCCTTCTCGGGGTCCTCCTCATCGTCTTCACCGATGTGCGCCCTTTTCTCCTGCTTCTCACCTTCTTCGCCCTGGGGGCGGGCTCCACCCGCTTCAAGTTCGAGGTCAAGCGGGGGCTGGGGGCGGAGCAGAAGACCCGCGACTACCGCAATGTGCTGGGCAACGGCCTCGGGCCCCTGGGGTTCGCCGTGGCCTCCCGCATCTACGACCCCCTCTTCATCGTGGGCTTCCTGGGGGCCGTGGGCACCGCCACCGCCGATACCATGGCCACCGAGGTGGGCGAGACCCAGAAGAAGCACCCCCGGCTCATCACCACCCTGGAGCGGGTGAAGCCGGGGACCAGCGGGGCCGTCTCCGCCCTCGGGGAGATGGCCGCCCTCCTGGGGGCCGCCACCATCGCCCTCCTCGCCCTCCTCCTCGAGCTCTTCGGCCGCGGGGCGGGGCTCCCCAGCCTCCTCGGGGTCCTCCCCGGGGCCCCGGCGCTGGCCGCCGCCCTCCTCGGGGCCTTCACCGGCACCCAGGTGGACAGCCTCCTCGGGGCCACCCTGGAGGGGCGCCTCCGGATATTCAACAACCACACCACCAACTTCTTCGCCACCCTCTGCGGGGGGCTCTTCTCCCTCGGGGTGGCCCACCTGTTGGCCCCCTAACTTATTTAAGGAGACAGGAGAGAGGGAGAGCCACCATGACCCGGGTCGCCGTGGTGGGTGTCGGCATCACCAAGTTCGGCCGCAGCCAGAAGACCCAGGGGGAGCTGATGGCCGAGGCGGGCCTTGACGCCCTCATGGACGCCGAGGTTTCCCCCCGCGACCTCCAGGCCCTCTTCCTCGGCAACTTCATTGGTGAATTGTGTGAGAGGCAGGCCCACCTGGGCCCCCTCACCGCCTCGGCCCTCGGGGTCCCCGGGATTCCCGCCACCCGCTTCGAGAACGCCTGCGCCAGCGGGGCCACCGCCCTCCGCCACGCCATCCACGCCATCCAGAGCGGGGCCCACGACCTCGTCCTCGTCGGTGGCACCGAGAGGGTCCTCAACCGCACCACCCCCGAGGCCACCGAGTACTTCGCCTACGCCAGCGACTCCTACTACGAGACCGCCACCGGCATCACATTCCCCGGCCACTACGCCCTCATCGCCCGCGCCCACATGCAGAAGCACGGGACCACCCCCGAGCACCTCGCCCACGTCGCCGTCAAGAACCACAAGCACGGTTCCAGGAACCCCAAGGCCCAGCTCCAGAAGGAACTCAAACTCGAGGACGCCATGAAGAGCGCCATGGTGGCCGACCCCCTCCGCCTCTACGACTGGTGCCCCTTCAGCGACGGCGCCGCCGCCATCATC
>JACQPP010000056.1 GCA_016207465.1 Methanobacteriota archaeon
CCTGGGCGGGGCCGCGGTGGATGGAGTCCTCGTGGAGCTTGATGTCGTGGAGCTTGATTTTGACGCCTTGGCCCCGCTCCTTGCAGAGGGGCCCGTTTTTCATGGCGTCGTGGAAGCCCTCGAGGATGAGTTCCTCGACTTCGCGCATCTGGAGGACTCCTTTGGTCATGTCTATGTAGAGGTTGCCCTCGTAGACCTCGACCACGTTTTTGGCTTCGTCTTTGTCCATGCCGGCGTCCATGAGGAGTTTGCGGCGCTCCACTTCTTCCTGGTCGGTGGTGACCTGGCCGCTCTTGATGAGCCCCACGATTGTCGGGGGCAGGGGTTCGGCGGTGAAGTAGAAGCGGTTGTGGCGGTTGGGGGAGACTCCCTCGAAGGGGCCGGGGCTGGTGCCCTTGACGGATTCGCGGTAGACCACGATGGGGGGGCTGGTCTCGATGGGGACGCCCTTGTCGTGGGTGACCTTGTATTCGATGATTTCGAGGTGGAGTTCTCCCATGCCGCTGACGAGGTGTTCGCCGGTCTCCTCGTTGATTTCCACGTGGACGGTGGGGTCCTCCTTCTGGACCTGGCGGAGGGCCTCCACCAGCTTGGGGAGCATCTTGGTCTCCTTGGCCTCCACGGCCTTGGTGACCACGGGCTCGCTGGTGTACTTGATGGACTCGAAGGGGGTGACGGGCTCGGAGGTGACGGTGGAGCCGGAGATGGCGTCCCGGAGGCCGGTGACCGAGGCGATGTTGCCGGAGGGGATGACCTCCACCTCCACCCGGTCGGGGCCGATGAAGACGCCCACCTGCTGGATTTTGTTGGTCCGGGCGATCCCGGAGACGTGGAGGTCAATGCCCCGGCGGAGGGTGCCGCTGAAGAGCCGGCCGGTGGCCACCTCCCCCGCGTGGGGGTCCATGGTGATTTTGGTGACCATGAAGGCCACCGGGCCCTCGGGGTTGCAGTCGGCCATGGACTTGGCGAATGGGGTGGCGGCGTCTCCCTTCCAGATGACGGGGATGCGGTCCTTCTGGGCCTCCAGGGGGTTGGGGAGGTGGCGGACCGCCATGTCGAGGACCACCGCGGCCACCGGGGCCTTCTGGGCCAGAATCTTGGTCTCCCCCTTCTTCAGGTGGTCGTAGACCTCGTTGAAGCCGAGGCCCGTCTTCTTCTGCATGGGGATGGAGATGGCCCACTTGTGGAGGCCGGAGCCGAAGGCCACGCTGCCGTCCTCGGGCCGCACCCGCCACCCCGCCTCGTACTTCTTCGGGTGGATGTTCTTGATGAGGTTGTTCACCTTGTCAATGACCAGGCCCAGGCGCATCTGCATGGCCTTCTTGTCCAGCTGGAGCTCGTTGATAAGGCGGTCCACCTTGTTGATGAAGAGGACCGGCTTCACGTGCTCCCGCAGGGCCTGGCGGAGCACCGTCTCCGTCTGGGGCATGGGGCCCTCCACCGCGTCCACCAGGACCACGGCCCCGTCCACCGCCCGCATGGCCCGGGTCACGTCCCCCCCGAAGTCCACGTGGCCGGGGGTGTCAATGAGGTTCACCAGGTAGTCCTGGCCGTCCACCGTGTGGACCATGCTCACGTTGGCCGCGTTGATGGTGATGCCCCGCTGCTGCTCCAGCTCGTAGAAGTCGGTGAACAGCTGCTGGCCCGCCAGCTCCTGGGAGATGATGCCCGCCCCCGCGACGAGGCTGTCGGTGAGGGTGGTCTTCCCGTGGTCAATGTGGGCGATGATGCCCATGTTTCGGATGTGGGCGCGGTCCCCCATCAGCTCCCTGGCGGCCTCCGCCGCCCTCTTCCGGGTCGTCATCGGTGGGCCGCCATCTCCCGGGAAAAAGATAAAGGTTGTGAGACGAAGCCATCCCCATGCCCTACGCCATCGAGGACCGCCGGGCCTTCCTGGAGCGCGTGGGCATCGGCCCCACCATGCGGGTCCTCGACCTGGAGACCGACGGGGTCCTCCCCGGCATCCTGGCGGGGTGGGCCGAGCCCCATCCCCTGGCCCTCAGCCGCCGACCCGAGAGGCTCCGCGCTTTGCGCCTCCAGGGGAACGAGAGGACCGGGGGGCTCGCCGCCGACCCCAGCCGCCTCCCCCTCCGCACCGCCAGCCTTGACGCCATCGTCTCCTACCATGGCCTCCACACCCTCCCCGGGGAATCCCTGGAGCCCCTCGCCCGGGAGGCCCACCGGGCCCTCCGCCCCGACGGCCGATTCGCCACCCTCCTCTGCGTCCCCGAGCCCCGCACCCCCGCCCAGGAATCCGGCCTCCACCTGGCCCGCCTCCTCGAAGCCCGCGGGGACTTCCAATTCCACGACCACCCCCCCATCGCCCGGGCCCTCCGCCGCGCCGGATTCCAGGGGGTCACCCTCACCGTGGTCCCCCGCCGGGTCCCCGTGCCCGACCGATGGCTCCGCGCCCACATCGCCTGGGCCCAGGAGCAGGGCCGCGAGGACCCCGCCCTCGCCCCCCGGGCCCGCGCCTACATCGAGAGCGCCGAGAAGGTGGGAGAGGAGATGCTCCCCGGGGTCCAGGTCGGGGGACGCAGAATAGTAGGGTGAAGGCTACCGGATTTCGGGGTACCGCGTCATCCCCGGCATGTAGCGGGCCAGGTTGCCCCCCAGGGTGAGCACCTTCACGTAGTTCGCGGCCCACGTGCTCGCCGTGCGCGCAATGCCCCACCGCTGCACCCGCCGGGGGTCCGTGACCACCAGGGTCTTCCGCAGATAGGTGAACCGCCCATACCGGCGGAGACGCATGGCCATGTCCACGTCCTCCGCCACATGCAACTCCGCGTTGAAGCCCCCGCTGGCCTCGAAGGCCCCCGCCCGGGCCACCATGCAGATGCCCGCCGCATGGGGGACCCCCGCCAGGATGGCCGCGGAGAAGTAGTTGTTGATGAACCAGAAGAGCAGGAAGTCCTCCAGGTCCGTGCTGTAGGGCAAGATGGGGCAGGTGGCCCCCACCACCCGGCCCTGCCGGAAGACCCGGGCCACCTCGCCCAGCAGATTGTCCCCCGCGATGGTGTCCGCGTCCAGAAAAACCAGAATCTCCCCCCGGGCCGCCGCCGCCCCCTCGTTCCTCCCCGCCCCGGGCCCCGCCTGCCGCACCCGCACCACCCGCGCCCCGAGCCCCCTCGCAATCTCCCGGGTCCTGTCCTTGCTCCTGTAGTCGGCCACCACCACCTCATAGGATGGAGGGTTCTCCTGCCACTCCAGGGCCCGCAGGGTCCGCCCGATGTAGCGGGCCTCGTTCTTCGTCGGAATCACCACCGAAATCGGAGGGGCCACGGGGACCCCCATGGGCGCCCGGCGCCATTAACCTTATCTTTCGCGCCGCCCCGGGGGCCGCTCCTGCAAATCGAAGGCCAGGGTGGACCACCCGAAGCCGGAGGCCCCCGAGCCCGCCCCGGTATCGGGGTCGTAGTGCTCCCAGAAGCCCCCCCGCGCCACCATCTCGATGGTCCGCGACGCCAGGGAGCGGGCCACCTCCCGGGGGGCGTTCTCCGCGAGGCCCCGGGCGAGGAACCAGTTGATGTGCACCCAGGAGAGCCCCCGGAAGAGGCTCGTCACCCCCGTGCTTTTCGAGAACCGGGGGGAGGAGCGGGCCGCCGAGGGCACCGGCCACGGGAGGCCGAACTCCCCGGGGTCCTGGAGATGCCGGACCAGGGCCTCCGCCCGGGGCCTCGGCAGGCCCGGCAGGGCCAGGGGCATCAATCCCACCGCTGTCCACTCCCGCACCTTCCCCCGCGATGTGGCGTCGAAATAGAACCCCGCCTCTTCGTCCCAGCAGGACCCCTCCAGCCCCTCCCGGGCCCTCTCCGCCCGCCGCCGGAACACCCCCGCCCTCTCCTCCTCGCCCTCCCCATCGCAGAGCCGCATGGCGGCCTCCAGCCCCAGGATGTAGATGGTGTTGAAGAGCACATCCCGCACCACAAACCGGTCCAGCTCCCGGATGCGGGCCGGGTCATAGCCCACCCGCCGGTACAACTTCAAGAGCCGGAAGAACCAGCGCACCATCCGGGGGCCCCGCATGCGATGGAGCCCCAGCACATGGTCCCAGATGGGGGTGTCATCCAATCCCTCCCACGGGTGGAAGATGGAGACCAGCCCATCGGGCTCCCCCCGCTCCCGGTCCAGCCAATCCAGATACGACACCACCCCCGGGAGCACACCCCGCAGCCACCCCCGGTCCCCCGACACCTCAAAGACCCGCTCCACCGCCAGGGGAAACACCGGGGGCTGGGTAATCGTGGAACAATCCCCCTTCCACTGGCTCCGCAGAAGGGGGTCCAGGGCCCCCAGGAGCCCCCCGGGCCGCTCCCAAAACAACATATGGGGAAGCATCCCCCCGGGCCTCTGCTTCGCCAGCAGGGTGGAGAGTTCCCGCTTCGCCATCTCCACATCCAGGTGGCACCACACAATGGCGTGGAAACAGGAGTCCCACAACCACTGATGCGGATACCGCGCCAGCGAGGGGGCCACATAAGAGTAACCGGGGCCCTGCCGCAGATTGCCCCGCAGAAGCGCCTCGACCTTCTCTTTTGGGATTGTCTCCACAGCCACCCCTACACCCTTTTCCGAAAGAATTTAACCCGCATACTGGAAGAGAGCAGGCAGGGCGCTCATCCCCTACCACCTTCGGGGGTAGGGGGTGTGCGGTCCGAACGGGGGGAGGGGGGCCGTGACGGGTCACGAGCCCTCCTCCCCCCGGAGGGACGCCGGAGTAGCAAAGCGGTAATGCGCAGGTCTGGAGAACCTGTGTCTCGAAAGGGACGCGGGGGTTCAATTCCCCTCTCCGGCGAACCCTTTTTCTCTTTCTTTTTTCGCGCCTTCGGCGCGAATGCGTTCAGAACGAAATCTCCGTTCAAGCGGCTATCTCTTCCCCCGGATGCGGTCGAGGAGTTCTCGGGGGTGGTTGACCTCTTCGAGTTCCCCCTGGGTGACGAGGGTGGTCTGCTCGATGGGGTGGTCGGGGGCGCGGCCGCGGAGGATGAAGACGGCGGGGGTCTGGGCGACCTGGGAGATGGACTGGACGATGCGGACCCGCCGGGGGAGCTCGGGGGTGTCGCGGGATACCCCGGTGAGGAGGGTGGTCTTCTGGGTCTCGGAGACGGCCTGGAAGGGGGCCTGGCGGGTGGCGTGGACCTCGAATCCGAGTTCGCGGAGGCGGCGGAAGACCTCCTGCTGGCCGGGGTCGGTCTCCCCGGGGGGCTCGGGGGGCGGGGCCTCCGCTTCGGCGGGGGGGGACTGGAGGAGGGGGTTGACGGGGCGCACCAGGGGCTCCCCGAGGTATTCCTCGAGGCGGAGGGCCTTGTCCACGGTGGTGCTCATCCCCTCCTCCTCGTATTTCTGGATGGTGCGCCGGGAGACCCCGAGGGCCGATGCGAGGTCTCCGAGGGAGAGGTTGCGGCGGAGGCGCGCCGCGCGGAGGGCGGGGCCGTCCACCTCCACGTAGACGCCGCCGGGGGCCGCGTAGGCGGTGGGGGGCTCGTTCTCGAGGAGGAAGCTCTCCAGGGTCTCCAGGCTCATGCTGGCGATGCCGTGGCGCCGGTAGACCACCCCCTCGATGAGGACCTCGCTCCGGGTCCGCCGGCCCACCACCAGGGGGCGCCCCGAGAGGCGGCCGGCGAGGAAGCGGGTCTCCCGGGAGGTGGGCTCCGCGAGGGCGTCCACATTGGGCTGGACCTTCAAGAGGAGAAGGAGGTCCCCGCGGCGGGCCACCACGTCGAAACTGCTGGGCCCCGGCACGGGCTCCGAGGTCTCGAAGCCGGCCTCCCGCAGCACCCCGAGGGCCCGGGAGAGAAACTCCACCATTGGGGGAATTTTTGACAGGGGAGATAGATAACCGTTTGCCATGGAAATCGTCCTGGGGCTCGACGACACCGACTCCCTCCGGGGGGGATGCACCACCCACCTCGCCTGGAGGCTCCAGGCGGCCCTCGCGGGTCTTGCGCGGCCCGCCGATGCCCCCCTGCTCCTGCGGCTGAACCCCACCATCCCCTACCGCACCCGGGGCAACGGGGCGGTGGCTCTCCGGCTGGAGACCGGGGACCCCCGGGGGGTCCTGGAGGCGGCGGTGCAGATGGTGGAGGAACAGGCCTGGATGGAGGACCCCCGGACCCACCCGGGGCTCGTCCTGCTCCCCCGGCCCCCCACCCCGGCCCAGAGGGAGACCGCCGGGCGGGCCATCACCGGGGTCGTCGAACTGGAGGAGGCCCGCCGCGCCATCAACGGGGCCCCCCACCGGGGCTGGAAGAAGGAGAGAGGGCTGGTGGGGGCCCTCGCGGCGGCCTCCTACGCCTGGACCGGGCTCCCCGACCCCACCTACGAACTCCTCGCCTACCGCCACCCCGAGAAGTGGGGGACTCCCCGGGACATTGACCCCCAATCGGTGCAGGAGGCCGACCGGGCCACCTACCCGGAGACCTGGCACACCCTCGACCGCGCCGATGGACGCATCCTCTTCGCCCCCCACACCCCCTGCCCCATCCTCTGCGGGGTGCGGGGC
>JACQPP010000058.1 GCA_016207465.1 Methanobacteriota archaeon
CCCGCCACACCCCCGGAGACCCCCCTCCTGCTCCCCGGCATGCGCACCGGCCCCTCTTCCCCGGCCCGGTATGCCCTCCCGGATGGAGGCATCCCCTTGGGCTACCGCAGGCTCGACACCCGCGGCGCCGACGACCTCCTCCTCGACGAAGGACTGCGCCTCCTCGGCTCCCGACCCCTCTGGGCCGAGGACCACTACTACCTCACCGAGAACCGGAGCCACTATGTTCACATCGAACTCATCCAGATGGAGAACAACACCCAGGCGGCCCGGGCCGCGGCCATCCTCGCCCGCGAGTCGGGGAACCTCAGCGGAAACCCGTGCGAGCCCCTCGGAACGGCAACCCTATGCGGGGACCCCCAGAGGTCCCCGGTCGGAGGCTACTACATGGTGTTCTCTCGGGGCCCATGGGCGGTGCAGGGAATCACCCACGACAACCGGACCCCTCTGGAGGACCTCTGGAAATTTGCGGTGAGAACGGCCGGAGAATTAGAATTATCTCTATAGCGCGGCAGAAGGATGAGAGAATCGGCTGTGTCTCATACCTCGCTTCTCGCCAGGGTGAGGTCCTTCCCCACCGTCAGGCTCCTCTCCGCGAGCCCCCGGAGGGAGGTCTCAATGGTGGCCTCGTGGCACCCGGTGTAGAGCAGGTAGGCCACCCGCGCCCCCAGGGCGGTGAGGCGGTGGTTCACCGTGCGGAGGACCCGGAGGACGGCGTCGGCGGTGTCGTCGGAGAGGAGGGCGCAGAGGCTGTCCACCGCCACCACCAGGGGCTCCCCCCGCTTCAGGAGGTCCTCCAGGTGGCCGGTGAGCCCCCCGAAGTCCCCCGGGTAGTCGGTGTAGAGGGTCTGCACCCCGGGCGCCTGGGGCGCGGCGGCGAGCCCGGCCCGGCGGCTCACCGTGTCGATGACCACCGGGCTCCAGGGGAGGAGGTCGAGCCCCTTCCTCTCCACTCGCACAGAGGATGGCACCGGGCCCTGGTGGTGGAGCCACAGGCTTCCCCGGGCCCCCTGGTAGCCATCCAGGTGCTTCCGCACCTGGAGCGCCGGGCTCTCGGTGCTCACCCACACCAGCCGGGACCGGGGCCTCTCCTCCAGGGCCCCCCGCAGGGTGATGAGGTAAGCCTCATCCAGAGCCGGCCCCCGCGGGCCGGCGAGGAGCAGGCTCCCCGCCTCCCACGGGATGGGCGGCTTTCGGGGTCCCACCGGGGGAGGGTTTTCCATCAACGGTATGCTTTCCAGCGCCACCTGCATCTCCAAGACTACCTTCGAGTAGTGAAATATTTTCTGGCAGAAAATAAAAGGTTAGTCTTTGTTAAGAAAGTTAATTATCTGCTCCAAATCGCTATCTATAGATATGAATCAGTTTCTGATTCCTGGACAACTGAATGGAATTGTTATCTATGTGGATGATTCCCGGCTGACCATCTTGTAGAGCGCGAGCAGGACCCGGGTGAATGAGGCATCGTCAATGGCCTTGGCGGCCCGGGCCTCGAAATCCTTCTTCGCCACCTGGAACTCCTTGAGGATGTCGCGGCTCACCTGGAGGGTGGGGACAATCCCCGCCTCCCCCTCCACCGGGGCCCCCGGGGTCTCCTTGGCGGCCGCCGGCTTCTCGATGTCCTCCTTGCTATACCCCGCCTTGTTCAGGGTGCGGAGGACCGTTTTCGCCTTCAGGCCGTGGGCCTTGGCGACCCCCTCCACCCCCTTCTCCCGCAGTTCCCCCAAATCAAACCACGGGGGGAGCTTCTTGGACTTCGCCTTCTCGGACTTGGCCGCTTTCTTCTTCTTCGAGGGCTTCTTGGATGGGGTCGGCATAGGAAACCGGGGGATACAACCCGCCAGGGGGTCAAAAATTTATCGTCCCAGCAGGAGGGCCAGGGTGGCCAGCCCGCACCCGAATCCCCCCAGGGCGCCGGTGGCGAGGCGGAGAGCATTGGTGGACTCCCGCCGCCCCACCAGCTGGGTGGTCCCATCCACCCCCATGGGGACCACCAGGAGGATGAGGAGCAGCAGGAGGTGGAGCCGGGGGAGGCTCACCCACAGCCCGACTGCCATCCCCGCCACCGCGGCCGCGTAGAACCCGGTGCACCGGGCGCAGAGGGGCAACTGGCGGCCCCGCAGGAAGAGGCTCCTCTCCGGCTTCTGGTGGCACACCCACACGGGGACCCGGAGCATCTACGGTTCTTTTCCGGTTTTTGCGCGCAGCGCGAAAACCATGGCGAGGGCCGCCAGGGCCAGGGGCAACTCGAACCCGGGGATAGGCAGGGCGCTCCGCATATTCTCCTGCACGATGGGGCCCCAGAGGCCCGAGGTGAGCCCCGCCATGATGGCGACGATGAGAAAGGCCATCCACGCCCCCAGGCAGCACCCGCACCCCTTGAGAAAGTTCTCAATCCAGATGCGAATCAGCCCCCCCTGGAGCATCTCGTAGAGGCGCTGGGTGACGCTGATTCGCTCCCGCGGGGGCGGAGGGGGGACCGACTCCAGCACCAGAACCGGGACGAGCCGGGGGGAAATTTTCGCCATCACCATGGAGGACTCCGGGCCGAGAAATCGCCGCCGGGAGAAGGAACCATGGGAAACAGATGGGGAGAAATACATATATAGTTTCTCCGGTGTGTCTTCCCCACGATTATGGCGCCCGACACCCCCACCGGGGTCCCCCGCGGATTGGTCCCGCTGCTGCGCCTCGGAGTCTCCGAGGAGAAGGTGCGGCGCCTCGCCGACCAGGGGGTCCAGGGCATGGCCGGCCTCCGCACGATGGCCCCCGACGCCCTGGAGTCCAGCCTCGGCAAGGGGGACCTGGAGCGCGTCCAGGTCCACCTCCGGGTGGAGGCCCGCCGCCGGGCCCGCGCCCGCCTCCCTCGCAATCCCCCATTCGAGCGCTACCTCTCCTACAAACTGAAGAAACTCGACCCCGCCTGGCGCAAGCCCCGCGGGGAACACAACAAGGTGCGCCAGTCCCGCATCGGCAAGCCCTCGAAGGTGAGGCCCGGATACGGCCGCCCCCGCCCCCTGCGGGACATCCACCCCTCCGGCTACCGCGAGGCCCGGGTGGAGCGCCCCCAGGACCTCGACTCCCTGGCCCGCGACCAGGCGGTGCGGGTCGGACGCACCGTGGGGACCCGCAAGCGGCTCGAAATCGAGGAGAAGGCCGCCGCCAAGGGCCTCATCATCCTGAACCCCGTCCGGAGGGGATGATGACCGACCTCGCCTCCCAGCGCCGCCTCGCCGCCGGCATCCTCGGCGTCGGACGCGGCCGGGTATGGCTCGACCCCGCCAAGGGCGAGGACATCGCCGCCGCCATCACCCGCGAGGACATCCGCGGCCTCGTCGGGGAGGGAACCATCCGCCGCCTCCCCCCAACCGGGCAGAGCCGGGGCCGCTTCCACGAGCGCAAGGCCCTCCACGACTACGGACACCGCAAGGGACACGGCTCCCGCAAGGGACGCGCCGGGGCCCGCCGCGGCAAGAAGGTCCTCTGGGTCTCCCGCGTCCGCCGCCTCCGCGCCCGCCTCAAGAGCCTCCGCGAATCCGGCGCCCTCACCCAGCGCCAATACCGCACCCTCTACCGCAAGGTCAAGGGCGGCGAGTTCAAGAGCCTCAACCACCTCGACCTCTACATCCAGACCGGCGGAGCCCCCGCCCCC
>JACQPP010000060.1 GCA_016207465.1 Methanobacteriota archaeon
CACCGCTCCGCCCCCGCGCCCCCGGAGTCCCCCCCGGTTTCCCCGGAATCCGCCGACAACCGGTAGAGCCTCTGCTCTCCCCTCTCCTCCGAGCCGACGACCCCCTGTCGCTCCAGGTTCAGCAGGTAGGACTCGGTGCTGGTCTCCAGGAACCGCTTCGGCATCCCCTTCACGTCGGCGTAGACGAGGGCCGATATCTGCGGGACCGAGAGGGTGCCCCCGGCGCGGAGGGTATCGAGGACCTTCTGCTCCCGGCGGCGCTTGGACTCCATGGTGGAGCGGATGCGCTCCGTAGCATCGGAGCGCGGGGGACCGTGGCCGGGCAGGAGCCAGTCCACCCGGAGGTCCATGAGGCGCTCCAGGGAGGCATAGTAGTCCCCCATGTTCCCCGCGATGGGCTCCCCGCTCCCCACATAGGGGGTCCCCTTGCCCAGCACATGGTCCCCGGTGAACAGCAGGCGGCGCCCCGCCTCGTAGAGGCAGAGGTGGCCGGGGGCGTGGCCCGGGGTGTGGATGGCCCGAAGCCGCATCCCCCCCACCCGGACCTCTCCACCCTCCTCCAGCGGCTCCACCGGCAAGCCCAGCAGCTCCCGGAACTGCCTCTGTCCCTCCTCGAATATCCGGCGCCCGATGGGGTCCATCCGCTCCCACAGTTTCGCCGGGGGCTTCCACGTGGACTGGTTCCGGATGGACTCCAGGGCCCGGGGGTGCATCAGAATCCGCGCCTCGGTGAACCCCCGGGCCTCCGGGTCCCCCCCGGCGTGGTCCACGTGCTCATGGGTGTTCACAATCCGCGCCACCCGGCGGGGAGACACCCCCGCCCCCTCCAGAGCCGTCTCCAGGGTCTTCCGGGAGCGCCCGTAGCCCGCCCCCGCATCCACCAGGCACGCCTCCCCGCCGTCCACCAGGAGATAGGCGTGGGAAATCTCCTCTCCCGGGAAAGGGGTGGTGACGGGGACCTGGAAGACCCCGGGGACCACCTCCTGGACCTTTACCTTCCGCTCGCGAGATGTTTTTTCCACGCTCGCTACGCTCGCGTGGAAAAAACATAAAGGTTGTCCGGGGTGGGGCCCGGTGGAACCTCCTTTTTGTGAAATTTTTACCGACCGCAGGGAGGTAAAAATTTCACGGGCTCGCGAAGCGAGCCCAAACGCGGGCAACCTTTTTCCTCCCCCGGGCCTACAGGAGAGCGGCATGGCCCTGGAACCCCGACCGACTCCGCCCCCCATCGAGGGGACCGAGGGCTACCGGCTCCGCCTCCCCCGCCAAGGCGAAATCATGGGCATCGTCGAGCAGTTGCTGGGGGGCAACCGCATCCGGGTCAAGTGCGTGGACGGGAAGACCCGCATGGGGCGCATCCCCGGCCGCATCAAGAAGAAGGTGTGGATCAAGACCGGGGACTTGGTCCTCATTGTTCCCTGGAGCTTCCAGGATGAGAAGGCCGAGGTCGCCTTCCGCTACACCCGCCAGCAGGTCGAGGCCCTCCGGCGCCAGGGAATCTGGAAGGGGTGAGGGCCATGGGGATGCAGCGGGTGGCCGTCGTCGGCGCGGGAACCATGGGGACCGGCATCGCCCAGGTGGCCGCCCAGGCGGGCTTCGATGTGCTGCTCATCGGGCGGGACCCGGAGAAGATGAAGAAGCGCGCGGAGGGAATTCGCTCCACGCTGATGCGGCTGGTGGAGAAGGGGAGGCTCTCGCCGAAGGACGCGGAGGCGGCCCTCTCCCGTCTGAGGACCGGCGCGGGGCTGGACGCGGCCAAGGACGCCGACATCGTCATCGAGAGCGTGGCGGAGGACGTGAAGGTGAAGGTGGAGGTGCTCCGGACCCTCGACCTCCTGGTGCGCCCCGAGGCCATCCTCGCCTCCAACACCTCCTCCCTCTCCATCTCGGAGCTGGCCGCCTCCACGAAGAAGCCGGAGCGGGTGGTGGGGATGCACTTCTTCAACCCGGCGGCGGTGATGAAGCTGGTGGAGGTGGTGCGGGGGACCGACACCAATGATGCCACCGTGGCCGCCACGAAGGAGTTCGCCGCCCGCCTGGGAAAAACCCCCATCGTGGTGAGGGACGTGAAGGGGTTCGTGGTGAACCGCCTCCTCTTCCTCTACATGAACGAGGCCATGATTTCCCTCCAGGAGGGCATCTCCACCGCCGAGGAGATTGACACCGGCCTCAAGCTGGGGGCCAACCACCCCATGGGGCCCTTCGAGCTGGCGGACCTCGTCGGCCTGGATGTGGCCTTGAGCATCCTGGAGTCCCTCCACGACGAGCACGGGGGGCGCTTCCGGCCCACCCCGCTCCTGCGGGACCTGGTGCGGGCGGGCCACCTGGGGCGCAAGACAGGCCGCGGGTTCTACACCTACGACAAGAAGTAGATGACATCCATCCTCGTCTCCCGGGAGGGCCCCCTGGCCACCGTCACCCTGAACCGCCCGGAGCGGCTCAACGCCCTCGACCTGGAGATGCTTGGCGAGCTCCAGGGGGCCCTGGAGTCCCTCCGCGGCGACCCCGGGGTGCGGGGGGTCATCCTCACCGGGGCGGGGGAGCGGGCCTTCGCCGCCGGGGCCGACATCGCGGGGTTCCGCGACCGGAGCCCCCTGTGGGGCCAGGAGTTCGCCCGCCGCGGCCAGGAGACCGCCCGGGCCATCGAGACCCTGCCCCAGCCGACCCTGGCGGCCATCAACGGCCACGCCCTTGGCGGGGGACTCGAACTCGCCCTCGCCTGCGACCTCCGCCTCAGCGTCCCCCGGGCAAAGCTGGGGCTCCCGGAGGTCAACCTGGGGCTCATGCCCGGCTGGGGCGGAACCCAGAGGCTCCCCCGGCTGGTGGGAAGCGGGCGGGCCCGCGAGATGATACTTACCGGGGAGCCCATCGGGGGGGACGAGGCCCACCGCATCGGCCTGGTCAACCGGCTGGTGGAGCCCCCCGGGCTGATGAAGGCGGCCCGGGAGACCCTGGTGAAAATCGCCGAGAAGAGCCCCCTCTCCCTCCGGCTGGCCAAGGAGGCCATCCGCGAGGGCTACCGCCCCGCCCAGGAATCGGGACTGGCCCTGGAGCGCGAACTCTTCGCCATGCTCTTCTCCACCCAGGACGCCCGCGAGGGGGTCTCTGCGTTCCTCGAGAAACGACCACCGAAATTCCAGGGCAAATAGAGCCGTTTTCCGCCCCGGTTTGAACTATCTCGCCCTCTGAATCCCCCGTTTCACCTCTCTTTCCGATGGAGACGTCCCGGGAGCGCGGGCAGAAGGTTTTTGAATCCCCCTCACGATGGGGGGCAACATGGTGCAAGCCTATTGTGTGAAATGCAAGGCCAAGAGGGACATTCAGAACCCGAAGCAGGTGACCCTCAAGAACAAGAAGAAGGCCACCAAGGGAACCTGCCCGAAGTGCGGCACCAACGTCTTCCGCATCGGCGGTTAGACACACCGCGTCTCTCCGGGTCCCACCCCCTCTGGCTACGTTACGTCCCCATTTTCCCCAGCCGTTTCTACAGTCGGTAGAATCGGCGGGCGTTTTCCTCAGTGGCCCGGGCCACCCTCTCCACGGGCTCCCCGCGGAGGCGCGCAATCTCCTCCACCACCCGGGGGACCTCCCCGGGCTCGTTCCGCACGCCGAGACCGAAGAAGGGGGCGTCGCTCTCCGTCACCAGGGCGCCGAGGGGGAGGCTCTGGGCCACCCGGCGGGGGTTCTTGAACTTCCACACCCCCGGCCCCAGGCTGAGGAGGGCCCCGCGGGCGGCCACCTCCCCGGCCAGGGTCCTGGAGGCGGTCCAGCAATGGAAGAGACACCTGGCCCCCGAGTCGAGGATGAAGCGGTAGTCCTCCGGGGGGGCGTTGCGCATATGGAGCACTGCGGGGAGGTCGAGGTCCACCGCGAGGGCCAAGAGCCTCCCCGCGGCCTCGCGCATCCGCGCCTGCTGGATGGGGTCGGTGACGTGGTGGTAGTCGAATCCAATCTCCCCGATGGCCCGCATCTCCCCCTGGTGGGCGCGGAGGAACTCCTCCACCCCGCGGATGGCGGCGTCGGGGGTGCGGGGGACCTCCATGGGGTGGAACCCGAGGGTGGCGTGGAGGAAACCCGGGTAGGCCCCTGCCAGGGCCAGCACCCCCGGGGCCTCGTCGAGGTTCGTGGAACTCACCACCGCCCCGGAGAGGACCCGGCGGGCCCGCTCCAGCACCTCGGCCCGGTCGGGCTCGAAGGCGGGGTGGGTGAGGTGGCAGTGGACATCCAGCATAGACACTCCGGGGTCAACTCTGCATCCTCCACGCGGCGGCCCCCAGGGAGACCGCGGTGGCGGTCATCAGGAGGAGGTTTGCCTTTCTCCGGTCCCGGACCACCGGGTCCCCCTCGACGGCCACGCGCCCCTCCAGGTCGGGGTCCGGGTCTCCGGCCATGGCCCGCATCACCCCGAAGCCCAGGAGCCCCTCCTGGAGGAAGAGGAGGGCGAAGAAGAGAGGGGGAAAGAGAAGCATCCCGTAGGCCCGGGGGGCCCCTGGGCCGGGGAGGAGATAGGCGAGGAGAAGGCTCGCCAGGAGAAGAAGGAGGCCCAGGGTGAGGCGCCGGGCCCGGCGGCGGAGCCCCAGGTTGAAGCGGCCCGGGATATACGCGTCCATGATTCGGAAAGTTCTATGCCTGGGAACGGTTATGAGTCCTCCCCATGCCTGTCTACCGCATCTCCTCCCTCTCCCCCGCCCAGGTGGGGCGGCTCCTCGACCGGAGGTCCTCCCTGGAGGGGGTCCTCCCCCGGGTGAAGCGCATCGCGGAGGATGTCCGCCGCCGCGGGGACCAGGCGCTCCGCGACTATACCCGGCGGTTCGACCGGGTGGACCTGGAGAGGTTCCGGGTTCCCCCCGGGGAGTTGCGGCGGGCCCTGGAGGCCCTCCCCGAGCGGGGGGCGCTGGAGGCGGCGGCGCGCAACATCCAGCGGTTCCACCGGAGGCAGAGGCGGGCCCCCTGGAGGCTCCGCTTCTCCGGGGTGGAGGCGGGGATGCGATACCTCCCCCTCGACTCGGCGGCCGCCTACGTGCCCCGCGGCTACCTCTCCACCGCCCTCATGACCCTCATCCCCATGGGGCTCGCTGGGGTCCCCCGGCGTGTCCTCGTGTCTCCCCCGGGCCGCGACGGCAGGCTGGACCCGGGGGTGGCGGCCGCCGCCCAACTCGCGGGGGCCACCGAGGTCTACCGGGTCGGGGGGGCCCAGGCCATCGCCGCCCTCGCCTACGGGACCCGCTCCATCCCGCGGGTGGACAAGATCGTGGGACCCGGGAACATCTACGTGACCGCCGCCAAGATGCTCCTCCGCGGGGTGGCGGAGAGCGACCTCCCGGCGGGCCCCAGCGAGGCCCTCATCATCGCCGACTCCACCGCGCCCCCCAGGTTCGTGGAGGCGGACCTCCGCGCCCAGCTGGAGCACGGCCCCGACTCCCGGGCGGTCCTCGTGGCCCTCTCCCCCGCCCTCGCCAATCGCGTGGCCCAGGAGGTCCCGGGGGCCACGGTGCTCCTCGCCCACAACCTCGGGGAGGCCCTGGAGTTCGCCAACCGCTACGCCCCCGAGCACCTCGGACTCATGGTGCGCGACCCCCGGCGGGCCCTGGCCGGGGTGCGCCACGCGGGGAGCGTCTTTCTCGGTCCCTGGAGCCCCATCGCCGCCGGGGACTATGTCACCGGGACCAACCATGTCCTCCCCACCGCCGGATACGCCCGCGCCTTCTCCGGCCTCGGGGTCGAGGACTTCCAGCGCCGCGTCCCCTGGCAGCAGGCCACCCGCCGGGGTCTCCAGAGCATCGCGGAGCCCCTGGCGAGCCTGGCGGCCCGCGAGGGGATGGCCGAGCACGCCCGCTCCGCCCAGGTCAGGCTCCGCTCCACTTTCCGATAAAACACTGAAGGATAAGTTTTTGAACCCGCTTCCGGAGTCCTATCCCGTGGCGAAGAAGCGCGCACGCAGGAAGCGGGGCCGTCCCCTGGGCGCGGGCCCCGGTTCCCCGGCCGACCGGAACCTGGAGGCCGTCCACCGGGAGTTCATGGGGGAGCTGGAGCAGGGGCTGCGGGTCATCGAGAAGACCATCGGCACTCTCTACAAGGGGCCCCTGGGCTTCCTGGTGTCGAACCTGATGCAACATGCCTTCCACTTCTTCGCCCTCCCCGCGGCCAAGCGGCGGGGCCGGGAGCGGGTCAACTTCTTCTTCGAGATTGTGCGCGAGGCCCACCGCTCCGGGGACGCGGAGGGGGCGGCCAAGAAGATGTTCGAGGAGTTCCTCCGGCACAACGAGCCCTGGGTGAGGGCCGACCACCACCACCCCAAGGCCAAGGAACTCCGGGGGCTCATGTGGAAGGAACTGATGGCCCACCTGGACCTCGTTCTCCCCCTGGTGAAGGCCAAGGGGGGCTCCTACGAGGAGCTGGTCCGCGACGCCTACCCGAAGAGGAAGGAAATCCAGGGGCTGGTGGAGGCCCAGATTGAGGCCATGGAGGAACAGGTGCGCCTCATCCGCACCGAGCCCGACCTCCTCCACATCCCCTCCGTGCTGCGCCCCGAGGTCGCCCGGGTCGTGGACGCGGGCCTCGACTACGCCCGCCGCCGGTTCCGCGAACGCCTGGACACCATCTACAAGTAACTGGACCGCCTATCCTCTCTTCGCCAGACTGCGGAGGGCCCGGACCACCCGCTGGTTCTGGGGGCGGGTCCCCACGGTGATGCGCACCAGCCCCCGGTAGGCCCCGCGGAAGGTGGAGCAGTCCCGCACCAGAATCCCGCGTTTCTCCAGGGCCCGGACGACCCCGGAGGCGGCCCGGGGCCGGGTGTTGATGGCGAGGAAGTTGGCCTCCGAGGGATACGCCGGATAGGGGAGGTTCTCCCGGAGCCACTCCCTCTCCCGGCGCACCAGGGCCACGGTCCGCTCCAGGTGGGCCGGGTCCCGGAGGGCGGCCAGGGCCCCCCGCTGGGCGGGGGTGGAGACCGGGAAGGGGGACATGGCGATGGCCAGGGGGGAGGCCAGTTCGCGGGGGACCACCCCGTATCCCACCCGCAAACCCGCGAGGCCATAGGCCTTGGAGAAGGTCCTCAGGACAATGAGGCTGGAATCCGGCCGGAACAGGGGGAGGGCCGTGGTGGAGGCGAACTCCCCGTAGGCCTCGTCCACTATCACCGCCACCCCGGGAACTTCTCTCTGGACCCGGCGGATGGCCTCCGGGGCCATGCCGTTCCCGGTGGGGTTGTTGGGGGCGCAGAGGAATATGGCCCGCGTGCGCCGGTTCACCGCCTCCAGCACCCCCTCGGGGTCCACCTCCCCCCGGGGGGTGCGGGGGACAAACCGGGGGACCCCGCCGAGGAGCCGGGTGGCCACCTCGTAATAGGTGAAGGTGGGAGTGGGGATGACCACCTCCCCCCGGGGCTCCACCAGGACCTTCAGGAGCCCCTCGATGACGGCATCGGTCCCCGCCCCGAGGGCCACGCACCCCCCGGGGACCCGCAGGCGGCCTGCCAGTGCCTTGCGCAGTTCCCGGCAGGAGGGGTCGGGGTAGAGGTGGGCCTCCCCGGCGGCCCTCCGGAGGGCCCCGGCCACCCGGGGGCTCGGCCCCAGGGGGTTCTCGTTGGAGGCCAGCCGCACCACCGGCCCTCGGCCCCGCGGGGGGCGGCGGGCGTGGACGTAGCCGGGGATGGACCTCCACTGTCGGAATCTGCCTCGGACCATGGCCCCGAGTTCTCTCCCCCCGGGGCTTATACTTACTTGGGGGCGAGTTCTGTGCCGAGGGCCTGGACGACCCGCTCTACCTCGGGCTTGGAGACGATGAGCGGGGGGGTGAGGCGGAGCACGGTCTCCGAGGTGGCGTTGAGCAGGATTCCCTGCTGGCGCATCTTCTCCACCCAGGGGGCCGCCGGGTCCTTCATCTCCATCCCCAGGAGGAGCCCCTGGCCCCGGACCTCCTTCACCTTGTCGCTCCGCAGTCCGCGGAGCCCCTCCAGGAGCAGGGTGCCCATCTTGGCGGCCCGGTCCACCAGCCTCTGCTTCTCGATGGTCTGGAGCACCGCGAGGCCCGCCGCGCAGGAGACCGGGTTGCCCCCGAAGGTGGAGCCGTGGTCCCCGGGCACGAACTTTCCCCCCAGGTCGTCCCGGGAGAGGAAGGCCCCCAGGGGGAGGCCGCCGCCCAGGGCCTTGGCCGACACCAGGATGTCGGGCTGGATGCCCGTGTGGTCCTTGGCGAACCACTTCCCCGTCCTCCCCAGCCCCGTCTGGATTTCGTCCAGGACTAGGAGGACCCCCTTCTCGTCGCAGGCCTCCCGGGCCACCCGGAGGAACTCTTCGCCGGCCACCCGCACGCCCCCCTCTCCCTGGATGGGCTCCACGATGAGGGCCGCCGTGTCGGTCCCCAGGGCGAACCGCAGGGCCTTCACGTCGTTGTAGGGGGTGAACTTCACGCTCTTCATCAGCACATGGGAGAAGGGGTCCCGGTACTTGCGCTCATGGGTCAGGCTCAGGGCCGCCAGGGTCCGCCCGTGGAACCCGTCGTGGCAGGCGATGAACTCCCGCTTCCCCGTGGCCTTCGCCGCCAATTTCAGGGCCCCCTCGATGGCCTCCGCCCCCGAGTTGCACAGGAACGCCTGGGACATCCCCGCGACCTTCACCAGCCGCTCCGCCAGGGCCACCTGGGGCTCCTGGTAGTAGTGGTTCGACACGTGGAGATACGCCTGGGACTGCCTCCGGATGGCCGCCACCACCGCCGGGTGGCAGTGGCCCAGCGCGTTCACCGCGACCCCCCCGAAGAAATCGAGATACTTCCGACCCCGCTCGTCCCACACATACATCCCCTTGGCCCGCCTCACCGCCATGGGCTGCCGCACGTAGGTGGGAAGCAACAGCCGCTTCTCCCGCTCCTGCAGACTCTTCAAGTTCGACATGGGCCGGCGCATACCGATAGACTTCCCCCCATCTAACGGTTTCGGTGGCTCCCACAGGGTCGCCGGATGCCGGAATCAGCCGTTTTCAGGGGATTTTTGCCCCGCGGAAGCCGGAGACTCCCCTACCTCCAGCACATCGAGGCTCTCCACCTCCGCCGCCACCCCCAGGAGACCCGACAGGCTAGGCTCGGTTCGCCCCCCGTCCCCCGAGAACAACTCCTTCACATAGAGGCCCCCCTCGCAGAAGACCTCCACCTCCCACACCCGGGGCCCCTCCCCGGTGGGCAGCTGGAGAACGATATGGTGGACCCGGCGCTCCCGCACCTTGTCTGCCCTCCGATGGGACACCCGGGTCGGGGTCCGCTGCCGGATGGTCCCCACCAGACCCCCCAGGGCCCCCCGAAGCGCCCCCTCCTCCACCGGCGCCCCCAGCCGGAGACGCGCCCGATACCGCTTGTCCGGCCGCGCCGCCTTCAACACCGCCACATCCCCCGGCCGCCCATACGCGAGCCCCTCCACCTCCACCCGCCCCCCCGAAGACGCCCGGATGGCCTCCATCAGACGCCCCAGGTCCGCGTGCCGCACCCGGGGCTCCACCACCTCCAGCAGGAACGGCCTCCCCCCCCCGAGCATCCGGGCGTCAATGTCCTCCCTCCCCGCCCCATGGAGCACCCCGTCCCTCGCCCGGAAGGCCTCCACCACCGGCCCCCGCAGGAGCTCCTCCACGCTCTCCGCGTACATCTTCCCCGTGAACCCGCACCGCACACACCCCCGCCCCCCGCACTCCCGGCAGGGCCACCGCGTCTGGGGGAGACCCCGCGCCAGCTTCCGATACCGCCCCGAGAGAAACAGGCTGTGGACCTCCACCAGGACCCGCCCCCGCTCCACATCCAACAGCACCACCACATCCGGCCGCACAAACTCCACCCTCACCCCCGGGCCCAGCGCCTCCAGCAGACGCCGGCCCACCTCCCGGTTCACCTCCTGCTTGAAAGGCTCCGCCCACAACGCCCCGAACCGGGACCACAACACCTCCTCGTTCTCCGCCACCAGACCCCCCGGCCGAGTCCCCACCAGAAAACTCTCGAACTCCAGCCCCTCCAGGGCCCCCCGCGCCCGACCCCCCCACCCCTCCAACTCCACGAACCACCCCGCACACACCCGGCACC
>JACQPP010000061.1 GCA_016207465.1 Methanobacteriota archaeon
GCCGGGGCCTGGGTGGGGGCCTGGGTGCAGCCGCTGAGGAGCACTGCCAGGGCCAGGAGCAGGACGAGGAGGGGGCGGAGGCCCATGGGGTATCCTGGACTCTTTGGAGGAGATAAAATGTATAGTCCCCCTCGCCCAAGGGGAGAGGGATGGCCTCCCGCCACATCCGGCCGCGCCGGTTGCGCTCCACCCCCCTTCTCCGCAATCTGGTTGCCGAGTCCGAGGTTCGGGCGGGCCACCTCATCTACCCCCTGTTCGTGGACGAGACCCTCCGCACGCCAGCGGCCATCCGCTCTATGCCCGGGCAGTTCCGCTGGCCCCTGGAGAGAGTCGGCGGGGTGGCCGCCCGCGCCCGGCGGCTGGGTGTCCCGGGGGTCATCCTCTTCGGGGTCCCCCGGCGCAAGGACCCGCTGGGCTCTGGGGCCTATGACCCCCGGGGGGTCATCCAGCGGGCCATCCCGCGGCTCCGGCGGGCCGCCCCGGGGCTCGCGGTCATCACCGATGTATGTCTCTGTGAATATACATCCCATGGCCACTGCGGGCTCGTGAAGGGGGGAAAAATCCTCAATGACCCCACTCTCGACTTCTATGCGCGGGTGGCGGTGAGCCATGCGGAGGCCGGGGCCACCCTGGTGGCGCCGAGCGGGATGATGGACCACCAGGTGGCCGCCATCCGCCGCGGGCTGGACGACGCCGGGTTTCCCGAGACACCCATTCTCTCGTATGCGGCCAAGTACGCCTCCGCCTTCTACGGCCCCTTCCGGGAGGCCGCCGGGAGCCGTCCGGCCTGGGGAGACCGGAGGGGCCACCAGATGGACCCGCGGAACTGGAGGGAGGCCATCCGCGAGGTCTCGCTGGACCTGGAGGAGGGGGCGGACATGGTGATGGTGAAGCCCGCCATGCCCTGCCTCGATGTCATCGCCCGGGTGAAGGACACCCTGCGGGTGCCGGTGGCTGCCTTCCAGGTGAGCGGGGAGTATGCGATGCTCCGGGCGGCCCAGAGGTGGGGCGGGCCTGATGTTGTCCGGGAGTCCCTCGGGGCCATCCGGCGGGCGGGGGCCGACCTCATCCTCTCCTACTTCGCCCTGGACGCGGCCCGGAGGTAGGATGGCCTCCCGTTCTCAGTCTCTGTATCGCCGCGCCCGCCGCCGGATGCCCGGGGGTGTGTCGAGCCCCGCCCGGGCGTTCTCGCCGCACCCCGTCTACATGGCACGGGGGCGGGGGTCCCATCTGTGGGATGTGGATGGCCGCCGTTACACCGATTACTGTTTGGCCTTCGGGGCATTGCTCCTGGGCCACTCCCATCCCCGGGTGGTGGAGGCGGTGGGGGAGCAGATGGCCCGGGGTTCGCTCTACGGGACCCCGGTGGAGGACGAGGTGCGGCTGGCGGAGGAGGTCCATCGCTGGGTTCCCTCCCTGGAGCGCCTCCGGCTGGTGACGACGGGGACCGAGGCCACCATGTCGGCCGTCCGGCTCGCGCGGGGGGCCACAGGTCGGGAGGTCATCGTCAAGATGGATGGGGGGTTCCACGGGAGCCACGGCAGCGTCCTTGTCCGGGCGGGCTCCGGCGCGGCCACCCACGGGGTCCCCGGGAGCCTGGGGGTCCCCCGGGGGCTGGCGGGGCTCACCGAGGTGGTCCCCTACAATGATGCGGATGCGCTCCGGGGGGCCCTGCGCCGTCGCCGGGGCCGGGTTGCCGCCGTAATCCTGGAGCCGGTGCTGGGCAACATCGGCCCGGTGCTCCCCCGCGAGGGATACCTCCAGGAGGTCCGCGAGGCCACCGAAGACCATGGCGTGCTTCTCAACTTCGTCGAGGTCATCACCGGCTTCCGTGTCCACCCCGGGGGGGCGCAGGGTCTCTACCATGTGAAGCCCGACCTCACCACCCTCGGCAAGGTCCTCGGCGGGGGTCTGCCCCTGGCTCTCTATGGGGGACGCGCCGACCTCCTCTCCCACGTTTCCCCCGAAGGGGGGGTCTACCAGGCGGGGACCTACAGCGGCAACCCTCTCAGCCTCGCCGCGGCCCTCGCCACCCTCCGGGTCCTCCGCCGGGGCCGCCCCTGGCCGCGCCTCGCCTCCCTCACCCGGCGCCTCGCCCGCGGCCTCCAGGAGGCGGCGGGCCCCGGCACATCGGTGGTCCACCTGGGCTCCATGTTCCAGGTCTTCTTCCGCCCCCGGGCCCCCCGGGACTACACCGAGGTGAAGGAGTGCGACTCCACCCGCTATATGGAGTTCCTCCGGGGCTGCATCCGGCGCGGGGTCTACCTCTCCCCCTCCCAGTATGAGACCCAGTTCCTCTCCACCGCACACACCCCGCGGGACATCGAGACCACGCTCCACCGGATGAGAGAGGTTCTGGGAGCCAAAGGGTAAAGAGCCGCCGAGGCCACCCTCTACCGATGACTGGGGACGTTCTTCGGGTGGGGACCCGGGGGAGCCCTCTGGCCCTCCGGCAGGCCCGGATGGTGGCCGGGGCACTCCGCCGCCTCCGGCTGGGGGCCGAAATCGTGCCGGTGAAGACGCGGGCCGACACCTACGTGGAGCGCCGCATCTTCGAGCTGGGCACGGGTGTCTTCGTGCGCGAACTTGATGGGGCCCTCCTCGACGGCGACCTCGACATCGCCGTGCACAGCCTCAAGGACATTCCCACCGGGATGGACCCCCGGCTGGGAGTGGTCGCGGTTCTCCCCCGGGGCCCCCGGCATGACCTCGCCATCACCCGCTGGGGCATCGGCCTCATAGAGAAGGGGGCCAGGCTGGGGACCTCCTCGGCGCGCCGCCGGGCCCAGTGGCTCCGCCACCGCCCCGACCTCCGGGTCGCCGAAATCCGGGGCAACGTGGAGACCCGGCTGGAGAAGGTGGCCCGCGGGGACTGCGACGGGGTGTCACTGGCCGCCGCCGGACTCCGGAGGCTGGGGGTGAAGCCCCGGGGGCTCGTCGTAGAGCCCCTGCCCCTCGGCCGGTTCCTCCACTCCCCCGGCCAGGGGGCCATCGCCATCGTGGCCCGCCGCCGGGGCCCCTGGACGAAACCGCTGGCCCGCCTCGACCACCCTCCCACCCGCCTGGAGACCCAGGCCGAGAGAGAGGTCATGCGCTCCCTCTCCGCGGGATGCATCGCCCCCGTGGCCGCCGGCGCCCGCCTCCGCCACCATCGAATTCACCTGCGGGCCGAGGTCCTCTCCCATGACGGTCGCCGCAGCATCCAGGCCGAGGCCGACTTTCCCCCCGGGTCGGCCGCGGGGCCCCGCCGCCTCGCCCGGCGGCTCCTCGACGGGGGAGGAGGCGAGTTGATTGCCGAGGCCAAAAAGTTCCTCCGACAAAGGGGCTGACACGGGGAGGGTGTGGCTGGTGGGGGCCGGCCCCGGGGACCCCGGCCTCCTCACCCTCCGCGCCCTCGGCGCCATCCTCCGCGCCGAGGTGGTGGTCCACGACGACCTCGTCGGCCCCGGGGTCCTCGACCTCATCCCCCCGAGGGCCCGGAGGGTGGATGCAGGCAAGCGCGGGGGAAGACACAAGATGGAGCAGGTGGAAATCCACCGCCTTCTGGTCCGGGAGGCCCGGGCGGGCAGGCGCGTGGTGCGCCTCCAGGGGGGAGACCCCTTCCTCTTCGGGAGGGGTGGCGAGGAGGTGGAGGCCCTCCGCCGGGCCCGTGTCCCCGTGGAGGTCGTCCCCGGGGTCACCTCGGCCCTCGCCGCCCCCGCCCAGTTCCACATCCCCGCCACCCACCGGGACCACGCCAGCATGGTGGCGGTGGTCACCGGCCACGAGGGAGAGGGCAAGGAGCCCGTGGACTGGGAGCCCCTCGCCCGGTTCCCCGGCACCCTCCTCATCCTCATGGGGGTCTCCAGCCTCCCGCACAACATGGCCCAACTCCGCAGACACGGCAGAGACCCCAGGACTCCCGTGGCCATCATCGAGCGGGGAACACTGCCCGACGCCCGCCTCACCCGGGGCACCCTCTCCACCATCTCCCGCATCGCCCGCCGGCGCCGGGTCCGCCCCCCCGCCGTGGTGGTGGTGGGCGAAGTCGCCCGCCTCGCGGGAAAATAGATGGGCGGGACGGAAGCCCGGGGCAGCCTCACCTGGCGCACCTACATCGAGAATGTCCGCCGGCGCGGGGTCAACCCCGAGGACCCCGTGGCCCGCGAACTGGCGCTGGCCGCCGGGGCATCCCTCCCCCTCCTCGGCATCGTCGGATACGAGCTCAGCGAGTTCATCCTCCGCACCCTCTGGGGGAGGCGCCTCCGCCTCGAGCCCGGGAAATCCCGGGAATACCGGGAGGCCCTCGCCCGCCTCCCCCACTGCATGCTCCGCGAGTTCGCCGAGACCGCCGTGGAGATGTCCAGCGGGGAATGACATTTAAGGAGAACCGGAGCCTCTCTCCCTCCCATGGACACCCCCCCTCTCGACGGCAGGCGGGCCCTGGTCACCGGGGCCAGCGGGGGACTCGGCCAGGCCATCGCCACCGTCCTCGCCCGCGCCGGGGCCCGGGTGGCCCTCCACCACCACACCCGCCGCGCCCCCGCCGAGGCCCTCGCCCGCCGCCTCCGCCGGGAAACCGGCGAGACCCACCCCATATTGGGGGCCGACCTCTCCCGGCCCCGCGACCCCCCGCTGCTGGTGGAGCGGGCCCACCGCGCCCTCGGGGGCCTCGACCTCCTGGTGAACAACGCCGGGGTCTCCGACCGCGTGGACCTCGACCGCATCACAGTGGAGATGTGGGACCACGCCATGGACGTGAACCTCCGCGCCGCCTTCCTCACCGGCCGCGCCGCCGCCCACCGCATGACCCATGGGGGAGCCATCGTGAACGTGGGCTCCACCAGCGGCCTCAAACCCGGAGTGGGCTGGGTCCACTACAACGTCTCCAAGGCGGCCCTCGGGATGCTCACCAAATGCCAGGCCCTCGCCTACGCCCCCAACATCCGGGTGAACTGCGTGGCCCCCGGCCTCATCGCCGCCGGCATGAACGACCCCCTCGACCCCCAACTGGCCCGCCGCTACCGGAGGGCCACCCCCCGGGGGCGCATCGGCACCGCCGAGGACGCGGCCCACACCGTGGCCTTCCTCGCCGGCCCCGCCGCGGGGTTCATCACCGGCCAAATCCTCGTGGTGGACGGAGGTCGAGTCTCCGGCCTATGAGAGCCATCCGAATCCACCGCCACGGGGGCCCAGAGGTCCTCCAGATGGACCACATCCCCCCCCCGGAGCCCGGCCCCGGCCAGGTCCGGGTCCGCGTGGAGGCCGCCGCCCTCAACCACCTCGACATCTGGGTCCGCCTGGGACAAACCGCCCCCATCCCCCTCCCCCGCATCCCCGGCAGCGACCTCGCCGGGACCATAGACGCCACCGGCCCCGGAGTCTCCCAGACCCGCATCGGAGAGCACATCGCGGCCTACCCGGGCCTCTCCTGCGGCCAATGTGACCCATGCCGCCGCGGGGAAGAACCCCTCTGCCCACAATTCCGGATTCTCGGCCTCCAGGTGGACGGAGCCTACGCCGAACACACCATCCTCCCGGCCTCCAGCGCCATGAACCGGCCCGAGAACCTCACCCCGGAGCAGGCCGCCGCTTCGCCCCTGGTGTTTACAACCGCCTGGCACGCCCTCCACACCCGCGCCCGCCTCCAGCCGGGGGAAACCCTCCTCGTCCTCGCCGGGGCCAGCGGCGTCGGGACCGCCGCCATCCAAATCGGCAAGCTGCTGGGGGCCCGCGTCATCGCCACCGCCGGAAGCCCCGAGAAACTCGAGAGATGCCGGGCCCTCGGGGCCGACGAGGCCATCAACCACCGCAACTCCGACTACAGCCCCCGCGTCCTCGAACTCACCGGGGACCAGGGGGCCAATGTCGTCCTCGACCACATCGGCGCGGAGACCTGGGGCCGCAGCCTCGCCAGCCTCGCCCGCGGGGGACGAATGGTCGCATTCGGCGTCACCACCGGCGCCAGCGCCACCGTCCAGATACGCCCCCTCTACCAGAAACACCACTCCATCCTCGGCTCCTACCTCGGAAGCCGAAGGGAGATGGCCGAAGTCATGGCCCACATCGCCGCGGGGAGGCTCAAACCCATCGTGGACTCCGTGTTCCCCCTGGAACAGGCCCCGGAGGCACACCGCAGGATGGAGCAGAGCCACCACTTCGGGAAGATACTCATCAAGACTTGACCACCATCTCCACCCCCGCCTCCAGCACCCTCCCGCACAGGCAGTAGAACCTCCTCGGCCCCTCAGCCATGTCGAGGTCCACGGTCCCCGTCTCCCACTCCAGGTCCCAGAGTTTGTACCTCCGGATTTTCGCCTGGGCCTTCCGCAGCCCCGGGTCCACGCGCACGGTGATGCGGGCCCGGCAGGCGGGGCACCTCCCCCGCAACTCGTGGGGCTCCCCGAGGTCCTCCAAGGTGAGGCGGAGGGCCCCCGCGGGCTCATCGCGGCTCATGGGGCCCCCGCCCCGGCGGCCTCCCCTCCCACCTCCAGTATCCTCCCGCAGACGCAGTAGAAGAGGCTCCGAGGCTCCCGGGTGTCGAGGCTCAGTGTATTGGTCTCCCACTCGAACCGCAGGGGGCGGAGCCTCCGGATGTGGACCCGGGCATTTCCCCGGTCGGGCTGGGCCTGGAGGGTGATGCGGGCATGGCAGGCGGGGCAGCGGGCCCGGCGCCCCCCGGGGCCCGCGTTCTTCAGGGTGAGGGGGTGGATGCTCCTCTTGCGGTGCCGGGCCATGGTCTCTGAGAGCATCCCGGGGACATTGAAGTTTTTGGGAGAAAAGGGATTTATCCCGCCGTCCTCCATCTCCCCATATGCCCGATTCCCCCCGCCTCGACCCCTGGGGCCGGGGCCAGGTCGAGGATTACCCGAGGCTCGTGGAGGCATTCGGCATCGAGTCCTTCCCCCCGCTGCTGCCGGGGGTGGCGAAGCCCATGCGCTATATGGCCCGGGGGGTCATCTTCGGCCACCGCGACTACGCCAGGGTCATCGAGGCCATGCGCGCCAGGGGGCCATTCGGTGTCATCAGCGGCTTCATGCCTTCGGGGCGGGCCCACCTGGGGGCCAAGATGGTGATGGAGGAAATCGTGTGGCACCAGCGGATGGGGGGGGACGCCACGGTGGCGATTGCGGACATGGAGGCCCACGCGGTCCGCGGGGTCTCCTGGGAGAAATGCAGGGAGTGGGGTGTCAGCGAATACATCCTGTCCCTCATCGCCCTGGGGCTCAAGCCCAAGAATGCGAGGGTATACTTCCAGTCGGAGAACCGCCAGGTGCAGGATTTAGCCTTTGAATTGGCTAAGGAAGCTAATTACTCCGAGATGAAAGCCATCTACGGTTTCACGGGTGAGACGACCCTGGCTCACATGCTCTGCCCTGCGGTGCAGGCCGCTGACATCCTGGCGCCACAGTTGCCGGGGAACGGTGGGCCCCGACTGCTGGTGGTTCCGGTGGGGGTGGACCAGGACCCTCATATCCGGCTAACGCGGGATATGGCCGCACGTATGGACCCGTTGATCGTGGAGCATCATCAGAAAAAAGTAGTCGTTAGATCGAGAAAAGGAAGGATTAGCCTGAAAGAGATTATTGATTTTCTGGAAGCTGTCGCGGAGAAGATAGAGAAGGAACCGCCGCCGGTAGAGATTCAACAGTCGTTCTCAGATCAACGAATAGAAACCTTTCGCGGGTCGATTTTAGAACAACTAGATGCAATTAAAAAAATTCGATTTACGGCTCATGAACAACACATCGAATTCCAACCCCGAACCGCGGGTGTCATAGAGGCAATCGTTGGTGTCTACAATCGCTACGAAGGCGGCTATAACTTCCTCCCTCCCGCTGGCCTCTACCACCGCTTCATGTCGGGCCTGACGGGGGGCAAGATGTCCTCCTCGGTCCCCGAGTCGCACATCGCCCTCTCCGAGCCCCCCAAGGATGCCGAGGCCAAGGTCCTCAAGGCAAGAACGGGGGGCCGCGCGACGGAGGAGGAGCAGAGGCGGCTCGGCGGGGAGCCGGGGAAGTGCGCGGTCTACGAGTTGATGCAGTTCCACCTCGACGACGACAAGGCCCTGGGGGAGATGCACGACCTCTGCGTGGGGGGCAGGCGGCTGTGCGGGGCCTGCAAGAAGTGGGCCGCCGGGGAGATGCGGGGCATCATGGAGGAGCACAGGGAGAAACGGGAGGAGGCCCGGGGGCGGCTGGACGAGTTCGGGGTGAAGGCCCCGCGCTCTTAATCTGCATCTGGCGAAAGTTTCCATGTCCGACACTGTCGTGGACCCCTCCCGGCTGGGCCCCAACGACCTCTACAAACTCGTCATCTCCGCCATCGTCCCCCGCCCCATCGGGTTCATCTCCAGCCGGGGCCGCGATGGGCGGCTCAACGCGGCCCCCTTCAGTTTCTTCAACGGGGTCTGCACCGACCCCCCGATGGTGATGGTCTCCGTCGGGTTTCGCGACGGCCGCCGGAAGGACACCGGCCGCAACATCGTGGAGACCGGGGAGTTCGTGGCCCACATCGTGGACGAGCCCCTCGCCGAGAAGATGAACCTCTGCGCCGTGGACTTTCCCCCGGAGGTCTCGGAGTTCGAGGAGGCGGGGCTCACCCCCGTGGAGAGCCTGAAGGTGAAGGCCCCGGGAATCGCGGAGGCCCCGGTTCGGATGGAGTGTGTCCTGCGCCATCACATTGACCTCGGGAGGCCGACGAACACCCTCCTCGTCGGGGAGGTGGTGATGTTCCACTTCCGCGAGGGGCTCCTGCAGAATGGGAGGGTGGACCTGAAGCAACTGCGGCCCATCGGAAGGCTGTCCGGGAACCTCTACTGCAGAGTGACCGATCTGTTCAAGTTGGAGAGGCTGACTCTCGACGACTATCGGAGGCGGAAGGGCGCGTCGAAGCCCTGACCCTAGAACAGCGCCACCCGGCTCATCGCAATCCCGATGAGGAATCCGGCGCTGGCCCCGGTGTTGAGGAAGGGGAGTCCCGCGTGGGGCTTTCCTTTGCCGACGATGAAGCTGAGGGCGATGAATGCGCCGAGGATGCCGAGGAGGGTGGTGACGGCGGGGAGGGTGAAGGGCCCCAGGAAGGGGGCTTGGGCGAGGTTGGGGTTGACGCTGGGGAGGTTGGCGGTGACGGCGAGCATTCCGGGGATGATGGCGTCGCCGAGGCCCATGTAGTAGGCGTCGCTGGAGAGGCCGGTCTGGCCGCGGAAGGAGTAGTGGCGCTTGCGGGGGAGGACAAAGAGGATGGGGATTTTGAGGTCCATGACCCCCTCGGCGAGGGTGACCATGTGGCCGGTGCGGTAGACGGCGATGAAGTCGTAGACGGCGAGGGCGATGAGGGCCAGCAGCACCACAGGGGCGGTGAGGCTGATGCCGAAGAGCCAGGTGGCGAAGGCCCCGGTGGGGAGCATGACGCTGTCCACGAGCCACCACTCGGGGTATCGGTAGAGGGCGAGGGTGAGGGCCGCGGCGGCCCCGAGGGCCGCGAGGCCGTAGAGGTGGGGGAGCGCCAGGAGGAGGCCGGAGAAGAGGAGGTATCCGATGAGGCCGTACATGAGGGCCCGCAGGGCGGCCTTGCTCCCCCACTTGATGAGCAGGAGGAAGAAGCCGGTGAAGGCCAGCATAATGGCCACGAGGTAGAGCACGTTGGTGGGGTCGGCGGGGTTCTCGAAGGCCTGGTATTCCTTGGGGACCGCGGCCTGGAATGGGAGGGAGAGCACCAGGGCCCCCCCCTGGACGGTGAGGAGGAGGAGGCCCATGCCCACCAGGGAGACCCGGTCGAGGATGCTGGCGGGCTCCTCCCCTCGGGGGGAGGCGGTGGGGCCTGGGGGGGTTTCGGATGCCATGGCCCCCCAGAGGGATTGGGTGGAGAAAAACTAATCGAGATTCTTTTTCAGGGTGGGTCAGGGCCGGACGAGGGCGGCGGTCACGTAGATTTCGATGACGGCGGCCACCGCCAGCATGGGGAGGACCCACCGGAGGAAGATGCGGAGGGCCCCGCGGCCCTCCTCCTGGAGGCTGGGCCCCGGCCGGCCGCGGAGGACTCCGGTGAGGCGGTGGCCGAGGCGGAGTCCCACGGCGGCGCTGAGGAGGATGGCGGGGACCTCGATGACCCCGTGGGGGAGGATGGCGAGGGCCACGTATCCGAATCCCCTGCCCCCGGCCACGGCGACCCCGTGGATGGTCTGTCCGACGATGAATCCGTTGGCCGTCACCACCGCGGCGGGGAGGACGCCGAGGGCGATGCCGGGGAAGGCGGCGAGGAGGGCGGTCTTGAGGTTGTTGAGGAATATGGCGAGGGCCCCGAGGGGGCGGGGGAGTTCCAGAATCCAGCCGAAGGCATCCCGCATGGGGTTGGGGGTTGTGCCGGGGGCCGGTCCTCCGGCGAGGACCCCGAGGGCGAGGCTGGCGGTGAAGGCGAGGGTGGCGAGGAGGAGGTAGGGCCCCAGGGGGCCCGGGGTGGCGCGCATGGGGTTGGGGGGGGGCTATCCTCCCAGGGCGGTGATGAGGCGGTCGAGTTCCTCGATTTTCTTCTGGTGTTCCCTGGCGATGGCCTCGTATTCGTCCTTGGGGATGAGTTCCTCCTCGTAGCCGGTGCGGAGGGTCTCGATGGTGGCCTGGAGGGCCTGCTTTTTTCGCTGGAGTTCGTCAATGCGGGCCTTGGCCCCCTCGGATTCGAGGGCCTCGGTGCGCCGGGCGAGGGCGGCGATGTCGCGGGCGTGTTTCTGGGCGTGGGTCTCGAAGCGGGCGAGGGCCTCGGTGACCTGGGCCTCCATCTCGGGGAGTTTGACGGCGACCCCCTGGAGGTTCCTGCGGAAGGCCTCCAGGTCCCCCTTCTTGAGGCTGCCGAGCTCGTCGGTGAGCCCCCGGAGGGCCTTCTCGACCTCGGCGGCCACCCGCTTCTCCTCCTTCTGGAAGCGCTCCCGGAGTTCCTCCACGGCCTTCTCCAGGAGGGGGAGGGTGTCGGCCTGGGCGGTGGCCCGCTGGACCTGGGCCTTGAGCCCCTTGACGGTGGCGGCGACCACCTCGGTTTCCTCCACGGCGGGGGCGAGTTTCTGGACCTGGGCCCGGAGGGCCTTGAGGCTCTCGTCGAGGGTGGCCACGGTGTCGAGGCGCCTCTGGAGGTCGGGGGAGAGGCCGCTCATCTCGGCGATGCGCTGCTCGATTCTCTGGAGGTCGCCGCGGGTCTCCTTGCGGAGGCTCTTGCGGAACTCCTCGAGGGTGTCGTCGAGCTTCTTGCGCTCGCCGGCGAACCGCCCCTCGAGGGCCAGGGGGGTCTCCTTGAGGGACTTGGAGAGCTGGGCCAGCTCGCCGCCGAGGGACTCGATGCGGCCCTCGACCTGGGGGAGGCGGACCATGCGCTCCTCCAGGGCCTTGCGGAGCCCCTCCACATCCTTCTTCTTGAGGCTGTCGAGCCCCTGGAGGGCCTCCTGGACCTGCTGGGTGACGCTCTCGTGGAGTTCCTCCTGGAGGGTCTCCATGGCCTTGCGGTCCACCTGCATCTTCTTCTCGAGGGAGCGGAGGTCGTCCTCCACGGAGTCGAGGCGGGGGGAGAGTTCCTTGGGGAGGTCCCGTATCTTGTCGAGGACGCCGATGCGGGCCTGGAGTTCGGTGAGGCGGTCCTGGAGGAGGGGGGACTCCTTCTCGCGGCGGGCCAGCCCCTCCTCCAGCAGGAGGAGGCGCTCGGCGAGGCGGGGGTCTCCCGCGGGGCGCGCGGCTGTCTGGCGGCGGAGGTCCTCCAGTTCCTCGGAGAGGCCGCGGGTGGAGGCGAGGGCGTCTTCCATCTCCGCGAGTTTCTCCTCGAGGGCCGCGGCCCGTTCGGCGCGGGGGGCGAGGTCGCTGAGGGTGCGGGTGAGCTCCTCCACCTTGACTTCGAGTTCGGGGAGGCGGGCGGCGCGCTCTTCGAGGGACTTGCGGAAGGACTCGAACTCCTCCTTGCGGAGGGTCCCCACGTCCTTGACGAGGTTCTGGATGGCGTTGCGGTAGGCCCCCATGAGGTCCTTCTCCCCGCCCACCTTGCGCTGGAGTTCGCGGAGGGTGCTGTCCATCTCGGCCACCCGGTCGGCGAGGGCCGCGGGCTTGGCCCTTTCGAGGGCGTCCAGGCGGGGGGCCATCTCCTGGGCCCTCTCGGCGACGCGGGCGAGTTCTGCCTTGACCTCTCCCTGGAGGGCGGCGAGCCCCTGGGTCCCCGATTGGGCGGTGGCCTCGACTCCGCCTTTGAGTTCCTCGATTTCGTGGAGGAGGTCGAGGTGGGTCTGGTGGAGGGCCTTCTTGAGTTCTCCCACGTCCCTGCCCAGGGTCTCGCCGGTGCGGCGCTCGAACTCCTGGCGGGTCTCCCCGAGTTCCTCGCGGAGGCCGATGACGAGCCCCGCCTGGGTCTCGGCGGCCTTCTCCAGCAGTTCCACCTTGGAGGCCACCTCCTCGGTGCGGGCGCCGGCCAGGTTGACCTTGGAGAGCTCCTTGACGATGCCCGCCTTCATCTTCTCGAAGTCGGCCTCCAGCTTGCCGATGGAGGCCAGCCGCTTCTCGAACTCCCCGGCAGTCTTTCGGGCGGCGGCGTCCATGTCCCCGAGGCGGGCCTCCAGTTTGCGGAGTTCCTCCACCTGCTGGTTCACCTGGGCCAGCCGGGTCTCGAACTGGGCGAAGCCGGAGGAGCGCTCCTCCATGAGGTGGCGGAGGGAGTCGAGGTCCTCCCGTTTGATGGCCCCGATTTCCTTGAGGGTGTTGGCCAGGGAGGTGCGGTAGGCGGCGAGCATATCCTTCTCCCCGGTGACCCTGCGGGTGAGGTCGGCGATGGCCCGCTCCTGTTTCTCCATGCGCTGGAGGAGGTCGGGGGGCACCTTGGGGGTGGCCTCCACGGTGGCCAGTTTCTCCTTGAGGAAGCGGAACTCCTCCGGGTTGATGTCGCGGAGCCGCTCCACCTCCCGGGAGACCCCCGCGATTTTCTCGGCGCTCTCCTCGATGTATTTCTGGATGACCTCTTCGAGTTCCCCCACGTGGGAGAGGCGGGCCTCCATCTTCTTCTGGAGGTCCTCCATCTCCTTGCGGGGGACCGCGTCAATCTCTCCGAGGACCTTTCCCACCGCCGAGCGGTAGGCAAGAAGCAGCCGCTTCTCCCCTGCGAAACTGCGGGCGGCGGCCTCCACGGTCCCCACCCGCTTGGCGAGCTCGTCGAGGCTGGTCCCGAGCCCCTCCAGCCGGGGCCCCAGGAGGTCCACGGTCTCCCGGGGGGCATACTGCGTCCCCAGGCGCCGCGCCTCCTCGAGTCCGGCGGCCACCTCCGCGAGGCGCGCGTCCACGGTCTCCGATATCTTCTGGGCCAGCTCCTTCAGTTCGGTGCGGAGCCCCGCGGTTTCCACCTGGCCCCGGGCGCGGCCCTCCTCCACCAGGGCCTCCAGGTCGTCCACCCGCTCCTCCATCACCTTGGCCATCCGCTCCAGGGACTGCTCGAGCCCCCGGCGGGCCACCTCCAGGGACTCCCGGTGGACCGCCTGGGAGCGGCTCAGCTCGCGGGACACGGCCTCCAGGGCCTCGGCGGCCTTCTGGAACCGGGCCTCCAGGGCCTCCAGGCGGCCCCCGGCCACCTGGAGTGTCATCTTCAGGGCCACCGCCTGCTCTCGCAGGGGGGCAATCTGCTCCTTCTCCAGCCGCTCGAACCTCTGCTGGGTCTTCTCCGTCTCCTTGCGCGTGGCTTGGGTCTGGACCTCGGCCTCCAGGCCGGCGAGGCGCTTCCGGGCCTCCTTGAGGATGTCGGTGGGGGTGGGGGAGGCCATGGAATCTACCCATGCTTATCTGCCCCGGCCACACTAAAGTTTTTTCCATTTTCCCCGCGACCTTCCCCTGTGATGGTGGACCTCCTCGGCTTCCTGGAGAGCGGCCCCAAGACCACCGAGGAGGTGGTCACCAGCCTGCGCAAGACCGGGGTGGCGGAGATGACCATCCACCGCAACCTCCGCAAGCTGGCGCGCGACGGTCAGATTCTGCGCCTCCCCATCTTGGACGGCGAGCGGTGGACCAGCCTCTACGCCCTCCCCCGGCACAAGCGGGAGGCCGTCACCCTCAGCGGCTTCATCCCCCTCAAGTACGAGTACAAGACCCTCTTCGGGGTCATCAGCGGGGCCATCGAGCGGCTCCAGGAGCGGCTTCTCCGCAACCCCACGGTGGACGAGGTCCTCCTGGATGTCCACGAGAACCCCGAGAGCCCCCGCCTCCGGGAGGCGGTCTACAAGATTGGCTCCGGAATCGGCTGGCATCCCCCGGGCCCCGCCGAGGTCCGCGAGGCCCGCGTCCGCCAGGATAAGCTCCTGCGCCTCGCCCGCAGCCTCAGGAAGGGAGGTGGTCTCTCCCGCCTCGCCGACCCCCGGGAGGTCGAGGAGGCCCAACGGTACGCCCAGAAATACCCCGAGGCCGTCAAATAATTATCCGCAGATTACGCAGATTTCGCAGATAAAAAACAACAAAAGTAATCTGTGTAATCTGCGAAATCTGTGGATAAATCGGTGGATAAAATTTGGAGGCGTGTCACCCCACTCGCACCAAAATCTCGTCGCCGTCCCTCACCAGGTGGTTCCGGGGGCCCGGGGGGGGTCTGCCGTTGATGCTCACCCGGACCGGGCCGCGGATTCCATCGGGGCACCCTTTCCCCGTGCTGTTGAAGCAGAGGTAGTCGGGTCCCAGGGCGATGCCCACCACGTCGAAGAACCGCCCCAGGGTGATTTCCCCGCGGGAGTCCACGACCCCCTCGATGTGGATGCGGTTGTCGCCGTGGGTGTGGATGGTGGGGACCCCCACGAAGGGCTCCCCGGGGCCCGGCTCCGGGAGGTCCGTGAAGGTCCCGTGGATGACGAGGGAGACGTTGGCGTGCCAGTGGAGGGGCCCGAGGGGGAACTCCACCATCTCCTCCGGGGCCACCGGCAGGGGGGCCACCCGCAGGTAGCCGAGGACCAGCAGGGAGCCGGCGAAGAGCACCCCGATGAGCCTCCACACCCGCAGGGCACTGGGCTCGTCCCACCGGGGACCCGATGTCCCCCCGGGGGAGCCGGGGTCCCACCTCTGGGGGTCCGGGGACGGTTCGAGGGACATCTCTTCTCCGCAGTCGAGGAGGTGGGGAATCCAGATAAAGGGTTCCCGCCGATGTCTCTCCATGGGCGTTCCCCCCGCTGCCCGGCGCCGTCCGTCGCGGCTTCAGCCCCCGGTCCCCTGGCCGGTGTGGGAGCCCATCTACCGGGAGATTCTGCGGGACTTCGGGTTCGACCCCCTGCGGGACACGGAGTCGGCCCGGGTCCTCGATGGGCTGCTTCGGGGCCGCCCCATCCCAGACCTCGGCTCCCTCCTGCGGGGCCGCCGGGTGGCGGTGTGCGGAAAGGCCCCATGTCTCGCCCGGGACCTGGAGGGGCTCCGGGCGGGGGAGGTGGTGGTGGCCGCGGATGGGGCGACCACGACGCTACTGGAGTATGACCGGGTGCCTTCCCTCATCGTCTCCGATCTGGATGGGCGCCTGGAGGACCTGCGGCGGGCCGGTGGCCTGGGGGCCGTCCTGGTGGTCCACGCCCACGGGGACAACGTCCCCCGGCTCCCCTTCGTGTCGCGCTTGGAGCGGGTTCTGGGGACCACCCAGGGGGAGCCCTTCGGGTGCCTCCGCAACTATGGGGGGTTCACCGACGGGGACCGGGCGGTCTTCGCGGCCCTCGCCCACGGGGCCCGGGGGGTGCGGCTGCTGGGCTTTGATTTCGACGACCCCGGGGTGGGAGCGGTGAAGAGGAAAAAGTTGATGTGGGCCCGCCGGTTACTGCGGATGGCGGGTGTGGTGTGATGGTGCTTCCTCCGGTCCTCTGGGTGTTCGTGATTGCCATGAGCCCCTTCGTGGAGTCCCGGTTGGCCATCCCGGCGGGGCTCTACCTGGGGCTGGACCTGCAGACGGCGGCCCTGGCGGCCCTGGCGGGGAACCTGGCCCCCGTCCTCCCCCTGCTTCTCTTCCTGGAGCCGGTGACCCGCTGGCTGCGGCGGGTCAAGCTCTTCGACCGCATCCTGGAGCGGCTCTTCCGGTGGACCCGGGAGAAGAAGAACATCCAGAAGGCGGGGACCATGGGGCTCATCGCCACCGCCCTCATCCCGGCCCCCTTCACCGGGGCGTGGACCGGGTGCCTCATCACGTTCGTGTTCGGGGTCCGGTGGAAGGTGGCGATTCCCACCATCGTGCTGGGGGTCCTCCAGGAGGTCGTGGTGGTCTCCCTCCTCTCCCTCGGGGTCCTGAAAGCATTCGGTCTATGAAACTCCTGGTGGACCACCGGGAGGGACCCCGGTTCCTGGAGATGGTGGAGCGCCTCGGCCCCGTGGAGGTGGTCCAGCTGCCCCTGGGGGACCTCCTCATCGTCTCCGACCACGGGGGGGTAGTGGTGGAGCGGAAGACCCCCCGGGACTTCGTGGAGAGCGTGTGGAACCACCACCTCTGGGAGCAGCTGCTGCGGATGGCCCAGGCCGGGGAAATCCTGGGCCACCCGGTGCGCCGGAGGCTGCTGGTCATTGACGGCCCCCTGGGGGACTACCTCGCGGGGCGGCGTTCCGGGGAGGCCGAGGCGCGGTTCTACGCGAGCATGATGGGGGCCCTGCTGGAGATTCTCTTCGTCTACCAGACCCCGGTGGTCCTCGCGGAGAACCCGGCGGCCCTGGAGGCCCTCCTGCGGGTGGAGGTGAAGCGGGAGGTCGAGGGGGAGAACGACGGGCCCCCGGAGGGGCGCTGGCACCTCGACTTCCGCAAGCGGAACTGGGAGGTCCCCACCCGGGACGACAAGCGCATCGTCCTCTCTGCCATCCCCCTGATTGGCGAGGAGCACGCCCAGTCCCTCCTGGACCACTTCGGCTCCCTCGCCAATGTCGCCGCGGCCACCGTGAAGGACCTCACCCGGGTGAAGGGCATCGGGGAAAAGCGGGCCCAACGCATCTACGACATCTTCCACTGACGAAGGGATTTAAACCCCGGGGGCGAGGGGGAGACGATGGTCCTCGAGGAGGTCTTCCCGGCATCGGTCATCTCCATCACCATCCTGGTCCTCGCCATCGCCGCCTTCCTCTCCGTGGCCCTCTTCGCCTCCATCCTCCGGGACACCTTCGAGCTCCGCAAGGCCCGCCTCTTCCTCCAATACCGGGAGTTCGAGAGGTATTTCACCGCCCTCGCCGTCGCCTTCCTGGCGGCCACCCTCCTCCTGGTCTACTCCGCCTTCTTCCTCCCGGGAACGATTGACCCCTTCCCCGATTTCCCCCTCATCCTCCTCTGGTTCGGCTCCCTCATCATCGGCTACGTGAAACTCTGGTGGACCTACCGCAAACCCGACCGCCTCAGCAGGAAGCAACAGTAGGGGGTGGTCTATCCTTCCTTCGGGAGCAGGATGGCGTGGACGACGCCCTCCTGGCCGGGGCGCGAGGTGACCCGGGCGGGGCCGAGGGGGGTCCGGATGACGGCCCCCTTGGTGATGATGTTGCGGCGGACGAAGTAGGGGTTGGCCCGGTTCTCCACCACGGTCTCGATGGCGACCTTCCGGGTCTTGCCGGTCTTGGGGTCGGTGACGTTGGCGGTGTTCCCCCGGAAGAGGCGGACCTTGGAGTTGCCCCCCCGGGTGCGGACGGTCTTCCGGCGGTCCCCCCCCAGGAGGGTGAAGGTGGGCTCCGAGCCCAACTCGAACCTCTTCTTCTTCCGGGCCCGGGTCCGCATGCCTCCGGTGGGCTTGCGGATGGAGCCTCCCTGGTACTTCATGATGGGCGGGGCCTACCTCGCCCCAGGGGGCTATGAATGTTTTTCCAACCCCCCCCGGGGGAAAGGGGGGGGGAAGTATATATGCCCCTCCGGTTCTCAGCCGGTCCCATGGAACCGGGTGCCCCTTCATAGGCTTCCCTTCTACCGCTATCGTTTTTCGGCAGGCGGATTGGGTGTGGATGGCTCAACAAATATTTAACCCACCATCCCGAAACCCTCCCTCTGGCATGGTTTCCCGCCCTCCGTCTCCACCCCAGCCCATGAGGAAGCGGGTCTACCACCTCTTCCCCGCCTCGGCCCACATCGAGAGGCGGTTCAGGGTCTCCTTCGGTCTCGACCGGGTCGTCCGCTCCCTCCGGTCGGTGGACGGTGCATCGGACACCCTGGAGACCCATCTCCCCGACCAGAAGTCCACCCCGGTGGCGGCCAAGCGGGAGTTCCATGTGGAGGTCACCGACCGCAGCGTGGACTTCATCCCCATCAGCCAGATGGCCCCGGCGGACGTGGAGGCCGAGGGGACCATCGACTTCCGCATCCGGGTCCGCTACGGCTACCTCACCCAGACCTACAGCCGCCTGCCCCTGAAGGGGGACCTCTACCTCCTGCGCGCCGACCTCCGCGGGGGGCTCCTCACCCTGCGGCTGGCCCACATGGAGGGCCTCCGCCGCACCCCCCCGGCCGAGATGTTCCAGAGCGTCTACAGCGCCCTCCAGAAGGCCCGCACCGGTCCCCCCCGCGTCAGAACCATTTAAACCCCGGCGGGCCCCCCTGGGGACGATGGAGGAGTTCCGGGCGGTGGTCGCCGCCCCCTTCCGGGTCCGGGGACGCCCCCGCCTCACCCCCGAGGAATTCCTCCTGGCCCTCTCCCTCGAATTGAAATGGTACCCCCGGCCCCAGGCCGAGTCCATCCTCCAGGAGGCCAGGGCCTCCGGCCTCCTCACCCCCCGGGGCGAGACCCTGGAGCCCACCTACCCCGTGGAGGACACCCCCCCTCCAGCGAGTCCCCCGGTGTGGGGCGGGGCCCCCTTCGAGCGCATCCTCACCCGCCTCATGGCCCGCCTCGGGGTCCCCCGGGGGGAGGCCATCGCCCGGACCAACCGCAAGCAACAGGCCCTCGATGGGCTGGTGGACCTGGAGGTCGCCGGGCTCCTCGCCGCCCGCGAGGCCTCCATCCCGGTGGGGGACCTGGTGGACGAAGTGTGGGCGAGCATCTACGGGAAAATGGCACAAAAAGAGAGACCATGAAGACGTCTCGTTCTGAACGCGTCAAGCCATTTTCTTTCTTTTCCGGATTGAACCGCTTTTCTTTCTTTTGTAGGAGGACCCCGGGTTTTCCGAAGGACAACCCGGGGTCCTCCGTTAGCCCCGGCTCGAAGAGCCGGGGCGTGACAAAAGATAGAAAAGGGGTTCAGGCGGGCTTGGGGGCTTTGAGCCCGATGCGGCGGTAGACTTCGCGCCCCGCCACCATGCGGAGAATCTGGTTGGTTCCTCCCCCGATTTGCACAATCTTGGCGTCCCGCATGTAGCGCTCCAGGGGGTAGGCGTTGCGGTATCCGTCGCCCCCCCAGATTTGGACGGCGTCTGTGGTGACCTCCATGGCGGCGTCGCTGGTGAATATCTTGGCGATGGCGCTCTCCATGTTGGCCTGGGTCCCCTGGTCAATGAGGCGGGCCGCCTTGTAGGTGAGGAGGCTCCCGGCCTCGATTTTGGCGGCCATGTCGGCCAGCGTGAAATGCACCCACTCGAAGTCCTTGATGGGGCGGCCGAACTGGACCCGGCGCTCGGCCCGCTGGACGCAGGCCTCGAAGGCCCCCCGCATCTGGCCCACGCTCCCCGCGGCGGCGATGGTGCGCTCGAAGTCCAGTTCGTTCATGAGAATCTTGAATCCCTCCCCCTCCCGCCCGAGGAGGTTCTCCCGGGGGAGCCGGAGGTTGGTGAACTTGATGACCCCGTTCTGGACCCCGTTCCACCCCATGAACTTGTAGAGCTCCTCCACCTCGAACCCCTTCATCTCGGGCTCCACGATGAAGGCCGACATCCCCCGGTAGGGGTCCACCTTCCGGTCGGTGATGGCGAAGACCAGGTAGACCCCGGCCACCCCGGTGTTGGTGATGAACCGCTTCTTCCCGTTGAGGACGTAGCCCCCCTCCCCCGGCGTGGCCACCGTCTCCATGCGGGCGGTGTCGCTCCCCACGTTGGGCTCGGTGATGGTGATGGCCGCAATCTTCTCCCCCCGGGCCAGGGGGGTGAGGTATTTCTTCTTCTGCTCGGGGGTCCCCGCCTTCAGGATGGGGAAGGTGCCGAACCAGGAGGCCGCCATGGGGGTGCACAGCACGGCCCCGATGCGGCTGAACTCCTCTTGGACGATGCACGCATCCCAGGTGGTGAGCCCCCGGCCCCCATACTCCCGGGGGAAGGGGGTGCCCCAGAAGCCCCTCTGCCCCGACTTCCGGATGAGGTCGTGTGGGAACTTGCCCTCCTTCTCGATCTTGTCCGCGATGGGGAGATACTCCTTCTCCGCGAACTCCCGGGCCTCCGCCCGGAGTTTCTGCTGCTCCAGGGTGGAGAAGACATCCAGGAAGAGCTTGTCGTTCTGCTCCTTGCGGATGAAGAGTTCGTCGTAGGAAACCATGGCCCGCAGGCTACGCTCGCCCGAGGACCATAAAAAGGTTTGCGGGATTAAAAGATGGACTTTCTCCGGCGCTGCTCGCTCCTGTAGCGGTGCCAGTAGGCCCCGAAGCACTGGATGAGCTTCTCGGCGAGGCTGGTGCTCATGTTCTTCTCCTCCAAGAGGAACTTGAGGGCATCCGGCTTCTGCTCGGGGCCGTAGTGCTTCACCAGCTCCATCAGGAAGAGGGGGTTGACGCCGTGGGTGCGGGAGAGCTCCTTGGCCAGCCCGTTGTCCACGTCGAACATTCTCCAACCTCAGAGAGTCTGCGAGGCCGAGGTATAAAACCTTGTCGGGACACGGGGTTTTCCGCCATCGATTTTTATCCCAGCCGTCCCTTCCGGAACTTCTTGATCTTCGCCTGGTCGAGGAACTTCAGCCGGAGTTCCCGGAGGGCCTCCTGGTGCCGGGTGGACTCATCGAGTTTCTCCAGGTGGCTGCTGCGGTAGATTTTCTCGTACTCGGTGACCAGCATCTGGGGGGGCACCAGGAGCTCCTGGGCGTACTTCCCGATGGTCTCCAGGGACTCCTTGGGTATCATCGTCTTCTCCGCCCGCTACGCTCCCCCTCTAAAAGAGCTTTTGGTAGGCGGTTGGCCAGCGAACCGGAGAACACCTGCGCCGGGGCCCCCTCCAGGAGCACGCTCCCCCCCTTCTCCTCGGCATAGTGGACGCCCCCCCGGGTCTCCACCCGGGCCCTCCGCCCCCCCCACCTCCCC
>JACQPP010000064.1 GCA_016207465.1 Methanobacteriota archaeon
CCCCCCCGCCCCCCACCAGGTCTCCCGGGGCGAGGGGGGTCTCCAGGAACTCCCCGCATTCCACCCCTGGCAACATGAGGGGCTCCTCAACATCCCCCAGAACTGGGACATCCACGAGAGCCCCCCCGGGCGCGCCGCCGCCATCGCCAAGATGGGGGGACTCATCAGCGCCAAGGCCCACATCGCCCCCGAATACGACGGCGAACCCACACCCAACGGCCTCACCGAGGAGAACATCCAGAGGCTCCTCGCGGTCCTGGAGGAACTCGAAAAACACGACGTGGAATACGTCACGCTGGCCGAGGCGGCAGAGATGTGGAGGAGCGGGAGATGGAGGGGACCGGAATGAAGTTCAAACCCCAGTTACCATGACCGGCCTTTCCATCTCCGTCATCCTCCCCGTCTACAACGAGGAGAAATTCCTCGCCCGGTGCCTCGACAACCTCCTCCGGGTGCGCTACCCGGGGGAGTGGGAAATCCTGGTGGTGGACGACGGCTCCACCGACTCCAGCCCCCGCATCGCCCGGGAGTATGCCGCCCGGGACCCCCGTGTGCGCTTCCTCCAGGCGGACCACGGGGGCTCCAGCCGCGCCATCAACCTCGCCATCGCCCAGGTGCGCCATGAGGCCCTCTACATCGCCGAGGCCGACGGGACCCACTCGCCGGACTACTTCGTGAACCTCGCCTCAGTCCTTGGCTCGGGGGTCGCGGGGAGCAACGGCCCCTACTACCCCATGGACCAGTCCCGGCCGGCGGGCAGACTCCGGGACAACGAACTCCACATCCACTTCCACAACCCCCGCTACACCCCCCCGTGCGGGAGGCTCTACCTCACCGCCCCGGTCCGCGAGGTGGGCGGTTTCGACCCCCGGGTCCTCCGGGGCCAGGACATAGACCTCGGCCGGAGGCTCAAGGAGAAGGGCTACCGGTTCCAGTTCGTCCCCCGGGCCGAGTGGGCCCACGCCGAGCCCCCCACCACCCGCGAGGCCCTCCGGAAATCCTACATTGACGGATACAACGAGGCCACCCTCCTCTTCCGCAAAAGCACACTTGAGCTGAACGCCGCCCCGCGGGGCGGCGTTGGCCAACGCTTCGACCGCATCGGGGCCAAGCGGCTGGTCATCCCCGGCTTCTGGACATCCATCCCCCTCCTCCTCATCCTCGCCATCCCCCTTCGGCCTCTGCTGTGGCTGCTCCTCGCCCCCGGGGCCTACATCCTCTACCGGAGCGGGAGGTTCATCGGCGCGGGGCTCAAATACGCCAGATACAAGCATCTGCTCCCCCTCAACATCCTCTTCTGGATGGCCAAGGGATACCCCCACACCCTCGGGTTCGCCGCGGGAGTCCTAAGGGGAATGAGAGGGACCTACAAGGAGGTCATGTATCGGGAGTAACTCACGCCCGGAAGGAGACCACCTTCAATCCCTCCACCCTCCGGAAGTCCCGGGTGTTGTCGGTGAGCACCGGTATCCCCGTGTCGAGGGCCTGCTGGGCGATGAGGGCGTCGTTGATGCGGATGCGGTGGGAGACGGAGAGATTCATGGCCTTGGGGAACGCCTCGGGGTTGAGTTCGAGGTAGGTCACTCGGGGCGAGGCGAGGATTTTGGAGACCCGGTCCCGGGCCTCCCCGGCCCCCAGGAGGCGGTAGAGCTGGTGGAAGACCTCCGAGAGAACGATGGGGGTGGTGGCAATTCCCTCCTCCATGGCCCCGCCGAGCGTCTCCACGGCGGCGGGGTGCTCGGGGTATTCGGTGATGGAGGCGAAGATGTGGATGTTGGCGTCCACCAGAATCATGGGGTCCAGGCCTCGTCCTTCAGGGCCTCCAGGTCGAACTTGCGGAGTTTCTCCCGGCTCACGTGGGCGGGCTTCTTCAGAATCTCCAGGTATGGGTCCCGTTCCAGGGGCGCCTTCTTGACGCGGCGGAGGAGGACGGTGCCCTCCTCGGGGACCTGGACGCGGACCTCCTCGCCGGGGGAGATTCCGGCGGCGCGGCGGACCCGGCGGGGGAGGAGGAGGCGGCCCTTGGAGTCGAGGTGGACCGTGGACATACCACTTCCCACTTTATCGTGGGAATATATAAAGGGCGGGCCTACCGCCACCCCTCCATGCTCTTCCGGTATTTCTCAATCTCCGCCCGCTTGAGTCTGCGGATGACCCTCGCAGGGTTCCCGTAGGCCAGGGAGCCGCGGGGGATGGATTGGGTGACCACGCTCCCCGCCCCGATGAGGCAGTCGTCCCTGATTTTCACCCTGGGGAGAATCGTGCTGTTGCCCCCAATCCGCACCCCTTCCCCGATTGTAATCCCCTGCAATCCCTCGCCCATCACGATTCGGGGGTTGTCGAGGGTGATGACGTGGGGGGCGAGGAAGCAGTAACTCCCAATACGAGTGGATTGGGTGATGTAGCACCCCGACTGGATGAAGGTGTTCCGGCCCACCTTCACATAGCCGTCGAGGATGGCGTGGGTCCCCACGATGCAGGATGGGCCGAGGAGAGTGTTCTCGCGGATGAATGCCCCGTGGCCGGTGCGGAGCCTCTCCCCGGTGCGCACGTTGCTGTAGATGACGGTGTGGCTGCGGAGGATGGAGTGTGCACCGATGGTGGTCCGGGGCTCGGCCTCCCCCAGTTTGCCCGCCGCATAGTCGGCGCCCTCCTGGGCCCGTTTGGTGGGGTGGCCCACGATGCAGTATTCGCCCACGGTGGTGCCCGGGCCGAGGCGCACCCAGGGGTAGAGGCGGGCGGTGTCGGCCACCCGGGCCCCCGCGCCCAGCGCGGGTCCCGGCCTCCTCGATGGAGGGCTCATTGTAGTTTCGCGGCCACCTGGGGGGCGTGGTGGTGGAGTTTGCGGAGTCCCGCGGCGACCCCCCGGGCCTGGGCCTCGGTCATGTGGCTGTAGAGGGGGAGGCTCAGGATGTTCCGGGAGAGGTGGTCGGTCTCGGGGAGGCTGCCCTCCGGAGGGGCGTGGTGGCGGTAGGCGGTCATGCGGTGCAATGGGGGGAAGAAGTATTTGCGGGTCATGATGTGCTCCGCGTCGAGGGCCTTCGCCACTTGGTCGCGGGTGAGGCCGAACTTCTGGGGGTCAATGACCACGGAGAAGTCCTTGCAGGTGGAGCGGTTGCCGAGGAGTATCTTCTGGAATGTGAGGCCGGGGAGTTTTCCCAACTCCTTCCGGTAGAGGGCGGCGAGGCGGTTGCGGCGCTCCACGTTTTTCTCCAGCATCTTGAGGCTCTGGAGGGCGAGGAGGGCGTGGAGTTCGCTCATGCGGGCGTTGAGCCCCGCCCACTCGCAGTCGTAGGTCCCCGGGTCCCCGTAGTTGCGCCCCTTCCGGAGGTCCTTCGCCAGGGACTCGTGGGGGGTGGCCACGATGCCCCCCTCGGCGGCCACCAGGAGTTTGGTGGGGCTGAAGGAGAAGACCTCGGCATCCCCGAAGGTTCCAATCCTCCGCTTGCCGACGCGGGCCCCCATGCCGTGGGCCGAGTCGTAGACGACCTTGAGGTTGCGCTCGCGGGCGAGGGCCTCCAGCCCCAGGACGTCGCAGGGGTTGCCGAAGGTGTGCACCCCCAGGATGGCGGTGGTGTCGCGGGTGATGGCCTCGCGGGCATGCTGGGCGTCCAGCACCCAGGTATGGGGGTCGCAGTCGGCGAAGACCGGGCGGAGGCCGTTCCAGGCGAGGGCGTGGGCGGTGGCCGAGAATGTGAATGAGGGAACCACCACGTCGCCCCGGAGGCCGAGGCGCTTGAGGGAGAGGATGAGGCCGGAGGTGCATGAGGCGAGAGCCACCGCATGGTTTGCCCCCAGGTAGGCGCGGCTCTCCTCCTCGAATTTCTTCACCAGGGTGCTGTTGGTGATGAGCCCCGATTCCCAGAGAGGGGCGAGCCCCCGGGTGTAGGAGGCGAGGGGGGGCAGGGTGGGCTTGGTGATGGGGAGCACCCGGGGAAAGACGGGCCTGCCTCCGAGGAGCGCGGGGGTGTCGCGGGTGGGTGTCATGATAGGAGGACCTCCAGGGTGGACTTGAGTTTTTGGTCTCCCCCCTCGGGGACCCACCCGAGGTGCTTCCGCAGGCGGGAGACGTCGGCCACGGAGTCGTAGAGCCCCTGGCCCCCCGGGGCCTCCCTGGAGACGACCCGGAGCCCGGGGAGGCGCTCGCGGGCGATGTCCACCACCCGCTGGATGGGGATGCCCACCCCGGTGCCCACGTTGACCACCTGTCCCGCCAGGGAGTCGGTGGCCGCCGCCCGGGCGAAGACCCGGGCCACATCGTCCACATGGATGAAGTCCCGCACCTGCCGGGTCCCGTAGAGTTCGATGGACTCGCCGCGGCGGTGCTTGTCCACCAGCAGGTTGAGGATGCCCGCCCCCCGGGGCCCATACACGTTGAAGAGCCGGAGCACGGTGGTCCCGATGCCATAGCACCGGTGGTAGGTCTCCGCGAGGGCCTCCGCCACCACCTTGTGGTAGCCGTAGACGTTGACCGGGGCCGCCGGGGTCTCCTCGGGGATGGGGACCGTGCGGGTGACCCCGTAGATGGCCGCCGACGAGGGAAGGAGGAAACGGGTCTTCCCCGGCGAGTCCCGCAGGGCCTCCAGCACCGCCTCCACGCTCACCACATTCAAGTCGAAACTCAGGTGGGGCCGCTCCTGGGCCTTCCGGGCGTCGGGGAGGCCGATGAGGTGGACGACCCCCTCGCAGGAGGAGAGAACCTCCCCCAGATGTTTCCGGTCGAAGATGTCCCCCCGCACATAGGACACACGGCCCTCGCGGCGGTCCTCCGCCATCTTGTCGAACACCACCACCTCATGGCCCTCCCCGGACAGAAGATTCACCAGGGAGGAGCCGATGAAACCAGCGCCCCCGGTGATGAGGACCTTCATGGGGCCCAGATTTCCCACCCCCGGGAATAAAGATACCCCGCAAAGTCTCCAAAATCCCCCGCCCGTCGTTAGACCTGAACGCCACCCCCGGAGAGGGATGGCGTTGGCCAACCACGAAAGGGGAAAAGCCATTAACCCGGGCCGTCCCACTCGGGATGGCATGATGGACCCTGAAACGTTCAAGTTCTTCGAGCGCGGGGGGGAGTTCTACCTGGTGGCCTACGTGGCCGAGCCCAAGGCCGAACTCCTCCGCGAGCTGCCCCCCCGGGAGGTCCTCAACAGCGACCACATCCTCCTCGTGGGCCCCGCCCGCACCATGGAGATTGACCGACGCCTCATCCCCGGCGTCGTCTCCCTCCGGGAACAGGAGGCCGCCGGGGAGTTCCGCCAGGCCCTGCCCCGCGACCACGGGGCCGAGCTCCGCACCCTGGGCCACCCCATCCTCGGGGTCCGCATCCCCCGCGCCACCATCCGCGAGGCCAACGACGAGGACACCCGGGCCCTCCGGGCCCACCTCCGCGAGAAGGGCAAACTGGCCTACGAGGGGGCCGTGGCGGTCCTCCTCATCGCCGACCAAGACCACGTGCGCCTCAACCCCTTCCGCTTCTGGGCCGAGATGTTCGACGAGCGGGTCATCCTCGGCCTCAGCCGTGAGGAGATGGCCCGCCTCGCCGGAAAACGCCTCCGGAGCCGGGCCCGGGGGTGGATGCGCCGCCTGGAATTCACCGACGCCTCCGGAGTCCCCTACACCCTCGACTACGGCCTCCCCGGCCCCGAGCCCGAGGCCGTCCGCTGCCTCCCCGAGGGGGCCCGCGCCGACAGCCTCGAGTGGCTCCGCCAGGTCCGCGAGGGATACAACATCAGCCGCATGATTGCGGCCGTCCCCCCCGGCGGGGGCTCCAGCCTCCAGGGCGGAGTCGAGGTGCGGGGCCTCGGGGAGCTGTAGATGGCCGTGAAGCGCCTCTCCACCGGGCTCCGCGGCCTCGACGCCATCCTCGGCGGGGGGCTGGAGGGGGGAACGGTCACCCAGGTCTTCGGCGAGCCCGGCAGCGGCAAGACCAACCTCTGCCTCCAGGCGGCCCTCCAGTGCGCCCGCCGGGACCTGCGGGTCCTCTTCCTCGACACCGAGGGCTTCTCCCCCGAGAGGTTCCAGCAGATGTCCCACCCCGACACCGAGAAACTGGCGAGGCTCATCATGGTCTACGGGGCCGACTCCTTCGTCGGCCAGTGGGCCGCCCTCGAGGAGATGGAGCGCCTCGCCCGGGAAAAGGTGGGACTCCTCCTCTGGGACTCCGCCGCATTCTACTACCGCGTCGAGCTCGACGAGCACCGCGAGATGGAACTCAAACGGGAGCTCAGCCGCCAGCTCGCCCGATTCCTCGAGGTCGCCCGCAAACACGACCTCCCCGCCCTCTTCACCAACCAAGTCTACGCCGACCTCGACCGCGGCGAAGGCGTGAGGCCCCTCGGGGGCAACGTGGTGGAGCACCTCTCCAAGGCCATCCTCCAACTCGAGAAAACCGGGGCCCCCGGCCGCCGCCGCGCCACCCTCCACAAGCACCGGAGCATGCCCGAGGGGGCCACCTGCGAATTCCAGATTACCCAGCGGGGCCTCGAAGACATCCCCACAACGCCGCCCAGCGGGGAGAGTGAGACCGCCCGGGCCCGGGAGAAACCATGAGGCGACACCGCCTCACATCCGCCCTCACCGCCCTCCTCATCCTCACCGGCCTCTACGCCACATGCGTGGCCCTCGCCTACCTCCCCTCCACCCAGCCCGACGCGAAGCAAATCACCGTCACCGTCACCCGCCTCGAACCCGAGACCGCCCAGCTCGGCCGATACCGGGTCACACCGGCCATCCCCCTCGGAGTCCCCCCCGCCCTCTACATTGACAGCCCCCTCATCGAGACCCCCCGCCTCTGGGGGGCCCCCACAGGCTACATGAGCCTCCAGCCGGGCCAATCCTACACTCTCACCATCACCAACCGCAGCCTCCGCACCGAACCCCGCAACTGGGTCGAGCCCTGGGACCTCAAGCCCGCCCGCGAACCCCTCACCCAACGACAGAGCCGCGCCCTCCAGGCCCCCCGCAACACCCCCGCACTCATACTCGGGGCGGCGGAGCCCGGGGGATGGACCTACCCCATCGCCCTCGCGGGAATCCTGCTCCCGGCGTGGAGGAGGAAACTGCCCAAGACGACCATCGCATGGCTCATCCTCGCGTGGGCCCTCCTCGGGAGCGGGGTCCACGCGGGGGGATACCTCGCGGGACCCGGGGGGCTGGTGGTTCCACCGTGGCCGGCGAACTGAGGGGCCTCACGCCAGCAGCGCCCTCTTCAGCGCCCCCATGTTCCCCTCGACCTCGGTGGGCCTTCCGCACTCCTGGAGGATGGTCTCGGGGTCCTTGAGGAGGTGGCCGGTGGTCACCATCACAATGGTCTCTCCCCTAGCGATTTCTTTTTGCTTCACCATCTTGCGGAGTCCGGCGAGGCTGGCGGCGCTGGCGGGCTCTACCCCGATGCCCTCGAGGCGGGCGAGGTCTCGCTGGGCCTGGAGGATTTCCTTGTCGGTGACGGCCACCATGTCGCCCTTGCTCTGCTGGAGGGCCCGGATGGCCTTGGGGGCATTGACGGGGTTTCCGATGCGGATGGCGGTGGCCACGGTCTCGGGTTTGCGGACGGGAGTGACCTCGCGCTTTCCCGTCTGGTGGGCGTGGACGATGGGGGCGGCCCCCTGGGCCTGGACGCCGAGCATTCGGGGCCGGTTTTTGACGTAGCCCCACCACTGGAATTCATCAAAGCCCTTCCAGTAGGCGCTGATGTTGCCCGCGTTGCCCACGGGGAGGACGAGGCGGTCGGGGGCGCGGCCGAGTTCCTCGCAGATTTCGTAGGCGGCGGTTTTCTGTCCTTCGAGGCGGTAGGCGTTGACACTGTTGAGGAGGTAGAACTCGCCGGATTCGCAGAGCTGGGCCACCAGTTTCAGCGAGGCGTCGAAGTTCCCCTTGATGGAGAGGACGCGGGCGCCGTGCATCATGGCCTGGCTGATTTTACCGAGGGCCACCTTGCCCTGGGGGAGCAGCACTACGCAGTCGAGGCCGGCCTTGGCGGCGTAGAGGGAGAGGGAGGCGGAGGTGTTGCCGGTGGAGGCGCAGGCGACGCGCTTCATTCCGAGCTGGAGGGCCATGGTGACCCCCACGGTCATGCCCCGGTCCTTGAAGGAACCGGTGGGGTTCATCCCCTCGTGCTTGACGTAGACCTCGCGGAGCCCCAGTTCCTCTTCGAGGCGGGGGCAGCGGTAGAGGGGGGTGGCCCCCTCCTGGAGGGTGACGGGGGGGATGCGGCATGGCAACATCGCCTTGTATCTCCAGACCCCGCGGCCGTGGAAGCGGCGGGGGCGGAGGCCGGTGTAGATGACGTCGAGGAGGCCCCCGCAGCGGGGGCAGTGATGCTGGTTGGCCGCGGCGTGGACGGGGCGGTGGCAGTCGAAGCAGCGGAGCCCGGGCTTCATTTCAGCCCCCGGAGGTGAACGCGGGCCTTCTCCAGGGCTTCCGGTATCTTCTCCACACGGGTTCCCCCGCCCTGGGCGAGATTATGCTTTCCCCCCCCGGAGCCCCCCAATATTTCGCCGGCGAGCTTGGCGAGGGGACGCGCGTCCCCGCCCGGGGGGGCGGAGGCCACAATCCTGACCTCGGTCCCCTGGGGGACGAGGAGGAGGCTGTGGGCCCCCTGGCGGCCAAGCTCGATGGCGATTTTCACGGCGAGATCGGGGGGGGTGTCGCGGGCCTCACGGAGGACGGCGCGGCGGGAGCCGAGGGTCTCGGCCTTCTGGAGCCACTGGGCGGCGAGGCCAAGGGCCGCGGCCTCCTGGAGCTGCTCCTTGTCCTTCTGGAGCTGCTTCCACTCCTGGAAGAAGCGCTCCACGGTCTTGGGGAGGGCTTCGGGCTGGACGCGGAGGGCGCCGCTGGCCTCTTCGAGGAGGCGGGTGCGCCGGCGGATGTGGCGGAGGGCGGCCTCTCCGGCGGCATATTCGAGGCGCTCGACGCCGTCCTGGATGCGCTCGCTGCGGAGGAGGACGATGGGGCCGAGGATGCCGGTGGTGGGGAGGTGGGTGCCCCCGCAGGCCTGGACGTTGCCGTCCACGGTGACGGTGCGGATTTCGGCGCCGGGGGGGATGCCCCCCTGGTAGAGGACGAACCCGTGCCTCTTCTCGGCGGTGTTGCGCTCCACGAAGGCGCACTCGACGGGGAGGTTGGACATGGCCATCTCGTTGGCGAGCCCCTCAATCTGCTCCAGCTGCGGGGGGGTGATGCGCTGGTAGTGGGAGATGTCGAGGCGGGCGGAGTCCACCTGCTTGTGGGCCCCGGCCTGCCACGCGTGGGGGCCGAGGACCCGGCGGGCGGCCTCGAGGACGAGGTGGGTGGCGGTGTGGTGGCGGGCGAGGGCCATGCGGCGCTCGGGGTCCACCCTGCCCTCCACGATTGCGCCCGGGGAGAGCCCCGCGGTCTCCGCCAGTTTGTGGAGGATGACCCCCTGGGTCTCCTGGACGTCCACCACCTTCATCTCCCGGTCCCCGGCGTGGAGGGTCCCGTGGTCGCAGTCCTGTCCGCCGCCCTCGGGGTAGAAGGCGGTCTGGTCGAGGACCGCCCAGGGGCCGAGGACCTTCTGGACCCGGGCGGTGAATCGGAGGGTGTGGAAGTCCTCGTGGTAGAGGTGGCGGGTGGAGGGGAGGCCGGTGGTGTCGGGGAGTTTCGCCCCCCCGGCGGCCTGGGCCTCGGCCTGGCTGTGGCGGCGGGCCACCTGGGAGTAGAAGTCCTCCGGGACCTCGACGGCGAGCCCCATTTTCTCCCCGGCCTCGCGGGCCAATTCGGGGACGAGGCCGTGGGAGTCGTAGAACTCCACCAGCACCTCGGGCCCGATGCCCCCTCCCTGTCTCGCCTCTTCGAGGCGGCGGGAGATGAGGCGCATGCCGCGCTCCACGGTCTCCCGGTACCTCTGCTCCTCGAGGCGCACCATCTCCAGGAGGGTCTCCAGGTTGTCAATGTCGGTATGCCGTCGCCCTTCGGGCGACGGCGGCCAACCACTGGGAGGGACGAGGTGCCAGCGGACGACCTCGGCGAGGCTCTCCCGGATCCCGAGGGAGTCGAGGAGGCGGCGGGTCTTGCGGAGGACGAGGCGCACCAGGTATCCGGCCTTCCCATTGCTGGGGACGACCCCGTCGCGGAGCATCCAGGCGAGGCAGCGGGTGTGGTCGGTGATGGCGTAGGCGGACTCCAGGGGCTCCAGGAGTTTGCGGAGTTCCCCGGGGTCCATCTTCACCTCGCGGGCCACCTCGGCGCGGAGGGAGGCGAGTTTCGTCCCCTGGAGGTTGGCGAGGGCTCCGGCGCGGCGGGCCACGTGGGCGAGGAGGTCCCGGTGCTCCTTGGCCTCGCTGCCGAGGCCCGCCATCTGCCGGACCCGGGAGACGATGTCGGGGAAGATGGCGTCGTAGACGGTGGGGGTCCCCTGGCTGGCCCAGGTGAATCGTTCCAGGCCGTAGCCGGTGTCCACGATGCGGCGCTCCATGGCCCGGTATTTCTCCCCCTCCACCTCCACGGTCCCCCCCGGGTGGACCTCCAGGTCCATGAAGACAAGGGTGGCAACCTCCAGTCCTCCCAGCAGGACCTCGACGCTGGGGCCCGCGTTGCCCCCGCCATACCAGAGCTTCTCCTTGTAGGTGATGGCCTCCCCCCGGGCGCCGAGGCCCCGGAGGAGTTCGTCGCAGTACTGGATGGTCTGGTCCTTCCAGTAGACCTCCCGCTGGGGGGTGTTGAAGGCGTGGTGGGCCATCATCTCGAAGGCGGAGAGGTGGCGCCCGGAGCGCCCGACGCTCTCCAGGTCGTCGAGGCGGATGCAGGGCTGGGAGAGGGCGAGGGGGTTGGCCGGGGGGGGAACCTGGCCCGAGGTGACCCAGGGCTGGAAGTCGTAGATGCTGGCGTTGGTCAGCAGGACGTCCTCCCTCCAGCGGGCCACCACCGGGTAGGGGGCAAGGCGGGCGTGGCCCCGCTTCTCGAAGAAGCCCAGATAGGCCTCGCGCATCTCGCCGAGGGTGTGGCGGCGGAGCGGGGGGGCCCCGATGAACCCGTAGGGCTCGCAGGGGGCGTCCCCGCAGGTCCTCCGGCCGGGGTCGCGGCTCCAGTAGCGGGCCCCGCAGGAGGCGCACTCCCGCCTCTGGAGCCCCTCCCTCCGGAAGAAGGGGATTTCGCCGAGCATGATGTCTGCTGAACATAGAGGGAGGAAGTAAAAGAATTTGCGCAGACCTCACCCCAAGGGGGGGAAGCATATATGCCCCCCCACCCCGCGGGGGGGAAGTTGATATGCCCCCTCAAGTTCCGCCGGGTGGAGGGGGGCCGTCGGGCGTCGATGTTCGCGGTAGAAAGTATATATCCGCCAACACCAAACCCTCCCCCCTGCATGGAACCCCTGACCCGGGAGGCCCCCCGCTGGCTCCCCCGGATGCGGTTCGGCCAGCGCACCTGGTACCTGGTGACCCCCCAGGAGCCCCGGGAGTTCCTCTTCCTTCTCCTGCTGCTGGTGCCGGTGGCCGTGGTGGCCCTGGAGGCCCCCCTGGGGGCCCTCCCCCTGCCCCCCGTGCTCCTGGCGGGTCTTCTCCTGGCCATGCTCTTCGGGGGCAGCGTGGAGGTCCCCGTGTTCCACGGCCTGCGGAGCCGGAAGCCCACCTACAGCACGGCGGAGCTGGACATCCTGGAGGAACTCTACCATGTGGACATCCGCGCGGGGCTCGCCACCGGGGGAGAGCGGGTCTACCGCTCCAAGGTGGCCCTGAACCTCGGGGGGTTCGGGGCGCCAGTGGTCCTGGCGGCCCTCATCCTCTGGATGGGTCCGGGCGCGGCCTTCCACTTCCAAGCGGTGGCCCTCATGCTCCTGGTGGCTCTCGCCACCCACCTCCTCGCCGAAATCCGGCCGGGCATCGGGTTCCTCGCCTCCCCGGCCCTGGGAATCCTCCCCATCCCCCTGGCCCTCCTCCTCTCCGACCGGGCGGGGCTCCTGGGGCTCGCCGCCGGGGCCCCGGGCATCCTCATCGGCCTCGCCGCCCTCCTCGTCTCCACCAACCGGGAGAAGAATGGGGCGCCCGTTTTTTCTCTGGGGGGCGCGGGGGTCTTCCCCGCCATCTTCCTCAGCCAGATGCTGGCGGCCCTCCTGGTCTTCCTCGGCAGATAGAGATGCCCCGGGCGAAGGCATCCGCTCAAGGCAAGTGAAAAAGTGGAAATTTGGTATTGGTTTGAGGGGATGGATAGGACGATACCAAATTTCCAATAATAACTATACCCCCTACCTATATATTAAACTTCACCCACTGTAGCCTGTTTTGGTCCATCCAAGGCCCCTTTTCATCCTGCAAGTGAACGCCTATATTTGGTCGAGGCGAGGCTCGGGGCGTGCGGTTTTCCAGGAGCAGCGGACGTAGGGGGGATATGGCCCCCGGGCGCGGGCCCCCTCCAGCCATCGGCGGGTGACGGGGTCGCTGGGGTATCCGCTCCCCAGGGTCTCTCCGGTTCGGGCCTCCAGGGCCCTCATGGAGGCGTCCCGCCGGACCTTGGCGATGATGGAGGCCGCGGAGACGATGGGGTGGTTCTCGTCGGCCCGGTGCTCGGCCACCACCCGGGCCTCGAAATCGAGCCCCTGGGCCACGTTGCGGGCGAACCTCCCCGGGTTCACGTCGGCGGCGTCGAGGATGGCCCGGGTGGGGCGGAGGGCCTGGAGGACCCGACGGTAGCACTGGACCAGTATCTTGTTCATTGTCAGAACCTTGCGGAGTTCGTCGATCTGGGCGGCGGTGACCTCCACCACCTCGACCTTCCCGAGGGCCCGCAGGACGGGGTCGAGGGCCTCCCTCCGGCGGGGGGCGAGTTTCTTGGAGTCCCGCACCCCCAGGCCCGGGAGTACGCCGAGGCGGGGCTCCTCCACGGCGAGGCCCGCGACGAACATGGAGCCGAGGACCGGCCCTTTCCCCGCCTCATCCACCCCAGCCACCAGTCCCATTATTCCCGCCGCCCCTGGCTGCCGGCCTGAATTTTCCGGAGGGAGCGGCTGTAGGGCGGGCGGAGGACTCCGCGCTCGGTGATGAGGGCCGACACGTGGGAGAGGGGGGTGGCGTCGAAGGCGGGATTGTAGACCCTCACTTCGTCGGGGGCGTTGCGGCGTCCCCCCAGCCAGCGGAGTTCGTCGGGGCTCCGCTCCTCGATGGTGATGTCCCTCTCCCGATGTTCCAGGTCGAAGGTGGAGACGGGCGCGGCCACGTAGAAGGGCACATGGTGGGCCCGGGCCGCCAGGGAGACCATGTAGGTCCCGATTTTGTTGAAGACCGCGTCCCGGGTGATGCGGTCGGCCCCCACCACGATGCGGTCCACGCCCCCCTTGCGGATGAGGTGGGCGGCGGCGTTGTCGGGGATGAGGGTCACGTCGAACTCGTCCCGAGAGAGCTCCCATGAGGTCAGCCGGGCCCCCTGGTTCAGGGGCCGGGTCTCGCACGCGACCACCCGCAGCCGTTTTCCCCGGGAGGCGGCGGCCCGCAGAACCCCCAGGGCGGTGCCGTAGTCCACGGTGGCGAGACGCCCCGCGTTGCAGTAGGTCATCACCGTGTCCCCGTCGCGGAGGAGGGCGGCCCCGTGGCCCCCCATGGCGAGGTTCCTCCGGACGTCCTCGTCGGCCACCCGGTGGGCCTCCCCGAGGGCCAAGTCAAAGGACTCCCGGGGGGAGACCCCCCGGAGGGCCGCCTCAAGGGCGCGGTCCACCCCGCGGGAGAGGTTCACGGCGGTGGGGCGCACGGTTCGCAGCTCCCCGGCGGCCTCCTCCAGCTTCCGGCGGAAGTCGCGGGCCCCGCGGAGTTCCCGGGCGGCCACCGCCACCCCGTAGGCCCCGGCGGCCTCGAGAGCCGGGGCCCCGCGGACCCGCAGGGTGCGGATGGCCTCCACCACCTCGTCGAGGCGGGTGAGGGTGAGCCACGCCTCCTCGCCGGGCAGGCGCGTCTGGTCGATGAGGCGCAGCCCCGGACCGCTGGAATCCCACTCGAGCGTTCGCATATGTGTCCCGAAATATAGAGATGCCTGAAAGTATTTATACTGTTAAGGGGAACCCTTCCACACCAAAAAACGCCAACTGTAACCCTGTTCCGGGAAACCGGGCGGGGAGGTTGAGCAAACAAAGAGGGGGTGGATAGGAATGCAATCACTGGTACAAGAAGCATTGAAACAGACGGAGAAAGACAGACAACAGAGCGGAACGGAGATTGACGATTTCGGGCTTCCCCAGATTGCCATCGTGGGGTGCGGGGGCGCGGGCAACAACACCGTGACCCGTCTCCACAGCATGGGCGTCAACGGGGCCCTCACCGTCGCCATCAACACCGACAAGACGCATTTGGACGTGAGCAAGGCCGACAAGAAGATTCTCATCGGCAAGTCCCTGACCCGGGGCCTGGGGGCCGGCGGCGACCCGAAGATCGGGAAGCAGGCCGCGGAACTCGCCCGGGACACCTTGGAAGAGGTTCTGCGGGACGCGGATTTGGTCTTTGTCACCGCCGGCATGGGCGGGGGCAGCGGGACCGGCTCCGCACCCGTGGTGGCCGAGGTGGCCAAGAGCGTCGGGGCCATCGTCATCGGCATGGTCTCTTCGCCCTTCCGGGTGGAGAGGCTGCGGCTGGTGAAGGCCGAGGAGGGCCTGGAGGAGCTCCGCCGCAAGTGCGACACCGTCATCGTGCTGGACAACAACCGCCTGCTGGAGTACGTCCCCAACCTGCCCATGGACGCCGCCTTCGCGACGATGGACCAACTCATCGCCGAGACGGTGAAGGGCATCTCGGAGACCATCACCCAGCCGTCGCTCATCAACCTGGACTACGCCGATGTCCGGACCATCATGAGCTGCGGCGGAGTGGCGGTCATGCTCTGGGGGGAGACGAACCCGCAGGACAACCGCGACAAGTCCAAGAACGTGGTGCGGCACGCGCTGAACCACCCGCTCCTCGACGTCGACTACCGGGGCGCCACGGGATGTCTCCTGCACATCACCGGCGGACCCGACCTGACGCTCAAGGAGGCGGAGGAAATCGCCGAGCTGCTCACCTACGAGCTGGACAGCCACGCCAACGTCATCTGGGGCGCCCGCATCAACCCCAACTTCGAGGGGCGGGTGCGCCTGATGGCCATCATGACGGGCGTCCAGTCCGCGCAGATTCTGGGACCCGGCGAGTCCGGCCAGTTCTCCCGGCAGCCCGCCGCCAGCCAAGCGGTCGAGACACTCATCGACCGCATCGACTAGGCGGCCAATTTTTCCACTGAACTCGGGGGCCCCCTTTTTGCGGCCCCCGGCTTCACAACCTCCCAACCTGGAGAGGAGAGGGCATTCCCTCTCCTCCTCCCTCTCAAATCCCTTTTTTCTTTCTCGGCGGAGGGCGAAGGGCTTTTCCATTTTCCCATGGTCCTGATGGGCGAGGACCGATGAAGTTCGGTTTGCTCTACGAGCTGCAGACTCCGAAGCCCTGGAATGACCGGAGCGAGTATGACATCTACCACCAGGCGCTGGAGCAGATTGTGCTGGCGGAGGAGGTGGGGTTCCAGTATGTGTGGGAGGTGGAGCACCACTTCCTCTCCGAGTATTCGCATTCGAGCGCCCCGGAGGTCTTCCTGGGGGCGGTGAGCCAGAGAACGGAGAAAATCCGCATCGGCCAGGGGGTCGCATTGCTGCCCTACAACTTCAACCACCCGGTGCGGGTGGCGGAGCGGGCGGCGGCCCTGGACATCGTGAGCAAGGGGAGGCTGGAGTTCGGCACGGGGCGCTCCATCACCCGGGAGGAGCTGGAGGGGTTCGGCATCGACCCCCGGGACTCGAAGCCCATGTGGGAGGAGGCCGTGGAGCTCATCCCCCGGATGTGGACGGAGGACCCCTTCTCCTGCGACGGGAAGTATTTCAAGGTGCCCCCGCGCTCCATCCACCCGAAGCCCATCCAGAAGCCCCACCCCCCATTGTGGGTGGCGGCCACCCAGCCCCAGACCTTCGTCCAGGCGGGGGAGCGGGGCATGGGGGCACTGTGCTTCGGCTACAACGCCCCGGCGGACCTGGAGCCCGCGGTTCGGGCCTACCATGACGCCATCCGGAAGCCGGCCCGCCCCGTGGGCAAGTTCGTCAACAGGAACGTGGGGGCCCTCACGGTGATGTACTGCGAGCCCACCGACCGGGGGGCCATGAAGCTGGGTCTCCCCGCGGCCATGTTCTTCGTGGACAGCGGACTCCGCCTCTTCCGCCCCTGGTATGGCCGGGAGACCCCGGGCTACGAGTTCTACAACCAGCTGCGCAGCGACATCGTGGACCCCCTGAAGGTGAAGCGCCCCATGGACCTCACCACCAGCGGAACCATCCTTGTCGGCGCCCCGGGGACCCTCATCCCCGCCATCGAGAAATACGAGAAAATCGGGGTCACCCAGATGCTCCTGCTGGTGCAGGCGGGGAAACTGCCCCACGAGAAGGTGATGGAGTCGCTGGGGCTGTTCGGGAAGGAAGTGCTGCCCTCGTTCCAGTAGAAAGGGTAGGGGG
>JACQPP010000065.1 GCA_016207465.1 Methanobacteriota archaeon
CCCATCGACATGATTGTCGAGCTCCGAAGCCAGCACGAGAAGGGCAACAAATACGCCGGCCTCGACGTGTTCCAGGGCAAGGCCGTGGACATGCTCAAGGCGGGCGTCGTGGAGCCCGTCCGCGTGAAGACCCAGGCCATCAGCAGCGCCACCGAGTCCGCCGTCATGATTCTGCGGATTGACGACGTGATTGCCGCCAAGTCCATGAGCAAGAACGGAGGCAAGGGCGGACCCCCCGGCGGCATGCCCGGCGGGATGGGCGGCATGGGTGGAATGGGCGGAGAATTCTAGAGTCATCTTCCCACCCCGAACTGCTTCTCCCGCACGTAGACGACGTAGAGGACCACGCAGAATGCCTCCACGGCGCCCCCGGGGGCCTCCGGGAAGTCGAGGCGGGGGTAGGCGGCCTTCCCCATCTCCCTCCCCCTCCCGTCGCGGAACTTGAGCTGGCCGATGCCCACCCCCTCGGCGTAGGCGGCGGGCCGCCTCTCCCCGGCGAGGTAGAGGGCCCACACCCGGTCTGTGGCCGGCAGGAATGGGGCCACGTTGAGGCGGTGGTAGGCGGTCGCCACCCGCCCCCAGCCCCTGCCCTGTCGGACCAGGAAGTCGAGGATGTTCTGGAAGTATCCCTGGAGGAGCCCCTTCTTGCGCTCCCGCAGGACCTGGAGTTCCCCCGGGGGCCCCTGGAGGGTGAAGACCTGCCGGGGCTCCGCCAGCTCCACCTCCACCTCCCACTCCGCCCCTCCCTCCCTCCCGGTGAGGAACTCGTACCGGCCCCGCTCGCGGTCGCTCTGGTGCCACCGGAACTCGTAGGCGCGGGGGCCCCCGCCGGGGGCCCGGGGATCGAAGGTCATGGGTCAGGGGCTGCCGGAGAGGTAGCGGCGGAGGAAGAGGGCCACCCCGGGCCCCCAGGGGACACGCTCCAGGGGGACCAGCCGCCGGGGACACCGGGCCAGGTCCCGCCCCAATCCACATCGGCCCGCCTCCCCCCGGAGGGCCTCCTCGGCCCGCGTGTAACGGCGGGGGACCTCGGCCACCCAGCGGCCCTCTTCGATTCGCAGCGGGCGGCCCCGGTGCTTCGCCTGGAACACCCGGCTGTTCTCGGCATCGGAGACCGGGGGACCCGGGTGGTCCCGGATGGGGGGAAGGCTCCACACCTCGAACTCCAGGAACACATAGGCAGGCTGTCGCCCCACCCCCGCCCTCCCCAGGGGAGCATCCGTGGGAGGAGCCCCCCCTTCGTCCCCCCCGATGCGCAGGACCCCGCTGCGGTGGACCCGGAACCCCTCCCGCCCGGCCATCTCCCGCAGGCTCGCCTCGGCCTTCCGCAGCTGGGGGTAGACGATATCGTCCACCAATTCCCCGGGGACCTGGAACTCCAGGGCCCACACCCGGGTCCCCCGGGAGCGGAACCGGCGGATGGCATCCCCCCGCAGGAGGGGACGGAGAGCAGGGGGGAAGAAGTGGCGGAGGCCTGGCCTCTCGATGAAGGAGCGGGAGTGGGCCACGCTGCGGGAGAAGTTCTCGGGGGAGAGGGCCGCGGCCACGTTGCGCCCCGGGTCCACCGGGTCCACGAAGACGAGGGGTTCCCCGCCCGGGCAGGCCCCCGCCCCGCCGGGGTCAATGCGGACCCCGGGCCTCCACTGGGCCATGGCCTCCACCACGGGGAGGAATCCCCCGTGGTGCAGGACGAGGAGTTCGCAGAGGTAGCCCGAGAACCCCTGCACCTTCAGCTCGGCCCCGTAGACACCCGCGCTGGAGAGGAACCGCTTCAGGAGGCGCACCTCGTCCTCCCTCCCTCGGATGCGCTCCTCGAGGTAGCGCTGGTGGAAGGGGGTGCGGTCCACCGCGCTCACCATCCCCCGGGGGTCCTCCACCCGGTAGCAGGGGACCAGGTCCACCTGGAAAAGAGGGCCGCAGGATGCCGGTTTACCTCCTTTCCCTTCCGCCAGCTCCGGCTCCGTCACCCAGAGCCGCACGTAGGGGTGCTCCGCATACCGCGTGGTCCACCGGGGCCCAAGCCGCCGCGCGATGCCCACGGCGGCGGTCTTCATCCTCTCCTTGGTCCAGTCGAGGGGAAAGAGGAGGAAGAGGTCCACGTCCAGGTCCCCGGGGAGCCAGGTGTCCCGGGCCGAGGAGCCTACCAGCATGGGAGTGGCGGGGAGGCCCCGCGCCCGGCACAACTCCCCGACGCGGGCCACCAGGCTCCGGCAGACCCCGGCCAGGGCCCGGGCCTCCCGGGGGGAGGGGCGGACCCGGGGGAGGATTTTCGCCACAATGTCCTGGGAGGTGGCCATGGCCGAGTAAGGATGGGCGAGGGGGACTAAATGCTTGCTCCTCCTAGGGGTTCCGGGAGGGACGGCTCCCGGATTCGCATGGGAAAATTGAGAGAGCCGACCGCGTCTTGGAATAGAAAGGTTTAAGTTGATTTTTCTGATTAATCAGTAACTGCTGATATGGGAATGCCGAAGCGCTCCCGCCGCCCAACGGGGAAACCGGGTCTCGGGGGCATGCGCGTCGAAGCCGTCGTCTCTGTGGACGAGCGGGGCCAACTGGTCCTTCCCGCCGCCCTCCGGAGCGGGATGGGAATCCGGGCCGGGGACAAATTCGCGGTCGTCACCCACCAGATGGGGAGCAGGACCGCCGGCATCACTCTCTTGAAGGTGGAGGACCTCGCAGCGGCGCTGAAGGAGCACCTCGGACCCATGTTCGAGCACTTGGTGAAATAGAGATGGACATGCCCCTGGCCGACCCGCCTCCCTACCCCGGCACCCCGCGCTGGGTGAGGGCATTCGTCGCCATTGGCATTATTCTGGCCCTGTTGGTCGCCATCGCGCTCCTCACCGGCCTCGGCGGTCCCCACGGCCCCGGCCGCCACCTGCCTCCGTAGAACATGAGATGCAACCGCCATGACCCTGACCCCCGGCCTCCGCAAGTTCGCACTCACCGTCCACATCACGTTCGCTATCGGCTGGGTGGGCGCCGTCGTCGCGTACCTGCCCCTAGCCGCCGCCCCGTTGACCGCCCGGGACCCCCAGACGGTGCGCGCCGCATGGATTGCGATGGAACTCGTCGGCTGGTACGCCATCGTCCCCCTGGCCCTCGCCTCGCTCGCCACTGGGCTCGTCATGGGCCTGGGCACCAAATGGGGCGTGTTCCGGCACTACTGGGTCCTCTTCTCGCTCCTCCTGACCGGCCTTGCCACCGCCATCTTGCTCCTGCATATGCGGGACGTGAGCGCCATCGCGGGCGTGGCGAGGGAGGCAGACGGTGCCAGTATCGGTCGGCTCGGGGGCGACCTCCCCCACGCGGTCGGCGCCCTCGCGGTGCTGCTCATCATCCTAGCGCTGAACGTGGTCAAGCCCCAGGGCATGACCCGGTACGGGTGGCGCAAGCAACACGAGACGCACATCTCCCAGGGCTCCGAAAACTGACGTTTCTACATTTACATAAATTTAGGTCGTACACTCAATCTCCCCGCCAGCGGCAGGGGCCTCTGGGGCATCCCCCTGGTCTTCTCCTCCAGCACCTTGCGCAACTCTTCGAGGGTCATCTTCCGGTTTGTCGTCTTCTTGGTGGTGGACTCCTCCCGGAGTGTGACCATCAGGTTTCCCTCTTGGACCTCCTTGTCCCCGATGACGGCGATGCAGGGGACCCACTCCATGGCGGCGTCCCGCACCTTCTTCTGGACGGTCTCCTCGCGGTCGTCCATGTCCACCCTGTATCCGGCGAGACCATCCATTGTTTTTTGGGCATGAGGGGTGTGGGCCCCGGCGACGGGGATGAGGCGGACCTGGGTGGGGGAGAGCCACACGGGGAGCATCGGGGCCTTGTTCTTGGGGGGCTGGCTGTCCATCCACGCCTTTTCGAGGAGGGCGTAGATGGCGCGCTCCACGGCGCCGCTGGGGGAGCAGTGGAGGATGACGGGGGAGCGCTCCTTTCCCTCCGCGTCGGTGTATTTGATGCCGTAGCGCTCGGCGTTCTCCACGTCAATCTGGACTGTGGCCAGGGCGCTGGCCTTGTCGAGGGCGTCCACGAAGTTGAACTCGAACTTGACCACGAAGTAGAAGAAGCGCTCCTGCCACTCCTCGGTGAGCACGGGCTTCTGGAGTTCGGCCACCAGGTCCCGGAGGAGGCTGGGGTTCTGGTCGGCGAACTCGCGGGTGAAGCGGAGGCCCACCTCGTAGTCCCCCGGCTCGATGCCGATGTGGCGGAGGACGTCTATGGCGAGCCGGTATTGCTGGCGGAACTCCTCCAGGGCCTGGGTCATGTCGGCGCAGAAGGTGTGCATGTCGGGCATGGTGAAGGCGCGGAGGCGCCGGAGGCCCGCGAGTTCGCCGGACTGCTCGCGGCGGAAACTGTAGCGGGTCATCTCGAACATGCGGAGGGGGAGGTTCCGGTAGGAGACCACCATGTCCTTCCCCATGAGGAACTGGCCGAAGCAGGCCGCGAACCGGAGGAAGAGGTCGCGCTTGTCGGACTCCACGTTGTACTGGCGGGCGGGGAAGCGGTCGAGGTAGGAGCGCAGGGTGGGGTGGTTCACGTCGTACATCAGCGGGGTCTCCACCTCCAGGGCCCCGTAGGCGGACATCCGCTGGCCAATGTAGGCCTCCAGGAGGGCCTTCACCAGCCTCCCCTTGGGGTAGTAGCGGAGGTTCCCCGGGTCGCTCCCCGGCTCGTGGTCCACCATCTGGAGCCGCCGCATGATTTCGACATGAGGTGGGGGCTGCTCCACCGCGCGGCTCTTCGCCATCTCGTACTGCACGAACTTCCCCAGCCCCGGGTGCTCCTTGTAAGAGAACTTCCCCGGGTCGTGGCGCTTCCCCCGGGTGTCCAGGATTTGGAGGGTGGAGCGGAGCTTCTGCTCCCGGGCCAGGGCCTCGGACTCGGCGATGACCTTGGCGGGGGCCAGGGGAGCCCCGGGGGTCCCGCCGGGGCGAATCGAACGGGAGAGTTCGGCGAGGGGATGGCCCTTGCACCGCATCTCGAAGCTCTTGTACCAGCCGAAGGGGACCCGATGGACCTCCCAACTGCGTTGGGAATCCCCCGGCTTCTGGGAAACCCGGGGGACCTCCGTGTCCCCCTGGAGTTCGGACTCCAGGGTCTTGAGGATGCGGATGGCGGCCTCGGGGCGGGCGAGGTCGCTGCTGAGGTGGGCGTAGGGGTAGAGGACCAGCCGGGGGGCCTTCACCTGGCGGGCCACGTCCCGGATGGCCTCGGCGGCCTGCTTCACGGTCTCGGCCTCCCGGCTCTCGTCGGGCCTCTCGATGGCGGTGAAAGCGATGAGGGGCTCCTCGATGCGGGCCCCCCTCCGGGAGTCCTCGATTTTCTCCGCCATCTTGGTGGCGCGCTCCACCCGGTACTGGAGGAAGTCGGAGTGGACCAGGAGTATCTGCATGGGCTCCCCGCTGGCATCGCACGCGAGAAGAAAAGAAAAACTCTTCTATGCGCCCCGAGGGCGCTGTCTGCCGGTTTTCGCCCTCTTGCGCCGGGGGACCTCGACCCCCTCCAGTTGGAGGAGCCTCCGCTTGTAGCGGAGGCCGACTTCCGACTTCGTCGAAAGTCGGGCGGCTCCGCCTGCACCATCACTTGGACCCGCCCGACAGGAAAATCCCCCGAGGCCACGGGAGGCCACCACCCGGTGGCAGGGGATGAGGAGGGGGACCGGGTTCCTGGAGAGGGCCTGTCCCACGGCCCGGGCGGCCCCGGGGCGGCCGATACGGCGGGCCACCTCCCCGTAGGTGAGGACCCTCCCCGGGGGAATGCGGGCGGTCTCCCGGAGCACGCTCCGCTGGAAGGGGGTCAGAGGGGAGAGGTCCGGCTTCCATCTCCGGTGGAAGTCCCCCGGCTTCTGCGGAACCCGAGATAGCTTCCACGGGCCCGGAACCCTCCCTCCATGGAGGGAGCGGCGGAGGTCCCCCAGCAGGGGGTGTCCGGCCCCGGGGGCGCGGGGGCCCCCCAGGACAATCCTCCGGACCCGGCGGCCCTCCACCTCCACCGTGACCCGGCATCCCAACTCGGGGAGATATGCGGATGATTTCACCGGAGGAGGACCCCGAGGAGGAGGGCGAGGAGGACCAGCCCCATGCCGAGGGAGATGGCCTTGCGTCCCTCGCTGGGGGGCCGGGTGTAGGAGGCGAGGAAGAAGAAGTCGGCCGCGGCCACCACCGGATAATAGACCCAGTGGAGGTCCCACAGGCCAGGGAGGGGGCTGAGGGCCACCGCCCCGAGGGTGGTGGCGATGGCGAGATTACGGGAGGGCGCGGGTCCCCAGGCGAGGGGGAGGGTGCGGGCCCCCGCCTTGGAGTCACCGGGGATGTCCTCGATGTCCTTCACCACCTCCAGGGAGAAGCCCACCAGGAAGGCGCAGAGGGTCACAACCAGCAGGTCGGGGGCCAGGGCCCTCTCCAGCCCCCCGGGGAGCAGGGCGATGCCCAGGCCGGCGAGGGCCCCATAGGGAAACACCGATGCCACCAAGTAGGCCACCGTGACGTTGGAGGTCCCCAGCATCCGCTTGGATGCCCGGGCGTAGTAGGCCAGGAGGAGGGCGTTGAGGAGCGCCATGAGCAGGGTCCACAGGTTGACCGCCGAGAGGAGCAGCCCCACTCCGAACATGGCATGGGCCTCCCGGCGGGCCCGAGGGAGGCCCACCCGCCCCGAGGGGATGACCCGCTCGGGCTTGTTGACCCGGTCCACGTCCACATCGTAGACGTCGTTGAGGGCGTTGCCCGCCCCGGTGATGAGGCTGGCCCCCAGGGCCGCCAGATAGACCGCGGGTGAGCGGGGGACGCCCCCGTGGGCCAGGGCGGCCCCCAGGAGGACCCCCCCGAAGACCACCCCGCAGTTCCAGGAGCGGGTCAACTCGAGCCGGGCCCGCAGCCCCCCGCCCCCCGACACCCGATGGGTGGAATCCGACGACACAGGGACACCGATAACGAGAGCAACGAAAGTATTAATAAAGGTAGGATAAAGGTAGCCAAACCCGTATGCGCGTCCCCGTGGAGGTCCACCAGGGCAAGGGCACCCTCGTGGAGCGCCTGCCCATCGAAATCGTGGAGAGGAAGGGCCAGGGGCACCCCGACACCCTCTGCGACATGGCCTCCGAGGAGTTGAGCATCGCCCTCAGCGAGTACTACCTGGAGAACTTCGGCCGGGTCCTTCACCACAACGTGGACAAGTGCGTCCTGGTGGGGGGACAGAGCAACGCCCGGTTCGGCGGGGGGGAAATCCTCGATCCCATCTACCTGATGCTGGTGGGGAGGGCCACCCGCGACATCGAGCAGAAGGGCAAGAGGTTCCGGGTCCCCATCGGGAGGTTCGCCGTGGAGGGGACCAAGCACTGGTTCAAGAAGTCCCTCCGCTGCCTGGACCCCGAGAAGCACCTCATCGTGGACTACCGCATCCACCCGGGGAGCGTGGACCTGGTGGGAACATTCCAGGAGGCCGAGGACATCCCCCGGGCCAACGACACCTCCTTCGGCGTGGCCTTCGCCCCCCTCTCCGAGACCGAGCGGCTGGTCTACGACACCGAGCGGCTCCTCAACTCCCCCGCGGTGAAGAAGCGGCTCCCCGCCGTGGGAGAGGACATCAAGGTCATGGGGGTCCGCAACCGGGACAAAATCGGCCTCACCGTGGCCTGCGCCATGATCTCCGGGGAAATCGACGACGCCGGCGACTACATGGACATCAAGAAGAAAATGGAGGAGCTGGTCCTCCAGCAGGCGGCCAAGAAGACCCGCCGCGAGACCCGGGTCCAGGTGAACACCGCCGACAACCCCAAGGGGGGCCGCTACTACCTCACCGTCACCGGCACCAGCGCCGAGCACGGCGACGACGGCCAGGTGGGCCGGGGCAACCGGGCCAACGGCCTCATCACCCCCTACCGCCCCATGACCCTGGAGGCCACCGCGGGGAAGAACCCGGTGAGCCACGTGGGCAAAATCTACAACGTCACCGCCCGCCAGATTCTCGACCGCCTCGTCCAGGAGGAGCCCTCCATCCAGCAGTCCTCCTGCTACCTGGTCTCCCAAATCGGGGCCCCCATCAACGAGCCCCAGGCCCTCAACATCGAAGTGCACGCGGATGGAGGACTCCGGAACATCGCCCACACCGCCGAGGCCATCGCCCAGGATGTCCTCGAGAAGATGCCCAAGGCCTGGCGGGGGTTCCTGGAGCGCCGATACCCCCTGTTCTGAAAGAACAGGCCCGCTACGCGGGCCCGTGGAATTTTGGCTCGCTTCGCTCGCCAAAATTCCATAAAGATGGGTTCTACCGAGCCCCGAACCCCAGCACAACCTTTATGTTTTTCCCCTGCGAGCGAAGCGAGCAGGGGAAAAACATCCCCGCCGAAGGCGGGGGGAAAACAGACCATGCAAATCGAAGGCCTCTTCATCCTCGTCATCCTGGCCCTCATCCTCCTGGCCTCCTCCTTCCGCATCATCCGCGAATACCAGCGGGCCGTCATCTTCCGCCTCGGACGCCTCATGGGGGCCGCCAAGGGGCCGGGCATCTTCTTCCGCATCCCCGGGGTGGACAAGTTCGTGGTGGTGGACCTCCGCACCATCACCTTCAACGTGCCCCCCCAGGACATCATCACCAAGGACAACATCACCGTGAAGGTGGACGCCGTGGTCTTCTACCGGGTCCTCGACGCCAACAAGGCCATCACCCAGGTAGAGCGCTACCACGTGGCCACCAGCCAGATTGCCGTCACCACCCTCCGGAGCGTCCTCGGCCAGGTGGAGATGGACGAACTCCTCTCCCACCGGGACAAGCTCAACGCCCAGGTCCAGAAGATTGTGGACGAGCACACCGGCCCCTGGGGGGTCAAGGTCAGCAACGTCGAAATCAAGGACGTGGTCCTCCCCGAGGGGCTCCAGCGGGCCATGGCGGCCCAGGCCGAGGCCGAGCGCAACCGCCGGGCCCGCATCGTGGAGGCCGAGGGGGAACTCCAGGCCAGCGCCAAACTCGCCGAGGCCGCCCAGGTCCTCCATGATACCCCCGGCGCCATGTTCGTCCGCTACCTCAAGACCGTCTCCGAGGCCACCCAGGAGAAGGCCACCACCATGATCATCCCCATCCCCGTCGAGTTCCTCCAGGCCCTCGGGATGAAGAAGGAGAAATAGGAAAAGCGGTAGCATTAAGTCCCCCCCGTCAGACCCAGCCTCCATGGGCTCCCGCAGCTGGAGGAGGAGTTCCGGAGTCGCTTGGGTTGCCCTGTTCCTTGTGGCCTTCTCGACGGCCGCCCAGAGCGGGGAGGAGGCCATCCGGTACTCCGCGGACTACGAAATCCAGGAGGACCTCATGGTCCAGGAGAGGCTCACGGTCGGCTTCCTCCAGCCGCCCCGGAACGAGACCCTCCGCTACCTCCGGCTGCCGTCGGAGGTCGCATCCCTGCGAGTCACCAACGAGACCTCGCCCCTGAAATTCCAGACCACCCCGGAGGGAGGGGGCTCCCTGGTGTCCGTCACCCTGCCCCCCGGGAGCCGCCAGCTCCGGGCCTCCTTCACCACCCGGGAGCCCATCTTCTCCCGGGGGGGCGAGTACCGTTTTTTCGCCTCCCTCCGCCCCCCCGGCGGGGCCGACCGGGTGGACATCTCGGTCACCCTGCCCCCCGGGGTCTCCCTCCTCCAGAACCGGGTCCTCCCATCCAACGCCACCGTCGGCTCCGACGGTCGGAGGGCCACCCTGCGGTGGACCCTCACCCATCCCTCCGGAGAAGTCACCATCTCAGTCCCCTTCGTCCCGCCGACGACCCCGTTCCCCTGGCTCCAGGTCCTGGCCGGGGTCCTCGGGGCCTCCTCAGGCGGCCTCTTCCTCCTCTACTTCCACATGCGCATGACCCAGGAGCGGCTCCGCGGCTTCTCCGAGGACGAACAGAAGGTCCTCCGGTTCCTCAAGACCCGCCAGGAGGCCTACCAGGAGGAGGTCAAGGAGACCTTCGGCTTCTCCATGGCCAAGGTCAGCCGCATGGTGAAGCGACTCGAGGCCTCCGGCCTGGTGGAAAAGAAGAAAATCGGGCGCTCGAACAGGCTCTTCTGGAAAAAGCCCTGAACCCGATTCCCCTCCGGGGCCCCCGCGGCCCCCGGTTTCACTCGTTTTCAGACACTTCCGCACCCCTTCAGGGAGTTGTTAAGGGGTGGAAGCCAGCGAGTACTCCTTGGGCCCCCGCGGCCCAGGAGGCAAATCATGCAAGCGAAAGAAAGCCCTGCAGGATTCACACCCCAGGCACAACTCGCAACCCCCATGGGGGGCCAGAACCGCCTGGAGGAGGCCATCGAGGTTTACCGGAGCCGCGGTGGACTTGTGACCGCGGCCCGGATTGCCGGGGTCTCCGTCCAGAGGATGATGGAGCTGCTCTTCCAGCGGGCCGTGGAGGAGCAGAACGCGCGGCGCAGGTCGCGGCCAGCGTAGGAGACAGACATGGAACCCCGACACACCCGCCTTCCGACCTCTCCACACCCTTCCAAGAAGTCGTCAAGGGGTGGAAACCACAGCATGGGCCCCCGCGGCCCAGGAGGTGAATCATGAAAGAAGCGAAGAAAAGTCCAGCCAATCTCACATGGGTCTTCCTCAGTATCGCCCTGGTGGCGGTCCTGGCTCCCGTCCAAGCAGGCTCGGACCCGGAACTCGCCGGGGCCGGGGGAAACCCCCTGGCGCCCTGCGGAGACATGGTGTGCGATGCGGCCGAGAGGGCCGACCCCAACCTGTGTCCGCGGGACTGCGGCGGGGCATCGTCCCCCTCCCTGCCCTCCCCCACCGGAAACGCGACACCCGGGGGCCCCGGCTTCCCCGTCGTGGAGCAGCGCCACATCCGGCCGGAGTTCCAGACCCTCGGGCTCACCGGCATGGGGGTCGCTGTTTCGCCGGGCAGCCCCTCGGACTTCCATGTGGTCCGCGTCGGAGTCGCCACGGTCAACGTCATGGTCTTCGACGAGGCCCAGCAGGTCACCGTGGGAGTCCTCATCTTCGAGGACAGCCGATACAGCCTCAAGGACGTCTCCCTGGGCTCCGGCCGCATCAGCGCCACCATCTACCAGAAAGACAAGATGGTGGGAGCCCTCGAGCTCGCCAGCCGCCGCAAGGGCGGCCTCGAGGTGTGGGCGGGAGACATCACAGTCAACGGTGCCCGCATGAACGCCTACATCCTCCAGCCCCCCCGGCCTCCGACACCCGATGAATCGGGCGCGGACGCCCGGAGGTACTGCGAGACCAACCCCTCGGCGTGCAAGGGAGTGGCCCCCACCGGCTGCGACCCCGCCCAACCCGGCTGCCGGGCCGAAATCGGACAGTACTGCGCCACCCACCCCAAGGAGATACGGTGCATCGCCCTCCAGAGAGGATTCTGCGCCAACAACACCAACGACGTGCGGTGCCGGAACACGGAGATTCCCGCCGACATCGCCCCCCGGCTCGATGCCTTCTGCAAGCAGAAGCCGGACCTGTGCAGCGGCCTCGGGACCACCCGCGAGGAAATCCTCAGGAACTGCTCCTCGCCCAACGCCCCCAAGCGCTGCGATGCCCTCATCCGGGACTACTGCACCGCCAACCCGGACCCTAACGACCCCGCATGCGCAGACAGCCGAGGCGAAGGACGCGGACCGCCCCCGCCACCGGGCGCCCCAGGACAGGGATTCGGTCCTCCGGGCCAGGGACCCGGAGGACCGGGCCAAGGACCTGGCGCCCCCGGTGAGGGGCGCGGGCCCCCCGGCCCCGGACCCGGCAACCCCGGACAGAGAGGACCGGGCCCCTCCAGCCCTCCCCCAGGACTTGAGAACCGCACCGACCGCCTGCCATGAAGCCCCGGACTCTCCTCTGGCTGGCGGTCGGCCTCGGCGGAGCCGCGGTCGCGGCCCTCCTCCTCGCTGGCCTGACTCCCGCGGCCTCCCCGCTGCCGGCAGCCCAGGCCAGGAGCCCGGAGGTGCTGGCCCAGGAGGCCCTGGAGCGGGAACTCAACCAGACCCTGGAGAAGGTGAGCATCGATGAAATCGAGCAACTCCTGCTATCGGCCCAGTAAGACAGAACAACCCAACGCCCCCCCAGTGGCCGAAGGGGAGAACCCCCTTCGGCCCTACCTTTTCCTTGCCCTGGCAATCGCCGCCGCGGTCCTGGTCTCCGGGTGCAGCCAGGGTCCACCCTCTCCCCTGCCGCTACCGCAGTCCCCGACCCCTCCGCCTTCGGCGCAGCCGCCGCAGTCCCA
>JACQPP010000068.1 GCA_016207465.1 Methanobacteriota archaeon
CGTCGCTTACTGCGTAAGCGACCCCGTTTCTGCGAAGCAGAAACCGGGTCGAAAAGAAAAAAGAAAAATTATAGGACGAAGAGTTGGGCGTGGGGGACCCCCTGGATTCGGATGATTCCCCCGGCGTCAATGAACCCCTGGGCGATGGCGCACTGGACGGTCTTCTCCCCCACAAGGTTGGCGATGGTGGCCCCCCGGAGGGCCTCGGCCAGCTCCCGGCAGGTGACAGGCTCCCCCTTGTAGAATCCTTCGGAGACCTCCAGCTTGAGGGGCCCCTCGCGGAACTCCCGGCCCACCAGCTCCCGGTCGCAGGCGGCCACCAGCGTGTCCCGGCCCTCCCGGTAGGTCTTCACGTACATCTACAGGTTTTTCCGCACATGCTTGGCGCCGCAGGCGTCGCAGCGGAGGTAGGTGAGGCGCTCCTCCTTGATGAGGTGGGTGTCAGGGCGGTTGCAGGAGGGGCACATGACGAAGTCCTTCACGTAGGTGGCCACCGCCCGCTGGAGGACATCGTCGGTGAAGGAGCCGGTGAGGGAGAGGCGGGGGCCGTCGGGGGCCCCCTTGGTTCCCACCACCCCCACGAAGAACTTCATCAGGTGGGGGGCCTCCCGGTTCAGCCTGTCGCAGATGTCGGCGAAGTTCTTCAGGATGGTCTTGGTCCCCTCCCGCTGGACCTGCACCTGGGGGACCTCGAAGCGCTCCCTCCGGGTGGCGGTCTCCGGGAGCCGGGAGAAGGCGCGGTCAAGGAGCTGCTCATAGGAGGCCATCAGGAGAGGTGGGGGCAGAGGGGGGTAAATAGATTCCCCAGGGCCCTATTTCGGGGTCGGCCCCGCTGCGACGGGGACCACCCGGAGGAGGAGCCCCTCGACCCCCACCACCTGGACCTCTTCCCCCGCTCCCACCGGGGGGTGGCCTGGCTCCAGGCGGGCCCTCCAGAGTTCCCCGTGGACCTTCACCATTCCCTCCGGGGACAGGGGGCCCTCGGCGCGGGCCCGGGCCCCGAGGAGCTCCTCGGCCCCGGTGGTGGCCTTCCGGCGGCGGAGCCGGAGGGCCCGGTGGAGGGCGAAGCCGAAGAAGCCCCCGCTGATGGCCACCGCCCCCAGCACCAGCAGGAGGAAGGAGTTCCACCACTCCGGGGAGAGGAGGAGCCCCGACATGCGGGGCTCCGCCATCGGGGGCCGGGGGAGCAGGAGGGCCCCCAGGACCAGGGAGACCAGCCCCCCGGTGAAGAGGATGCCGAACCCCGGGGTGAAGACCTCGGCCACCAGCAGCAGGATGCCCGCCAGGAGCAGGAGGACCCCCAGGGTGCTGGCGCCGAAGACCCCCAGGCCGAAGAGCCCCAGGAGGAGGGCGATGGCCCCCACCATCTCGGGCACGAAGGTCCCCGGGCTCGCGAGGCCGAAGATGAGACCGTAGATTCCCACCATCACCAGCAGGAAGGCCACCTGGGGGTTCCCCAGGAGGTCCATCAGGCGCACCCGCAGCCCCTTGGCCCGGGTCTCCACCATGGCCCCCTCCAGGTCCAGGGTCACATTGCGCTCCCCCACCCGGACCGTGCGCCCGTGGGCCTGCCGCAGGAACTCCCCCTCGCTCTCCGCCAGGACCTCGATGAGCCCCTGCTCCCGGGCGTCCCGGGCCGTCAGGCTGAGGCCCTGGGTCACGAACTGCTCCGCGGCGCTGGTGTTCCTCCCCCGAATCTCCGAGATGGACTTGAGGCGGGCCGCGAAGGCGTTCACCACCTTCCTCTCCACCGGCTCCACCCCCCCGCCCCCCATGGCGATGGGGGTCGCCGCCCCGGTGGCGGTCCCCGGGGCCATCCCCGACAGGTGGCCCGCCAGCAGCAGGAAGGCCCCCGCCGAGAACGCCCGCCCCCCCGGGGGAACATAGGCCAGCACAGGCACCGGGCTCCGCTCCATCTCCGCGAGCATCTCCTCCGTGGCATCCGCCAGCCCCCCGGGGGTGTTCAGCCGCAGCAGCACCGCCGCCGCCCCCCGCCCGCGGGCCGCCTCCAGGGCCCCCCGCACCTCCTCCGCCGTCGAGGGGGAGATGACGCCCTCCACATCCACCGCCACAATGGACCGGGCCGAGGCAGGGGAGGGGAGCAGGAGGAGCAGCAGGAGGACCGCCGGGACCACCCGGCGGAGAGAGGAACGGGAGTTTTTCCTCATGGACAGGCAACTCTTGGACCCCCGGCGGAATATCTCTTTCGACCGGCGCTCGGAAGGAAAAAAGGGATTTATTTTCCCGCGAACCGCACTTTCCCCTTCTCCTTGGCGGGCTCGTAGAGCTCCCCGTTCCGGAGCATGTCCTCGATGATTTTGCGGGCCCGGTCCTTGTCTATTCCCTGCCCGGCGGCCTCCTCCTCCGCCTGGGCTCTGTCCACGGCCCGCTCGTGGGCCCCGAGGCTCCGCAGGATGTCGCGGAGGGTGCGCATCCGGTCGCGGGTGGTCTTGCTGAAGCCCACGTTGATGAGGTCGGCGTCGAAGCGGCCGGTCTCCATGTCCATTCCCACCTCCTTCAGGCAGCGGGTGACCAGGGCGATGACCCGCTCGGCGTCCTCCAGGGTGACCTCCCGGCCCAGCCGCGCCCGCGCCGAGGCCTCCCCGAGCCGCACCAGGGCCTCCAGCTGGCGGGCGGTGACCGCCACCGGGGCGTTTCGCCTCTCGGTCTCCTCCCCCCCGCTCTTCCGGAGATTCACGTAGAAGTCCCGGAACCTCTGGAGGGCCTCGGGGGACATCACCGGGAAGCAGTGGGTCTTGGAGTGGGCGATATACTTGCGGAGGCGCTCGGGCTCGATGTCCGGGTGGACTTGGACCATCTCGCGCGCCGCCGCCTCCCGCTGGCCCGCCGCGGCCAGCTCCCCCGCATAGTGGGAGTGGAGGATGTGGTCGGCCTTCCGGGTGTCCTCCGCCTCGTCGGGCAGGTCGGTGAGCTGGAAGATGAGGTCGAAGCGGGAGAGGAGCCCCGGGGGCAGGTCCAGCTGGGCGGCGATGGGATCATAGAGGTTGAACCTCCCGCTCTTCGGGTTCGCCGCCGCCAGGAGGGAGCACCGCGACTTCAGGGTGGCCGTGATTCCCGCCTTGGCGATGCTGATGGTCTGCTGCTCCAGGGCCTCGTGGAGGGCCGAGCGGTCCTCCGGCAGCATCTTGTCCATCTCGTCCACCGCCGCCACCCCGTTGTCCGCAATCACCAGCGCCCCCGCCTCCAGCACCCACCGCCCCTCCTCGTCCCGGATGGCCGCCGCCGTCAGCCCCGCCGCCGTGGAGCCCCGCCCCGAGGTGTAGACCGCCCGCGGGGCCAGGTGGGTCACATAGCGGAGGAGCATGGATTTGGCCGTCCCCGGGTCCCCCACCAGCAGGATGTGGATGTCCCCCCGGATGCGGGCCCCATCGGGGAGGTTCTTCGCGATGCCCGAGAACAGCTGGAGGGCGATGGCCTCCTTGATGGCATCATACCCGTAGATGGAGGGGGCGATGGATTTGACAACCCGCTCGAACACCCGGGGGTCCCGGGCCATCTCCTCAATCTCCCTCTCCTCCTCCTCCGTGATCTCGATGTCCCCGAACTCCTTCTCCTCCATCTCGATGGAGAGCCCCTCCAGGCTCAAATCGAAGGTGGTGGACTTCTCCATCCCCTTCATCCGCTGGTAGGAGCGCAGGATGCCGTTCACCCGGACGCGGTCCCCCGGCGTCACCCCCGCCTCCACCAGGTCATCCTCCACCTCCACCGGCAACTTCTGCGGCTGCGCGCCCCCCCGCAGCTCCTCCGGGGACTCCTCGATGCGCAGCTTCTGGGCGTCCACAAACTTGGACTGGGCCACCCGGAGTTTGAAGGGGCCCCGCCTCTGGCAGGTCTCATTCTCGCACTGCAGGGGCTCCCGGAACCGCCCCCCCGACTGGGGGACCCGGGTCACATGGCGGCACCGGCTGCACTCGAAGGCCGCCTCCACCAGCCTGGGCCGCACCTCCTGGGCCTGCCGCACCATCCCCCGCACCGAAATCAGCCGCGAGATATGGTGGCTCCGGAGCTCCCGGATGTCCACCAGCACCCCCTCCCCCGGCTTCTCCCCGGGGAGCCGCGTGAACCGCAGGTGGATGCCATCCAGGCTCACCACCCCCGGCAGCGCCATCCGCCGCAGCCCCTCATGGGCCCGCTCCAGCGCCCCATCCGGGTCCTGCAGAAGGGCATCGGCCAGCCCCGGGTCAAACCGCACCAGGGTCGGGAACTCCACATAGAGGCTCCGCGACTCCGGATACCGGCTCGCCACCCGCAAGAGGGGCTCCCGGCAATACCTCTCGAAGAAGGCCTCCCAGCGCTCCGGGGAGAGGTCGGCGGCGGTCGGCTGGGTCTCGGCCATAGGGGTTGCACACTTCTCCAGGGTGGGGGGATGGGGGTTGTGGTGGGGACCCCATCTTTCACCTGAAATCAGGGGGTGTGGGGCATAACCCCGGGCCGAGAGCGGGGTGAAAGTATTCAAATCCCTTTTTTCTTTCTTTTCACGCCCGCGCCACGGCGCGGGCTAACGCCGCCTCCGGCGGCTAAAAGAAAGAAAAAAGCGATTTCATTCGGAAAAAAGAAAGAAACGTGGTTCGAGAAAACGCATGGTGTTTTTCTCTACCGGGCCGCCTTGGCCATCCGTTCCTTTTCCTCTTTGCGGCTGATGGCGAAGGTCTTGACGTCGAATTTGGCGGCGGCGATGAGTTCTCCGGCGAGGCTCTCCGGGAGGCTCCTCTTGGATTTGAATGCCCCTTTCTGGGCCCCCTGGGCGAGGTACATGAGGGCCTGGTCGACGCGGCGCTGGGCGCTGGTGTCTACGGCCTTGGGGACGGCGATGCCCCCGTAGCGGAGGCGGACGATTTCCTCGCGGGGGCCGGCGTTGGAGATGGCGTCCACGAGGATTTGGAGGGGGTTCTGCTTGGTCTGCCGGTGGATGAGGTCGAAGGCGTCGTGGACGGTGCGGGTGGCCATCTGTTTCTTGCCGGTGTTGCGCTTCTGGCGCATGAGGCGGTTGATGAGGCGCTCGACCACCGATATCTGGGATTTGGACTGCTGTTTGGCGTGGTGGCCCCCGCTGTGGAGGTTGGCCTTGAGGACGATGAACTGGCGGATGGAGGGGTCTTTGATCTGGATTTCCTCGATGGCCC
>JACQPP010000004.1 GCA_016207465.1 Methanobacteriota archaeon
CGCCGCGGAGCCCGACACCGGTTCCAGGCTATTCCGGAGCCCGGCCCCCCGCACCCCCCGGCCCCCTGGCCCACCCGGAGCGAGCCCCCTGCCCCTGATTGCGGCCACGGGACTCATCGCGGCCCTGGCGGTCGGGCTCTATTGGAGGGTGTCCCGGAGACGGGCACAGCCGCCCCCTAAAAGGATTTCACCAAAGAGGAGGAGGTAGCCTATGGTGCCCCCTTCACGCCGGATGCAGAAGAACACCCCCTGGACGGTCCACCTTGCCGTCGCCACAGCCGTGGCGCTCTTCGCCCTCCTCCTCCTCGCCTCCCTCTTCCCGCCGCCCCAGAGCGGCCCCCACGCCGAAGCCGCCGCCCCCAAGAAGCCCAAGCCCTTCGAGGCCCAGAAGGAGAACCCCAACGACTCCCTCATGTACATCGGCCCCAAACGGGACAAGAAAGGGGTCCCCCTGGAGGAACCCGACGACGGGACCAAGGACTCCCGAATCGACATCGCCATCTATGAGAACGACACCCTCATCTACGTCCGCCAGCCGGGGGAATTCCAGAAGTCCTACCAACTGACCCACGCGGGCCCCAAGGACAAGACCCTCACCCTGGAGAAGGTCCGCGTCCGCCACAAGGAGAAGAACCGGAGCATCGAGGAGGTCGGCCTCTCCCGCACCCTCTCCTCCCTCCTGGAGCGGGAGGTCAAGGAGATGAAGACAAAGAGAGCCTATATGTCCGACCGCCCCAAGGGGTGGCAGCACAACTGGGACGCCGACCACGTCCTCCGCCTCTACGACCTGGAACTCAAGGCATACCGCGGCGGATACAACGGCAAACTCCGGCTGAACACCTCTGAATTATTCGACACCTTCGAGCCGGGGGCCGAGGCCACCCTCTCCCTCCGCGTGGACTACAAGGACGAGAAGGGGAAGACGAAGGAGACCGGCAGGGACATCAAGGTCAAGGTCCTCCCCCCGGTCCTGGAGCCCCCGGCCCCCCTCTCCGCCACCCTGCCCCCCGCCCCCTCGACCAGCGGGGGCTCCGAGGGCCTCGCCCGCCTCCTGGGCTCCGGCCTCGTCGGGGTCGCCCAGGGGACCACCTTCCCCACCCCCGGTCCCCCCAACAACACCAGCATCGGCTCCTGGTACTTCGGGGACCTCCACCTCCACAGCGAATACGACGACGGCTTCTTCGGCCTCTCCTGCCACGGCCCCCACACCCTCAACAGCCTCTACACCCTCCGCGACCAGACGGTGGCCATCTTCGGCGCCGGGAAGGCCTGGTTCACCCTCACCAGCCACCAGGCCTGCTTCGACACCGACGCCGGCAAGTGGAACAACATGCGCAACGACTGCAACAACATCAACGCGGACGACAGTTTCATCTGCTTCCCCAGCATGGAGGGCAACCCCAAGGAGACCAACCCCAACGACGGCCAGGGGGAGGAGTTCCTCTGCGGGGGGGTGGACCTCCCCTGCACCGGGAGCGCCGCCCACATGAACACCATGAACATGAGCAACTTCATCACCCAGACCACCAGCCAGTGCGTGTTCAACAACAAAATCTACTGCCCCGACTCCCCCGACATCATCCAGCTCATCAACCAAATCTACGGGGCCGGCTACACCCAATCCTCCACCCAGCCCTACTCCTGGATACAAATCAACCACCCCGGGCCCCCCTACGGGACCGGAGGCACCTGGGACTACTCCAGCATCCAGTCCACCCCCCACCTCCCCCATGTGGAGTACTGGAACGGCCAGGGGGCCCCCGGCGTCTCCGGGGACCACCTCATGTTCTGGGTCACCGAGCTCCTCAAGGGGCGCCACATCTGGGGGGTCGCCGTCACCGACAACCACAACGACATCTGGAACAACCCCGCCGTCTTCAACGGAGTCTGGGCCAACCGCCTCAACCGCACCGAGATATCCCGGGCCATCAACAAGGGCCACATGTACGGGGGCAACGGCCTGTCCCTCCTCCTCGACGGCTGCAACATGGACCGCACCAACTGCGTCAACAAGAGCGACTGGCTCATGATGGGCGACACCTTCGGGATCAACTCCTCCCCCGTGGGGGCCTACCGGGACAACACCTCCTCGTCCCGATTCTACGACGGCGACCGCATCCGCCTCCGGGTCTCCTATGACACCAGCGACCCCTACAACGCCCTCACGGACCTCTCGGGCACCCTCTACGTCTACCGGGGCATCATCGGCAACACCGCCGAGGTCGTCATCGGCCAGCAGACTGTCTCCGGCCAGGGGGCCGTCGAGGTCAACGACTACCCCTCCGAGGGGGAGTCCGCCGTGGCCGACTCCAACGACCAGTTCGGCTACTACATCTACCCGTCGGCCGCCGGGGCCTTCCGCCGCAACGGCACCTACTACCGGGCCGCCCTCGTCGCCGGCGGAACCTACACCTACAACACCTTCACCAACCCCATCTGGGTCCAGGTCAGCCCCGCCATCCCCACCGGCTACACCGGGGCCAACTTCTTCATCGAGGTCCAGAAGGCCCTCAAGAACATCTTCTCCCTCCTCAACATCTTCCTCGACACCGCCCGGGCCGACGAGTCCAAGCTCACCGACCTCTCCAACCCCTACTGGGGATACAAGTACTGGGGCATGCGCCTCACCATCCACAAGGCCAACAGCACCGCCCCCCAGAAGGTCTACAACCTCACCAACGCCACCATCGTCCAGATTCTCAACATCACCGGCGAGCCCAACGCCACCTCGGGCATCACCTATGCCCTCAACCAGTCCGAGGTCGCCCTCCAGACCGTGGTGGGGACCCAGTTCCTCGACCGCGCCCTCCAGTTCGCCAACTCGTATCTCAAGTTCTACGCGCGGATGATGGACCGCGTCGAAAACGAATTCCCATGGGGATAAATACAGTCTATATA
>JACQPP010000062.1 GCA_016207465.1 Methanobacteriota archaeon
ACAGTTGCCACAGGCCGGATTTGAACCGGCGACACAACGGTCTTCAGCCGTTTGCGCTCCCAGGCTGCGCTACTGTGGCCTTGGCTGGGGGCTTTCTGCTGGGGGCTTGTAAAGTTTCCGCATCCCCCGTCGCAGGCGGGCCCCCGGCAGGGTGATGGCGAGGGCGACCCCGAGGCTCCCGAGGACGAAGAGGGGGGGCCGCCGGGCCCGGTAGAGTCCTGCCCCAGCACACAACGGTAGAGGATAAGAGGATATATGGTGCACAACATAATCTTGGACTTCTTCAACCATCCGGAGCCGCCTCCATGGGTCCCCTTCTCCTCCTCGCCCTCCTCCTGCTCCTCTCCCCCATCCCAGCCCTCGCTGACGACCTAGGCCTCTTCGGCAACCTCACATTCACCACCAAGCCCGACCGGGAGGTCTCCAAGACCTTTGAGGTCACCCGCTGCACCCACCCGGCGGGCTGCAACGGCACCCTGGCTCTCAACCTCACCGGCCCCGTGAGCCGCTGGCTCGCCCTCACGCCCCCCGTCCTCTACTTCGTCGAGGCCCCCCGGGGGACCCGCTTCGAGTCCATCCTCCATGGCCGCATCCCCGCCGCCGCCCCGCCGGGAAATTACACCGGCATTGTGGAGGTCACCTCCGACCTCGTGGGGGACCGGTGGGGGTACCACGTCCAGGTCACCGTGCAGCCTCCCACGGGTTCCCTCGTCCTCTACTCCGAGCCCCCCGGGGCCCGCGTCTACCTCAACGATACCCTCCTCGGCCATACCCCTATCTCCCTCACCGACTTCCCCGCCGCCACCCACACCCTGCTCCTCCGCAAGGAGGGCTACCGAGACCGCCAAGAGAACGCCACCATCACCGCCGACCGCACCCGCAACCTGGAGACCCGCCTCGAACCCCGCGACCCATTCCCCCTGGTCCCCCTGCTGCTGGCCGCCGCCCTGGCGGCCACAGGCCTCGCCGGGCTCGGGTGGCGGTGGAGGAGGAGCCGCCCCGTACCCGGACCCCCGGAGGACCGCCCCCGGGACCCGGACATCGGGGCCAAGCTCGAGGTCCTCGAACGCGAACTCGACGCCCTCCAGGTCTTCGAGGCCCGCATCGAGAACCGCCTCCGCTCCATCGCCACCCCGCCCTCCGCCACACCTTCCCCCCCTGTCCCCGAGGACCTTCGCGTCCTCCCCCACCGCGTGGCCGCCCTCGAACTCCAGGCGGACCTCCTCGCCCCCCTCCGGGAGGACCTCACCGCCCTCCGGCAGCAGGTGGGCACCCTCGCCGCCCGGCTCCAGCAGCTCGCCGAGTGGACCGCCCGGACCCCCGCCGAGTTCGACGACATCCGGTTGGCCCTCCGCGGCCTCCAGCGGAAAATCGAGGGCCAGGAGCAGGCCTACGCCCGGGGCGAGGAGACCCGCAGCCTCTTCCGAGACCTCTCCCGGCAGAAGGAGGAGCTCGCCCACCTCCAACTGAAAGTCGAGCAACTGACGCAGGAAGGAGGGTCCCGGACCATCGTCCTTGAGGCCCGCGGCAAGACACGGGAAGGGCGGACCGAACCCGGGGCCCGCGAGACTCTCGCGCCGCCGCCCCCCGAGAGGCCCACCGGGCAGCCCGGCCCATGGCGGGATGAACTGGAGAAGAAAATCGAAGAGACAGAAAGATACCTTGCCGCCATCGAGGAGTCCCACCGGAGCGGAATCCTCTCCCCCCGGGCCCACCGGGAGCTCCGCGAAGCCAACGAGAGGAAACTGGAGGACCTCCGGCGACGACGGGAGCAGACCCCGTAGCGCCACTATCTTCCGTGCTTAACACAGTCGGCAATACGCAATGTTCGCGGTCCGAACAGCCAAGACACGCCGGTCTTCAGGCCGGGGCGGTTCACAGGCGCTTTGCCGGTGTTGTCCGCATCCCCCGTCCCAGGCGGGCCCCCGGCAGGGCGATGGCGGGGGCGACCCCGAGGCTCCCGAGGACGAAGAGGAGGGGTCCCCCGGGGAGGTCGAGGGCGCTTCCGAGGCCGTGGAGGATGCGGCCCCCGGGTGTCGTGAGGGTCTGGGTGAGGATGTGGAGGAGCCAGCCGAGGAGTGTGCCGAGGGGGGTGGAGAGGAGGAGCAGGGCCAGGGCGAGGGCGGCGGCCGACGCGAAGGTGGAGGTGCGGGGGTCCATGGGGGGCCTGTGGAGCGGCTTCGTCGAAACCCGGCGCCTCCCTCCGGGATGCGCCGGTCGGGAATCGAACCCGTGTTTTGGGCTTGGCAAGCCCAAGTCATAACCGCTAGACCACCGGCGCGCGACCACCAATATCTCTGGGGGATACAAAAATCTGCTTCCTTCCGGGTCAGGTCCTCTTTGCGGGTGGCCCGTCCAGCAAAAACTCTTCAATCACCCGGTTCAGCACGTCCCCTCCCTCTCCGACGAGCCAGTGGGTCCCCCGGAGGACGGCGAGCCGCGCCCCGGGGATTCGCTGTTGCATCTCGCGGGAGAGGGGGAGGGGGAGGGTGCGGTCGCGGCTGCCGGAGACGATGAGGGTGGGGGCCCGGATGCGGTGGAGGCGGTCGAGGGTGTGGTGGGTCTGGTAGGCGTGGAATTGTCCCAGCCAGCCGCGCACGGGGCCCCATTTTTCGAGGAGGCGGTTGGCCGGGTGGAGCCGGGTGTGGGACTCCCGGGCGGGGCGGGCGCTGGTGCTGGCGAGGACGAGTCTGTCCACGCGCTCGGGGTGGCGGAGGGCGAACTCCTGGGCAATCATGCCGCCGAGGCTGACCCCGAGGATGTGGGCGCGGGGGACGTGGAGGTGGTCGAGGAGGGCCCGGGCGTCCTGGGCCATCTGGGGGACGGTGTAGGGGCCGGGGGGCTTTTCGGTCCAGCCCCAGCCGCGGTTGTCGTAGGCGATGACCTGGAAGCGGCGCTGGAGGTATCGCTCCTGCATGAGCCAGGCCCGCGACCTCATGGCGAGGCCGCAGATGAGGAGGAGAGGGTGTCCTTGGCCGCGGGTGCGGTAGTGGAGGGTCAGGTCCCCGAGGCGGGCGAAGGGCATAACGGGGGATGGGCGGGGGGGGTTTAACGGCTTTCGGTCCTGGGGCCGGGGTGAATTTTTATCTTCTCCCTCGGGAATCTATGGGTCTCCCATGGTGGCGTTGGACGAGTTGTTGGCGGGCGGGGAGAGGGAGAATGTGGAGTTCAAGGAGTTTCTCTCCCCGGAGGTGCATCTGTCGCGGGACCGGAAGGAGACCCTGGCCTGCCAGATGAACCACCGGCTGCTGGCGGGCTCGGGGGTGGCCCTCTATGTGGTGGGGATTGCCGATGATGGGTCCCTGAAGGGGGTCTCGCGGGAGCGCCTCCGGGGGACCCTGGAGGTGCTGGGAGCCATCGCCCTGGAGGTGGGGGCGCGGGTGGAGGAGGTGGAGGAGCACCCGGTGCACCTGGAGGG
>JACQPP010000063.1 GCA_016207465.1 Methanobacteriota archaeon
GAAAATCTTTCGATTACAGGGGGTTGGGGCCCCTGAAGGTTGCAGGATTGAGAGGCCAAACAGGGATAAGAACCGGGTCCCCTGAAACTCCTTCGACTGGACCGAATTTTCTATCGCGTCCCGGGCTCCCTTAAGAGGCGGTCACCACGGTGTCGAGGATGGCCTTCCGGGAGGGGCTGTGGACCATCCTCACCACGAGCCGGTCCCCGGCGGCGAAGTTGATGGCCCCCGATGTCGAGGCGCCCACCAGGGGGGTGGCGTCAATGCTGCAGGCGGGAGTGGCCAGCGCAGGGGAGCAGGTCATGGTCTCGCCCACATCGAGGCTCTCCGGGGTGGTGGTGACGGGGCCCAGGGAGGTCCACGACGAGCCGTTCTCGAAGGAGATGACCACCTGCACTTCGGACATCTTGATGCCGTCCCCGCCGTGGTGGGTGAACCCGACGGCGTCCCTGGTGCCCGGACCATCGGTGGCGTTCACGGTGATGCTGGCGATGGGGGCCGTGGTGACCTTGCCCGCCAGGGGGAGTGTCGTCCCAGCGATGATGGCCGCCAGGATGACCGTGATGGCCACCATCAGGATGGTGCCGATGACGGGGGAGACCCCGCCATCGTCCCCCGTGTATCGCTCCTCCATGTCGAGGTCGTGGGCCCGCTACTTCCCCAGCAGTCCCCCCTTCTTCTTCCCCCCTGCCTCCGCCTGGGCCGCCTCCAGTTTCTTGATGCGCTCGAGGAGTTCGGTGCGGAGTTTCACCAGGTCCTCCTCCTTGAGGGCCCGGCGGAACTCGTCGAGTTTGACGGGGATGAAGGAAATCTTGGTGTCAATGAGCTTGCGGACCTTGTCCAGCTCCTCGTTCTTGATGACGTCGGTTTCCACCTTGAGGTTCTTGATCATCTCCTGGGCGGTGGCGAAGGCCTTCTCGAAGTCCCGGAGCCCGGAGAGGGCCGACTCCAGCTTGGTGAGGCGCGAGCCCAGGTAGCCCTCGTCCGCCTGGCCCCCCCCGCCTCCCCCGGCCCCGCGGGTCTCCAGTCCGCGCATCACCGAGGCGATGCCCTCGATGCGCCGCTCGTGCTCGGTCCCCTGGGTCTCCATCTTCTTGAACCGGGCCTCGAGGTCCGCCTTGAACCCATCCAGGTCCACCTGCCCCGCGATGTTGAACATCAGGCTCTGGATGTCCTTCAACTGCTGCTCCATCTCCCCCAGCCGCTTCTCCAGCGCCTCCGCCTTCTCCACCGACTGCTGGGCCATACCCAGGTGTTGGGACCTCCCCCGTAATATGGATTTGGGCCCGACCGGAGTCGAACCGATGACCACCCGGTTATGAGCCGGGCGCTATGACCACTAAGCTACGGGCCCAAATCCCTTTTCTTTCTTTTTCTGCGGAAAAAGAAAGAAAAGGTCTCTGGACACCCCAAAAGAAAGAAAAAGGGATGAATGTTTTCCCGGGGGCGGGGGGCTATCGCACCAGGTAGGTGATAGGCATTGCGGCCGCCGCGAGGAGCCCGGTGGCCCCCGCGTAGACGCGGAGGGCCCGGTGGATGTCCCCGGGCCCCGGCGCGGGGGCCCCCCGGTTGAGCAGGTAGTGGCCGGGCTTCTCCAGGGAGACCCCCAGGAGGCCCGCCATGGCGGCCATGGGCCACCCGGAGTTGCGGCTGGCGGGGAGCCGTGCATCCCGTTTCATCGTCCTCCATCCCTCCCGGGCCCGGCGGGGGTGGGAGGCCAACAGGAGGAGGGCCCCGAGGCGGGCGGGGAGATAGTTGGCGGCCTCATCCAGGTGGGCCGATGCCCTGCCCATGGGGAGGTGGGGGTATCCCACCATGGAGTCAAGGGTGTTCACCATCTTGTAGGCGAGGGCCGCGGGGACCCCCCAGCCGAGGGGCAGCAGCAGGAGATAGAAGAGGAAGGGGGATACAACGGTGTCCACGTAGTTCTCGGCCACCGACTCGATGGCCGCCGAGGCGCACTGGCCCGGGTCCAGCCCATGGGGGTCGCGGCCCACCAGGGCGGGGAGGCTCCCCCGGGCCGCCTCCAGGTTCCCCCCCTCCAGGGGCTCGGCCACCCGGCGGGCGGCCCTGGCGAGGCTCCGAATCGCCAGGGTGGACTTGAGGAGATAGATGGAGAGCAGGACCCCGGCGATGGGGTGGACGCGGGAGGCCAGGTAGATGAGGAGCCCTCCTCCGAGGAGGGCCGCCAGGGGGAGCCCGAGGGCCAGCAGGTATCCACAGCCCTCCTCCTCTCCCCGGGGGCATCTCCTCTGGAGCCACCCGATGGTTTTCCCCATCCAGACCACAGGGTGGAGCCGCGCCGGGGGCTCCCCGAGGGCCAAGTCGAGGAGCAGTGTCCCCAGGAGGATGGCGAGGTCGGCCAGCATTGTCTTCAGGCCCGAACTGCCTGCCGCAGGGCCTCGATGAGGCGGCGGTTCTGCACGCGGCGGAGCACCGCCACCCGGATGGAGCGGGGGAGGCCAAAGGAGGTGCAGTCCCGCACCCGGAGCCCCCGGCGCAGGAGGTCATGGGCCACCCGCCGCGCGGACCGGGGGGTGTCGAGGAGGAGGAAGTTGGCCCGCCCCGGGTGGACCCAGACCCCGGGGATGGTGGAGAGGCCCCGGGCCATCTCCCCCCGCGCCCCCTCGATGTAGCGGCGGGAGCGGGCCAGGTGGCTCCGGCCCCCCTGGAAGCAGCGGAGGGCCGCCGCCTCCCCTGGCCCGGAGAGGTTCCAGGGGCATCGGGCCCCCTCCAGCCAGGGATAGAGGTCGGGGGAGGCCACCCCGTATCCCACCCGGAGCCCCGGGATGGCGAAAGACTTGGTGAGGCTCCGCACCACCAGCAGCCCCCGGCCCCGGGCCGCCCGGGGGGCCAGGCTCTCCCCGGGGTCGCTCAACTCGATGAATGCCTCGTCCACCACCAGCAGGGTCCCCGCCCGCCGACATCGGTCCCACAACTCCAGGAGTTCCCCCCGGGGGCGGAGGTCCCCGGTGGGGTTGTTGGGATTCCCCACGAAGAGCGCCCGCACCCCCCGCATGGGAACGGCGTGGAGCCGCCCCCGGGGGAAGTCTGCCACCCGGGCTCCCGCGAGCCGCGCCTCCCGCGCGTATTCGCCATAGGCGGGCCTCTCCACCACCACCCGCTCCCCCGGCCCCAGATGGGTGCGGGCGAAGAGGTGCAGTATCTCGGTGGAGCCGCTCCCCGGGATGATGCACCCCGTGCGGGAGCCGCAGAACCGGGCCGCCCCCCGGCGGAACTCCCGGTAGGAGTCATCCGGGTAGCGGCCCACCGCCGCCCCCCGCAGGGAGGAGGCGGGGGGGAAGGGGAGGGGGTTGAGGTTGACGCTGAAGTCCACCACACCCGGGGGCCCGCCGCCGTGGGGGGGACGCAGGGATAGCATGGCCCAGAGTGGGGGCTTTCACTTCAAAAACCCCCGGGTTTATGCCCTCGATGTCTCCGTGTACTCCCCCGCGATGTTCTGCCGGAAGAGGGCCCGGGCCTCCTCCGGGCTCTTGGCCCGCCCGAGGCTCCACATGAGTTTCACCACCGCGGTCTCCGGGAGCATGTCCTCCCCCTCCACCACCCCCGCCTTGAGGAGGTCCCTCCCGGTGTCGTAGACCCGGTCGCAGACCCTCCCCTCCAGGCACTGGGAGACCATCACCACCACCATCCCCCCCCGGGAGAGCTCCGCCAGGGGGGCAATCCAACTGGAGGAGACATGGCCCAGGCCGGTCCCCTCCACCACCAGCCCCCGCATCCCCCGATAGGATTCCAGGAGGTCCGGGTGGGCCCCGGGGACGAACTTCACCAGCCCCACCCGCGGCTCCAGGGGACCCCGCATCTTCAGGTCTCCCCCGCGGGGCCTCCTCCCCGGGGAGAGCTCGATTCTGCCGCTGCGCGGCTCCACCCACCCCAGGGGCTCCCCCCCGATGGTATGGAAGGCGTCCCGGCGGCTGGTGTGCATCTTCCGCACCCGCGTCCCCCGGTGGATGGCGCACACCTCATCGCTCATCCCGTCGTGCATCACCGCCACCACCTCCCCCAGGTCCGCCAGGGCCACCCGAACCGCCCCCAGGGCGTTCAGCGCGGCGTCGCTGCTGGGCCTGTCCGAGGACCTCTGGCTCCCCACCAGCACAACGGGCGCCGGCGTCTCCAGAAGCAGGGAGAGGGCCGAGGCCGTGTAGGCCATGGTGTCGGTCCCGTGGGCCACCACCACCCCCCGGGCGCCCCCCTCAATCTCCCGGGCCACCCGCTGGGCCAGCTCCACCCAGTGCTGGGGGGTCATGTTCTCCGAGAGAATCGAGTAGACCTGCTCCGCCCGAACCCGGGCCACCTCCTCCAACTCGGGGATGGACTGCCGCAGCTCCTCGGCGGTGAACTGGCTCGTCACCGCCCCGGTGCGGTAGTCCACCCGGCTGGCAATCGTGCCCCCGGTCGAAAGAATCGAGACCTGCGGGAGGCCCTCCCGGGGAGCCGCGGGGGACGAGGCCCGACCGCGGGAGTGGACGTCTTCAGCGGGATGGTTCGGGTCGGGCCGAGCAGGGGGAGGCGCAGAGGAGGGGGGCCTGCCCTTCGAGAGCAGGGTCACCCGGGCCTCCCCCGGCCGGACCCCCACATTGTATCCGCTGTCCAACTTGACCACCAGGCTCCCCGTGGGGGAGGGCATCAGCACCCCTTCATAGACCGCCTTCCCCTTCTCCACCCGCACCCGGTCCCCCGCCTCCATGCTCACACCCGGGATTCCGCCAGCCGCAGCAGCCTCCGCGCCCTCTCCAGCCCCGCCCGCCGGGAGCGCAGCCACCCCCGGTCCCCCCGCAGGTC
>JACQPP010000066.1 GCA_016207465.1 Methanobacteriota archaeon
CTCCTCGGGGCCAGGTCCACCGACCTCCGCAGCCACCTCCGGGTCCTGGAGGCCATCTCCGGCGAACTCGCCCGCCTCGGCTCCCACCGGGAGGCCGCCCGCGTCCTCCATGAGGCCCGCCGGAGGATGGACGCCGCCATGGCGCTCCTCCGGGGCCTCGCCTCCCCCTGGGGGGCCCGCTGCCGCCCCGACCCCCAGGCCCGCCTCTTGGGGCTCTGCGCGGCGGCCCTCCGCCGGGCCGGGGACACCGGGAGCGCCGGCTACGCCCTGGACCGTCTCTCCCGCCTCCAGCCGGGGGCCGCCGCCCCGGGTTACATCCTCCTCGGGGAGCCCGATGATGCCCTCCGGGACCTCCAGGCCGCCCGGCCCCACCTCCAGGCCGGTCTCCACACCCCCCTGAAGCGGGAGGAACTGGTCCTGAACCTCGAACTCCAGAGCCACTTGTTCCGCCGCCTCGGGCGCCCTGAGGAGGCCCAGGCGGCCGCCCGCGAGGCCCTCCACCTCTACCGGGCCCCCGAGAGGCCCCCCATCCAGGACGAGTGGTACCAGAGGTGGCTCCACCGCCTCACCCGGAGCGCGGGGGAGCACCGGAGGCTCCGCCTGGAGCAGGCCGCCGGGACCGAGGCGGGGGTCTCCCTGGAGAACTTGGCCGCCGGGCTGGGCCGGGCCGCCCTCGAAGTCCACGTCATGGAGGCGGGGGTGGCCGCCGAACTGGCGGGCCACATCTTCCACCGGGCGGGCCGGATGGAGGCCGCCTTCCACAGTTTCCACCGGGCCCTGGAGACCTACAGCCACAAGGGGGAGGAGTGGGAGACCGGCGAGCACCCCTACGAGGACGACTTCCTCACCCTCGAACAACTCGCCCGGGAGGAGTTCGCCCTCCTCGTCGCCGACCTGGGGCACCCTCGCTCGGGCCTCGGCATGGAGCCCACCTCCGAGCGGGACTGGAAGGAGCCCCCCCGCCGGGTCGAAATCCTCATGCGCACGCTCTACACCCCCGAGGAGTTCCGCCGCTGGGGGGAGCACGATGTGGAGGACTACTTCGCCGGGTTCCACCCGGGGCCCCTCGACCGGGACCCCGAGGAGGTCCTCGCGGAGTTCCAGCCACCGGGATAGTACCGGCTTGTCAGGCGACCTCCGCCTTCCCCATGCACAGCAGGTGCATGGCCACGTGCTCCGGGACCTCGCGGGGCCCCGGCTCCAGGGTGTATCTCTCCGTCTTGAGCCGTATCTTGTGGGGCTGGGTGACCTCCACCTTGACGGGGTCGTCTCCGAATGCGACGGCCTCGCGGAGGGGGTCGAAGCCGGGGAGCCGGTCCACGGTGAGAGGGGTCACGCGGAGGCTGGTGTCCCCGTGGATGCTGGTGGCGAGGCGGGCGAGGCGGTGGATGTCCCCGGTGACGAGCTCGTCGGGCCTGGCGAGCATCTCCACCCGGAGCCCCTCGGCGAGCCGCTCCCAGGGGAAGTCGGCAATCTGGTCGAGGGCCCCCTGCTGGAAGAGGGCGCGGGCCCGGGGGTCGAGGGCGAGCCTGCGGAGCAGGCGGGCCTTGGGGGCGGTGAGGTGGAACCGCTCTTTGAGCATGGCGATGGCGGGTCCCTCCTCCGTGGCGGCGATGGTGTCAAGGAGTCCGCTGATGTGCGTCTGGAGGCGGCGTCCCCATCCCCCCTCAGCGTGGAGGCGGGCCACCTGGACCGGGCGGCCGGTGGCCTCGTTGAGCTCGGGCTCGGAGCCCAGGAAGCGCTCCATCTGGAGGCCGTTGGCGGTCACGTAGTCAATGAGCTCGCGGCGGGCGCCGCTCCCCAGGGGGAGCACCTTGGGGTCTCGGGCGTGGATGTGGTATCCCTTCTTTCCGGAGAAGACGATGGCGAGGTCCCGGAGGGCGAGGTCCTCCACCAGGAAGGCCAGCAGTTTGAGGGTCTCCTCCTTGACGCGGGCGAGCATGGCCTCGTAGGTGCGCTGCTCCGGAGGCAGCGCCTTGGGGTCGAGGTCGAGGTCGAAGAAGAGGTCGGCCCCCCGCCAGCCCTTGCGCTTCATGTCGGCCTCGGGCCTCTGGAAGTAGGCGGAGGAGTAGAAGGCGTGGAGGGGGGCCCGGAGGCGCAGGTGGTCGAGGATGGCCTGCTCGCTGCGGAAGGAGAGGTGGCGCTCCATGGAGCGGTCGAAGGCCATGAATGCCCACTCCCGCCGCAGGGGCTCCGGGGGAAACCGGACCCCCCGCGCGTAGTAGTCCCGCAGTTTCTGCTGGACCCAGGCCTGGCTCTGGGGGTTCACGTCCACCCCTCCGCCCTCCTGCCGGAAATAGAATTCTGCGGCACCGGAGAAGATGGAGAGATTTTCGGGCGTCTCACGCATTCCAGGGGCTGTGGAGCCAGGCCACGGTCACCCGGTACATCTCCTCCACCACCGGGGTGGCGAGCCACTCCACGGGGGCCCGCTCGTCGGTGAGCACCGGGGCCCCCTCGAAGTCCCGGGTCTCCCGATATCCCCGGGGGAACTCGGTGTCTCCCTCGGTGGCCAGGAGGAGGACGTTGCTCACGGTGTCCTGGGGGTGGAGGATGTTGACCCCCAGCCGGGGGAACTCGGAGGCGTAGGTGGCGGCCACCGCCCTCCATAATCGGGACCTCTCCCCCCCGGGGCTCCCGAGGAGGTTGATGATGGCGAGTCCCCCGGGCTCCAGGCGGCTCTTGAGGAGGCGGACGAACTCGCGGGTGGCGAGGTGAGGGGGGATGGAGGAGCCGGTGTAGGTGTCCACCACGATGACATCGTAGCGCTGGGGGGTGGTGGCCAGGAATACTCGGGCGTCCTCCAGGTGGATGGCGGGCTCCCAGCCCACGCGGGAGAGGAAGTGGTCGCGGGAGACCCGGGCCACCTGGGGGTCCACCTCGACCACCTCCACCCGGGGGGCCACCCGGTGGAGGACCCAGGCCCCGCCCCCGGTGCCGAGCCCGAGGATGAGGGCCCGCTCATGGCGTGGAGCGAGGGCGGCGGCCTCGGGGAACCGCTCCAGGTAGCGGGTGGAGGCCCGGCCCCCCGCGTCGAGGCCCCCCTGGAGTATGGAGTCCATGAGGAGGTAGCGGGAGCCGTTTCTCTCCAGGACCCGGAGGTGGGCATACTCGGAGTTCCGCTCCCAGAGGGTCTCCGCGGCGAGGGGGTCCCGGGGGGAGGCGAGGAGCAGGACAATCCCGGCGAGGGCGAGGGGGGCCACCCGGAGGCCGCGGAAGGGGAGGGAGAGGGCCAGGGGGATGGCCCCCAGAAGGGCGAGGAGGAGGGTCACGTCGAGGAGGGGGATGAGGAGGAAGCCGGTGGCGAGGGCCCCCAGGATGGAGCCGAGGGTGGCGAGGGCGTAGAGTTCCCCCACGGAGCGCCCCATTCTCTCCAGCCCCGGGGTGGCCATGCGGGTGGAGAGGGGGAGCACCATCCCCAGCAGGAGGCCGGGGGCGAAGAGCAGGAGGAGGCTCGCCAGCAGGGGACCCGCCCTCGCCCCCGCGGTGAAGAGCAATGCGGGGAGGACTCCGCGGAGGGGGATGATGGCCAGGGTGAGGAGCCCCCCGTAGGCCAGCGCGGCCCCCAGGGCCCGCCGGGGCATGGGGCCGTCGGCCCTCCGTCCCCCCCACATGTATCCGAGGGAGAGCCCCCCGAGGACCACCGCGATGAGGCTGCTCCACACCGCGAGGGAGGAGCCGAAGACCGGGGAGAGGATGCGGGAGGCGAGGATTTCGAGGGCCAGGATGACCCCCCCGTTGGCGAAGGCCACGCCCCGCAGGAGGCCCAGCCCCGGGTTGCCGGGCGGCGGGGGGGTTTCGCCGGCCATGGCCCGCCTACTTCGCCTGCTCCTCTCCGGGGGTCTGCTTGGCCATGCGGCGGTATCGGCCGAAGGGGTCATGGGGGGAGAAGCGCGGGGGGATGGGGTTGCGGGTCTCCGCCTGGCACCGGGGGCAGGTGTGCTCCAGGGTGTAGCGGCGGCACTGGGGGCAGCGCCAGAACTTGGTCCTCATCTTATTTCCGGGTGAATTTTCCTTCGCCCCCGGACTTCTGGACCACCTCGATGGCCCGCTCGGTGGACCCCTTCAGGGCCGCCTCCGCCTTCTTGTAGTCGCGGGCGACAATCTTCAGCCGGTAGCGGGGGGCCCCCACGTAGGTGACCGAGAGGCGGGCCCCCTTCTCCCCCCCGTCCTTTCCGTCGGGGGGGGCCTCGGCCTGCTGGAGGGCCTTCTTGATGACCTCGATGCCGTCGGGCCGGGGGCAGGTGAGCTCCAGCATCCCGGTGATGGCCACCTCGGGGATGGTGATGTTCTCCAGCCCCACCTTCTGGATTTTCTCGATGACCTTCTTGTCCACTCCCGCCGACTGGAGGATGGCGGGCTCCGAGAGGACCGCCTCCTCGATGGCGACATAGAGCCCCCCGTAGGGGGCGAGGGCCGCGGCCAGGGGGGCCACCCGCTCCGCGGGCATGACCTGCTCGAGCCACTTCCGGGCCTTGGTCTCGTTCTTCCAGGCCTTCACCTTCTCCTTCCGCTGGTGCTCGTTCACGTCCTTGATGGAGAGGTCGATGCGCCCCCGCTCCGCGTCCACGTTGTAGACCCGGCAGACCACCTTCTGCCCCTCCTTCACGTGGTCCCGCACGTTCCGGATCCACCCGGGGGCAATCTCGCTGATGTGGACCAGCCCCTCCCGCTGGCGGTACTCGTCCAGGGAGACGAAGGCCCCGAAGTCCTTGATGCCCTGGATGGTCCCCAGCACCATCTCCCCCACCTGGGGCCACGTGCCATCCTGGGGCACCGGGGGCCCCGACGGGGGGGCCCGCATCCGGGGGGGAGGCATCCGCGGCCGGGGGCCCACGTTCCGGGGCCGGGTCATTCCAGCTCCTCCAGCACCTTCGCCTTCATCCGCCCCTTGCCCCCCGAGGGCTCCAGCAGGGTGGCCTCGCAGGAGGTGCACTTCACCACGGTGCTCGGGCTCCCGAAGACCACCTGCTCATTGCTGCACCCCGGGCACTTGACCCGCAGGAACCGGCTCCGCGTCGGGCGTCGTCCCACCATGGCTACTCCGTCAGCTCGAACTTCCCCGCCCGGAACCCCTCGCGCAGGTGGGCCTTCTTGCACACCGAGCAGCGGAACCGCAGGGCCACCTTCTTCGTGGGCTTCTCCCCCCCGGGGACCTTGGAGAACTTCCCCCGATTCCCCACCTTGGACTGCCGCCGCTTCTGCCGGGCAATCTTCGTGGTCCCCGACACCCGCCCCTTCTTCACCCGCTCCACCTCATGGGGGGTGTGCTTCCGGCAGAAGGGACAGTGGGTCCGCACCTTCTTCGGCATCACCGCCATGCGCTCATCACCGCCCCCCGGGCGCCAGGGGCACGGCGGCCCCCCGCTTCACCAGGGAATCCACGTTGGTCTTCGGAAGCATCACCAGGTCCTCGCTCTTCAGGCGATAGGTCCGGCCATCCGCCCCCACGAAGGGAGGCAGGTCCTGGACCACCCGCACCAGCGTCAACTGCCCCGAACCATTTATATCCTTGCCCCCTCCCCCCTCCTCTCCCCCACCCCCCCCCC
>JACQPP010000067.1 GCA_016207465.1 Methanobacteriota archaeon
CCCCGGCCCCACCTGAGAGACGAGAACACCCATGGCCCTCGAATCACCCCTCCTCCCCGCCGCCCCCTCCCCCGCCGACCGCGGGGCCCTCGAGGTCTCCCTGGAAGAGCACCGGCGCCGCTGGGACGCCCTCCGGGCCCAGGCCGCCCAGGCCGCCCAGCAGAGGGACACCCTCAACCTCCAGGTCCGCCAGGCCATCGAGCAGGCCCACCAGCACCGCGACCAGAGGGACGGCTACAACCGCCAGGTCTCCCGCATCAAGGAGCAGCGGGACCCCATCGAGCGCCGCATCCGGGACCTGGAGAAGCAGGTCGAGGCCACCGGCCGGGACTTCCCGGAGCCCCGCGGCTGGCAGTCCTCCGAGGAGAAAACCGGGGGCCACGGCTCCATCCCCCGCCTCCAAGAGGAGACGGAGCGCCTCGAGTTCCAGCAGCAGACCCAGGTCCTCAGCCCCGACCGGGAGCGCAAAATCATCGAGCGCATCGCCGAACTCCGCCGGGAGCTGAAGCGCCGCCAGGATGCCCTCCGGCAGAACCAGGCCCTCCAGGCCCTGGTGGAGGAACTCATCCCCCTCAAGGGCCAGGCCGCCGGGATGCGCCGCGAACTCGCCCGCCTCTCCCGCACCTCCCAGGAGCACCACCACAAGATGGCCGCCGCCTTCGAGGAGGCCGACCGCCTCCGCCTCCAGGCCGACCAGGCCCACCAGGAACACCTCCGCATCCAGGGAGAGGCAGACGGGGCCCACCGGGAGGTCACCCGCCTCCAGCGCGAGCTCCGGGGCCTCGACCACAAGGCCGCCGAGGAGCGCCGCCGCGCCGTCCAGGAGGGGGACAAGGAGACCGCTGAGCGCATCTTCGAGCAGTTCAAACAGGGGGCCAAACTCGGCACCGAGGACCTCCTGCTCCTCCAGCGCTCCGGCCTCCTCTGAGACCATGGCCCGGACCCCTGCGAAGGGAAGGGGACAGAAGGCCCCCCCGCCCCGCCGCATCCCCCGGGGCCGCCGGGGGAGCCGCCGCTTCCTCCTCGTCCTCCTCCCCCTCCTGCTCGTCCTCGGGCTCCTCCTCATCCCCCGCGGCGGGCCCCCCCCGGAGGCCAACGCCACCGCCGAATGGAGGACGGACACCCAGGGGCTCGCCGTCTACCCCCTCCAGCGGGGCCCCCCGGAGGTGGAGGTCCTCAACACCACTCGCGAGGGCAACCTCACCATCGAGAGGCTCCAGTGGAGCAGCCACGGGGCCAACGCCACCGGAGTCCTCTTCCTCCCCGCCAACATCACCCGGGCCCCCGCCCTAGTCCACATGACCGGCGCCGGGGTCCCCGCCAAGGACGCCCGCGACATGGCCGAGGCCCTCGCCCCCCGGGGAATCGCCGTCCTCTCCGTGGAGAAACGGGCCCCCGCCCTCCAGCCCCTCCTCCAGCCCGACCACGACGCCTACATCCGCAACCGGGAGCCCGTCCAGCACCAGATGGCCTACGACATGCTCCGGGGCTTCGACCTCCTCCGCCAGAGGCCCGAGATTGACCCCCGGCGCATCGCCGCCAGCGGGGACTCCATCGGCGGCAGGTTCGCCATCATGGCCGCCGCCCTCGACCCCGCCCTCCGGGGGGCTCTGGGCATCTCCACTTTCGGAGACGGCAGCCGGGAGAAGCGCTTCCCCTCCCCCCAGGAGAGCCGCTACGCCGCCTCCATCGACCCCGACACCTACGCCCCCCGCCTCGGCCCCCGCCCCCTCTTCCTCGTCCACGACATCAAAGACGCCACCGTCCCCCTCGCCAGCGCCGAGCGCCTCCTCGCCGCCGCCAAAGAACCCAAACACCTCTACAAGATTGCCGCCGAGAGCCCCTGCCACGGCTTCTGCCCCACCATGACACCCGACATGGTGGAGGCCGCCCTCAACCTCACCCAATAAGAGAGAAAGGAGAACATGGACCTGGAAGGAACCGCGCGCCGCCACCTCCAACGCGGCACCCACCCCCCCCGGGTCGAGAGGCTCCTCGTGGAGCACATCCGCGAAATCAAGGGGTGGAGCACCCCCCGGGCCCGCCGCCTCGCCCGCGCCGTCCTCCAGGAGGCCGAGGCCACCCGCCGCCCCCGGGACCCCCTCCTCCGCCATCCCCCCGCCGGGGCCACCATGGGACAATACGGGGTGGGCTCCCGCGGAGAGGGGGACACCGAGGTCCACCGCGGGATTGCCCGCATCATCGGGGACACCGGGGCCCCGGTGGACGCCCTCCACGGGGACGACGCCGGGGTCGTCCGCACCCGCCGAGGAGGACTGGCCCTGGCCGTGGACGGCATGCACAGCCGCCTCAGCGACTACCCCCTCCTCGCCGGATTCCACTGCGCCCGCGCCAGCCTCCGCGACATCGAGGCCATGGGGGGCAGCCCCCTCGCCCTCTTCTCCGACATCCACCTCGCCGACGACGGAGACATCGGCAATGTCTTCGACTATGTCGCCGGGGTCGCCGCCGCCGCCGAGGCCACCCGGGTCCCCTACATCGGGGGCTCCACCCTCCGCATCGGCGGCGACCTCGTGCTGGGGGACCGCCTCACCGGCTGCGCCGGGGCCGCCGGCTGGGTGGAACACCCCAAGAGAAAGGGGGACGCCCGCCCCGGCGACCTCCTCATCATGACAAGGGGTTCCGGTGGCGGGACCATCTGCGCCGCCGCCCTCTACCATGGCGAGCCTGGGGTGGTCCGGGAGACCCTCAACGTGGAGTTCCACCGGGCCTGCGAGGCCCTCCGCCGGAGCGGGGCCCTCCGCCACATCCACGCCATGACCGACGTCACCAACGGGGGGCTCCGCGGCGACGCCCACGAGGTCTCCCGGCAGTCCCGCACGCGCCTCCTCCTCCACCCCCGGGAGGTGATGAAGCAGGTGAACCCCCGGGTCCTCCGGATGCTCCAGCGGCACCACATCGACCCCCTCGGCGTCTCCATCGACAGCCTCCTCCTCTCCGCCGCCCCCCGCGGAGCCGATACCCTCCTCCGCGTCCTCCGCCGGGCCCATGTCCCCGCCGCCATCATTGGCCGCGCCGAAAAAGGCCGCGGGGTCTACCTGGAGACCGACGGCCGGAGACTCCCCCTGCCCCTGGAGTTCCGGGAGGCCGCCTACACCCCCGTCAAGAAGGCCATCGGACAAGGCCCCCCACCCAACCGGGAGGCCCTCCGCCGCCGGGTGGCCCGGAGCGCCCGCGAGGCCCGCCGACGCAAGGAACAACTGGCCCGCCTGGCCGGAAAACGTTGAGAAATCTTTATCCATCTTTTGCGGGAAGAGTGAGACACCCGCCGAGGCCCCCTCCCCATGCCCGCCAAGGAACTCCTCCAGGCCGACCAGACCCTCTTCCGCAACCCCGACCTCTTCGACCCCGAACACCTCCCCGAGCACGTCCTCCACCGGGAGAGCCAGATGCGGGGCCTCCAGTTCTGCCTCAAGCCCGCCGCCGAGGGGCGCGGAAAGCCGGTGAACGCCCTCTGCATCGGCACCATGGCCACCGGCAAGACCACCGCCGTCCGCACCCTCTTCACCCAACTCGAGGAGACCACCCCGAACCTGGTCCCCGTCTACATCCACTGCCAGGTGAACGCCACCCGCTACCTGGTGGCCAGCCACATGTACAAGAAGCTCTACGGCCACATGCCCCCCCACTCCGGGCTCTCCTTCGAGAAGGTCTTCTCCAAGGTCGCCAAGACCCTCGCCGAGAGCCAGCGCCAGATGGTGGTGGCCCTCGACGACATCCAATACCTCTTCCGCGAGAAGGAGATAGACGCGGTCCTCAACAGCCTCCTCCGGGCCCACGAGACCCAGCCGGGGGCCTCCATCGGAGTCGTGGCCATCTACAGCGGCGAACAGTTCGAATACCCCCTCGACCCCCGGGTCTACTCCGTCTTCATGCCCGAGGAGGTCCGCTTCGACCGCTACACCCGCGACCAGGTCCACGACATCCTCGCCTCCCGGGCCCGCGAGGGATTCTACCCCGGCGTCGCGGGCCCCGAAATCATCGACCGGGTGGCGGACATCGCCGCGGCCACCGGCGACCTCCGCATCGGCATCGACCTCCTCCGCCGCGCCGCCCTCCAGGCCGAGCGCCAGGCCCGCCGCCGCATCGCCCCCGAGGACCTGGAGACCGCCCACGAGAAGAGCCGCAAGGTCCACCTCACCATGCTCCTCGGCGGCCTCCGCAAAGAGGAGAAGACCCTCCTCAAGCACATCTGCGAGAACGAGGCCAAGGCCGGAGAACTCCAGCAGAAATTCGAGAAAGAGACAAAACTGGGATACACCACATTCCACGAGACCCTCAAGCGCCTCGAGGGCCTCGGCCTCATCCACCTCGAGTTCACCGGCAAAGGAACCAAGGGACGCAGCCGCATCCCCAAACTCCACCCCCGCTTCCCCTACCAGCGCCAGGAAATCCTCCAGGTGCTCCAAACCCAATAGCCCCATGGGGATTCGCGTCACCCCGCTGGCCTTCGACTCCATGGGAGTCCGCTCCCAGGCCACCCGCGTCGAAACCCCCGATGCGGCCATCACCCTCGACCCCGCCGTGGCCCTCGGCCCCCGCCGATACAACCTGCCCCCCCACCCCCGCGAATACGCCCGCGAAGAGGAACTCCGCCGGGCCGTGGAGGAATCCGCCCGCACCAGCCAGGTCCTGGTGGTCTCCCACTACCACTACGACCACCACGACCCCCACACCCCCCAGATGGCCCGGGGCAAAACCCTCCTCCTCAAACACCCCCAGGACCACATCAACCAGAGCCAGCGGGGACGCTCCAGGGACTACCTCAAAAAAATAGGCGAAGGACCGAAGAAGATAGAATACGCCGACCATCGCACCTTCCAGTTCGGCAAGACCCGCATCGAGTTCTCCCCCCCGGTCTTCCACGGCACATCCGACCACCTCGGATACGTGGTGGAGGCGGCCATCTCCCACGGAGGAGAAAAAGCATTGTTCGCCAGCGACGTCCAGGGACCCCCCCACCCCGACCAGGCCAAATTCATCCTCGAACAGAAACCCGACATCCTCCTCGTGGACGGCCCCATGACCTACATGCTCGGATACAGATACCCCCCGGAGGCCCTCCGGCAATCCGAGGAACACCTCCTCCGCATCCTCCGGGAGACAGAGGTCGAAACGCTGGTGGCCGACCACCACTTCCTCCGCGACCCCCGCCACACGGAATACCTCCCCCGGGCCCGCGCCGCGGCCCGAGAGCGGGGAGCAAGATTCCTCACCGCCGCCGAACTCGCCGGAAGACCACTGGAGCCCCTCGAATCCCAACGGCGTGAACTCTACAAGAAAGAGCCCGCGCCGAAAAGGGAATACACCCGGTTCAAAGACATATGAGGGGACAGGGGCGCCCCCAGAGCGGCTGCATGGGAGGGGGGTGAAGGGTTGTGAGGGACAGGGGGGAGGGCGAAGCCCTCCCCCATAGTCCCTACAGAGCCAAGGGTGAGGATTGAACTCACGACCTCGTCCTTACCAAGGACGCGC
>JACQPP010000071.1 GCA_016207465.1 Methanobacteriota archaeon
CACTGCGCCCCTCGATGATGTAGTCCAGCTCCCGCAGGGTGGCCACCTTGAAGGCCTCCAGGGTGGGCCGGAAGTTGAAGATGCGGGCGGCCTCGGAGAAGAACTCGGCGGCCCGCACCATGGTCACCATGATGTCAATGTCGTTCTCGATGAGGTACTGGATGTTGGGCCGCTGGATTTTCACCGCCACCTTCTCCCCGTTCTTCAGCACGGCCCGGTGGACCTGGCCGATGCTGGCGGCCGCGATGGGCTCCTTCTCGAAGTAGAGGTAGATTTCGTCAATGGGAGCCCCCAGCTCCTTCTTGACCTGCTCCTCCACCTGCTCGTAGGGGAACCCGGGGACCTTGTCCTGCAACTTCTTCAGCTCCTTCAGCACATCCTCGGGGACCTCGGGGCGGTTGGAGAGCACCTGGGCGAACTTGATGTAGGCGGGCCCCAGCCGCTCGAAGAGCCTCCGCAGCCGCTCCCCCGCCGTGGGGGGGGAACCCCGGTGGGTGACTTTCCACCTCAATTTCAGGTAGATGCTCTCCGAGATGTGGGTGACGAAGATGACGATGAGCTGGACCCACCGCTTCCACCGGAACAGCCGGCGGTACGCGGAGGAGAGATTCCAGAGGGTTTCGTTGACCATCGGACGCCGCCCACCCAGATGTAGCGTATGTTCTCTCCATATAAGACATTAAAGGTTATCGCACGCCCGGGCGCGCAACGGGGAGGCCGACGCATATCGGTTTTGGATGCCCCCGAGACCCCCGGGCCGCGAAAGGTTTATGGAGGAGCCCCCGGGGTTACAGATAACGCCACTCCTCCGGGAACCCATGGACCTCATCATCACCGAGAAGCAGATCACGGCCAAGCGCATTGCCCAGATTCTCTCCGGCGGGAAGATGAAGACCCGCAAGGTGGGCTCCATCCCGGTCTTCGAGTTCGACGACCGGATGGTCATGGGACTCAAGGGGCACATCGTGGGCATCGACTTCCCCCCGGAGTTCAACCGCTGGACCTTCGAGCTCCAGGAGCTCATCCGGGCCTCCCCCATGCGGGTCCCCCTCCAGAAGGAGTATGTGAGCGCCCTCCGCAAGCTGGGGGAGGAGACCGACCGGGTGGTGGTGGCCACCGACTTCGACCGGGAGGGGGAGCTCATCGGGGTCGAGGCCCTCCAGATTGTCAAGGAGGCCAACCCCCAAATCCGGATTCACCGGGCCCGCTACAGCGCCCTCACCTCCCCCGAAATCCAGAAGGCCTTCGACCGGCCCGCCGAGGTGGACTACAACCTGGCCAGCGCCTGCGAGGCCCGCCAGGAGATTGACCTCGTCTGGGGCGCGGCCCTCACCCGCTTCGTCTCCCTCGCCTCCGGGAAACTCGGGTCGGACTTCCTCTCCGTGGGCCGCGTCCAGTCCCCCACCCTCGCCCTCCTGGTGGAGCGCGAGAAGGAGATAGAGAAGTTCAAGCCCGAGACCTACTGGGAAATCGAGGCCGACCTCGGCGACTTCACCGCCCGGCACCAGAAGGGGCGGTTCAGCGACAAGGCGGAGGCCGAGGGGGCCCTGGCCCGCATGGGCCGCCAGGCCACCGTGTCCAAAATCCGGGTGGCCGACCGCCGCGACTCCCCCCCGACCCCATTCAACACCACCGAGTTCCTCCGCAGCGCCACAGCCATGGGATACTCCGCCGCCAGCGCCATGCGCATCGCCGAGACCCTCTACATGAATGGCCTCATCTCCTACCCCCGCACCGACAACACCGTCTTCTCCCCCATGGACTTCCGCGCCCACCTGGAGATGTTCCAGGGGACCCCCTACGGGGACCTCGCGCGGAAACTCATCGAGCAGGGGAGGCTCACCCCCAGCCGGGGCAAGAAGGAGGCCACCGACCACCCCCCCATCTACCCGGTCTCCGTGCCCCCGGGGCCCCTCCCCCGGGAGCAGCAGCGCATCTACGAGCTGGTGGTCCGCCGCTTCCTCGCCTGCTTCGCCCCCCCGACCCTCTGGAAGAAGACCGACGTGGACCTCTCCATCGGCGGCGAGCCATTCGAGGCCACCGGGGTCACCATCGTATCCCCCGGCTGGCGCGAATACTACCCCTACCGCCCCCTCGAGGAGAAATCCCTCCCCCCATTGAAGGAGGGGGACACCCTGGCGGTCCGCGGGGCCCGGATGGACGAGAAGCAGACCAAGCCCCCCCCAAGGTACTCCCAGGGCCAGCTCATCAAGAAGATGGAGGACATGGGCCTCGGCACCAAGTCCACCCGCCACGAGACCCTCGCCAAACTCCTGGACCGCGCCTATGTCCGCGGACGCCAGCTCCAGCCCAGCAAGAAGGCGTATGCCGTGATTGAATCCCTCCAGACCTACGCCTCCGGCATCACCCAGCCCGAGATGACCCGCGTCCTCGAGGAGGACATGGACAAGATTGCCGCCGGACAGAAGACCGAGGCCGAGGTCGTCGAGGAGAGCCGCCAGATGCTCGCCACCATATTCAAGGACCTCCTCCGCGACCGCAAGGCCATCGGGGCCGAACTCAAGCAGCGCATCCGCGAGGACGAGGCCGTGGGCCCCTGCCCCAAATGCGGCGCCCAGCTCCTCGTCCGGAGGTCCAAGAAGGGGGGCCGCTTCATCGGGTGCGGCGCCTACCCCAAATGCTCCTACAGCCTCCCCCTCCCCCGCATGGGCTTCCTCAACATCACCCAGGAGAAATGCGCCACCCACCAACTCGCCCACCTCCAAATCGTCACCCGCGGCCGCAAGCCCTGGGCCCTCGGATGCCCCCAGTGCAACTACGACAACTGGAAGGCCCGCCAGGCTGCTTCGACTGCGTTGAAGCCCGATGCCTCCTCCCCGGATGCACCGGCCGCCAAGGCGGCGGGAGCCCTGGCTCCCGCACCCGCGCCCTCACCGGTGAGGGACGAGCCCCAGGAGCCAGAAGCCGAAGAGCCCCCCGAATAAATCCCTTTTCCAAGCAATTTTACTACGATTCCTTCCTCGCGTATTTTTTCCTCCGGACCTCCCGTCCCATCAGCAGCCGGATTTCCCCGGAGAGCCACAGCCACAGCGTCCGGGCGTAGCCGTCCTTCTCCATGCGGCGGGTGGAGGCGAGCACCGCCATCTCCCGGTCGTAGACAATCTCCCCCATGTGGCGGAGGCGGAACCCCATGTCCACGTCGTCGCAGTAGTCCAGGGGACGGTAGCCCCCGATGCGCTGGAAGGCGTCCCGGCGGAAGGCGGTGTTGTTCCCCGGGGTCCCCGGCACGCGGATGAGGGCGCTGAAGGCGTGGACCTTCTCCACCAGCCAGAAGGCCACCCGGGCCCGCAGGCGCTCCCGCTCGATGGGCCGGTTCGGCCCCACCACCGCCACCACCCCGGGCCGCCCGAAGTAGGAGAGCCCCCGCTCCAGCCAGTGGGGGGGCACAATCACATCCGCGTCCGTGGTGAACACCACCGGGGCCCGCGCCGCCTCCACCCCGTCGTTGCGAGCCCCCCCGATGCCC
>JACQPP010000072.1 GCA_016207465.1 Methanobacteriota archaeon
GAGGTCACCTCGTCCACCAGCGCCGCGAAGACATAGGAGAGGAGCATCATCACCACCATCAGGCGGCCCGGGCCGCCCCCCACCGCCCCCACGATGCGGTCAATGAGGTGCTCGAAGAAGCGGCGCTCCTCCAGGAACCCGATGAGAATCATCATGCCCACCAGGAAGAGAACGATGTCCACGCTGGCGAACTCGATGAATGTCTTGGTGTCAATGAGCCCCAGGAGGAAGAGGGCGAGGGCCGACACCAGGGCGAAGGCGAGGCGGAACCTCCAGAAGAGAAGGGTCCCCAGGATGAGCGAGGAGAAGACGGCCACCGCGGGGACCTGGCGGCGGAGGTCAAGGCCCCCCGCAGCGGAGATGCCCGCGGAGACCGCGACGAGGAGGAGGTAGAGGAGAGCCTTTCGCCTCTCCGAGAGTTGCGCCATGGGTTACCCAAAAAGAGAGAGGGATAGAAAAACTTGCCGATATAATCTATCCGTGTCCTACCCGGGAGGCGTGGCCCCGGGCCCCGGCGCGGGCTGGGCCCGCCGGGCGGCGAGGAACACCCCGAGGGTGCAGAGGAGGATGGTGGTGACGATGAGGCTGAAGGTCATGTCGGAGATGGCCCCTGCGAGGGCCGGGGAGACCTTGTCGGGGGCCGTCTGGGCCAGGTTGAGGACGAGGATGGAGAGGACGGCGGCGGCGAGGCCACGGGGCACCATGATGGCCATGGCCCGCCGGTGCTCCCGCAGGGCGCTGCCCAGGGTCCCCAGGGCCACCGCGGCGTAGCGGGCCCCCAGGAGGAGGACTCCGGCGAGGGCCCCGTAGAGGAGGTTGCGGGGGTCGCTGATGGTGACAATGGCCCCCAGGTAGACGAAGAAGAAGGTGCGGATGAAGAAGGAGATTTCGCCGTGGAAGGACTTCATCATCTCGTCGAAGTGGACCCCCCGGTCCTCGTGCTTCAGCATGTAGGCGATGTGCTGCTCGTTGCCCAGGGTGAGGCCGAAGAGGAGGGCCGACACGGGGCCCGAGCCCCCTGCGGATTCCACCAGGCTGTAGAGGAGGAAGGCGATGGCGAGGGTCACCATGTAGGTGAAGGGCTGGCCCCGGAGGCGCCGGAGGGCGAAATACCAGAGGACCCCCCCGATGAGGCCCGCCATGCCCCCGATGGAGAACTTGGTCACCATGGTCTTCGCGATGAGGAGAACGGAGGTCTGCCCCAGCACGAGGGAGTCCAGCAGGGCGAGGGCCACGACGATGGCGAATATCTCGGCGATGGTGGCCTCCAGCTTGAGCACCGTCCCCACTGCCGGGGGGAGCCGGAGGCGGTCGATGAGGGAGAAGACGACGATGGGGGTGGCGTTTCCCACGATGGCCCCGAAGAGGAGGGAGTGGGTGAGGCCCCACTGGAGCAGGAGGTAGGGGACGGCGGCGGCTGCCCCCATGGAGAGGAGAAAGCCGAGGGCGGCGACGACGGTGGCCCGGATGCTCCCCCGGAGGGCCTCGTAGAGGTTGAGGGAGAGGCCCCCGTCCATCAGGATGATGAGGAGGGCCAGGGGGCTGACGATGGGGGCCACCACCAGCAGCAGCCTTGGGTCCAGCACATGGAAGTAGGAGCCCAGGACCAGGCCGAAGAGGAGGAGGAAGACGGCGTCGGAGATGCCGGTCTTCTGGAAGAGCAGGTGGACCACGAAGCCCAGGAGGATGACCGCGCCCCCGAGGAAGAGGAGCAGGGTGGGGTCGGGCCCGGCCATGGGAGGAACGGTGTCGCGAACCGCTATAATTCTTCCGAATCACGCGCTCTTGTCCCGCAGGTGGACCACCCGCTGGGGGAAAGGAATCTCGATGGACTCGCGGGCGAAGCGGGCGTGGAGGCGCTTGATGAACTCGTGGGTCACCAGGTACTGGTCCACGAACTGCTGGACCCGGAGGATGACGCTGAATCCGATACCCGAGTCCCCGAGGGTATGGTAGCGGATGAAGGGCTCGTGGGTGGGCACGGCCCCCTGGACCTGCTTCTGGACCTCTCGGGCCACCTCGACCACGACCTGCTCGGCCCGGGCCAGGTCGGTGCTGTAGGCCACGCTCACCTGGACCAGGGCCGCCATCTCGGGCTCGGGGAGGTGGTAGTTGGTGATGATGCTCTGGGCGAGCTTCGAGTTGGGGACGATGATGAGGTTGTTGGGGAGGCTCCGGATGCGGGTGGTGCGCCATCCGATGTCGGTGACATAGCCCTCGACCCCGGAGTCCAGTTTGATGTAGTCCCCGATGCGGATGGGGCGCTCGGCGGTGATCCAGAAGCCGGAGAAGAAGTTGCCCAGGGTCTCCTGGAGGGCCAGGGCGACGGCGAGGCCCGCGATGCCGAAGGATGCCAGCAGGGGGGTAATGGAGACTCCCCCGGCGTTCAGGACGAACATGAGGCCCACGAACCAGATGAGCATCTTCAGGATGCGCTGGGAGATGGACTGGAGAGGGCGGAAGGCGGGGGAGCGGTCCCCGTAGGTCTGCACGAGACCGGTGGCGATTTTGGCCGCCACGGCGACCACGGAGAGGGACAGGAGAACCGGAATCAGGATGCCGAACACCCGGGAGATGCCGGGGTCGAGGCCCGCCACCTCTTGGGCCATGAAGATGCCCCCCAGGAGGAACCACAGGACCAGGGGTCCCCGCACGGCCTGGAGGATGATGTCGTCAAACTTGAACCGGCTCTGGGCGGCCCAGCGGACCACCGTGCGGTCGAGGACCCGGCGGGTCACCAGCCCCCCCAGGAGGAAGAGCACGATGGCGAGGGATGGCCACAGAAGGCGCTCGAATGGCTGGAGGGACCCCGGCAGGACCCCCGGGAGCTGGAACATGACGATGGGGAGAGGGCGGGAACCGTTTTAATGTTTGTTGTCTCCCGCGACAGCCTTCGAGCCCCACAGCCGGAGGGCGGTGCGGACAAACTCCAGGTGGCTGAAGGCCTGGGGGAGGTTCCCCAGGAGCCGGTTGTGGTAGACGTCGAACTCCTCGGCGAAGAGGCCCAGTTCGTTGCCAGCGAAGGCCATGGCGTGCTCGACGACCCGGTGGGCCCGCCGCGGGGAGTCCTGGAGGGCGATGACCTGGGCGAACCAGAGGCTGGCGAGGAGGAAGGCCCCCTGCTCTTCCTCGAAGCGCCGGAGGAGGCCCCCGGAGCCCAGTCGGTTGGAGAGGGTGTCGAGGGTGGCCTGCACCCGGGGGTGGTTGGGGGGCAGGAGGCCCAGGAGGGGGATGGCGAGCACGGAGGCGTCGAGGGCCAGGTCGTCGTAGGCCCGCACGAAGGAGCGGCGCCGGGGGGAGTAGCCCCGCCGGAGCAACTGGGCGCCGACCCGGCGGGCCTCCCGGGACCACCTCTCGGCGTCCCCGGGCTCGCCCTGGAGGCGGGCCAGCCGGGCCCCCGCGTGGAGGGCGGCGGCGCAGAGGGCCTTGGAGTGGACGTAGTGGCGGCGGAGCCCCCGGAACTCCCAGATGCCGCTGTCCGTCTCCCTCCAGGCGCGGGCCGCGTGGTCCACCAGGCGGCGCACCTTGGGGTAGTGGCGCGAGAGGAACTCGCGGTCTCCGGCGGCCTCCACGTAGGTGAGGATGGCCGCCACCACCTCCCCCTCCAGGTCGTTCTGCTTTTGGTCCACCGCCCCGTTTCCCACCCGCACCGGGCGGCTGTTCCCGAAGCCCGTCAGCGTGCGGACCTCCCGCTCCCGGGTCCCCTGTAGGCTTCCATCAACGGCCACCAGAGGATGGGGGTAGGGCTTTCCCCGGGGTGCGGTGAGCCCCAGGAGAAACTCGAGGATGCGCCGGGCCTCCTCGGCGTAGCCGGCCTCGGCGAATGCCTCGGAGGCGAGAGCGGTGTCCCGGACCCAGCAGAAGCGGTAGTCCCAGTTGGCGTCCCCCCCGACCACCTCGGGGAGGGAGGTGGTGGGGGCGGCCACCATGGCCCCCGTGGGCTCGTAGATGAGGAGGCGGAGGATGAGGAGGGAGCGGAGGTAGATGTCCCGGACTCGGCCCCGGGCCCTGAAGAGCGGGTCGGCCTGGGCGGCCCAGCCCTGCCAGAACTCGAGGGTCCGGCGGTAATCCGCGGCATGGTCGGTGGCGCGGAGGGCGGCGCGCTCCGCGCTCTCCCGGTCCTCCCCGTAGGTCAGCAGCAGCGGGACCGCCCGGGGGCCGGAGAGGCTCCACTCGAGGTGGCCGTCATGGACCTGTGCCTCCGGGGCGGAGAGGCGGAGGCATTGGCCCGGAGACTCCACGACGCACCCCTGGCGCATCCAGGCGACCCGGGGCCGCTTCCCATTGTAGTGGGGGCGGGGGTCCAGGGCGACGCGGAGGGTGAGAGGCCCGGTGGGACTGGTGAGGCTGATGACCCTCCAGAGGCGACGGGCCCCGTAGGTCATCCAGTCGGTGGTCCGCAGCCGGTGGCCCGCCACGGCGAAGGCGGTCTCCAGGATGCATGTCCCCGGGACATAGCGCGGAGTCCCCCGCGGGAGGGGTGTGACCCGCTCCCCCTCCACCACGGCGAGCCCCAGGCTTCCCCCCTGCTCGTAGTCGAGGGCCCGGGCGAACACGGTGGGGGAGTCGAAGCGGGGGATGCAGAGCCAGTCGATGGAGCCGAAGTAGCTCACCAGGGCGCATGTCTCCCCGTTCCCGATGGCCCCGAACATGGTCTACCGGCGGTAGCCGGCCACCGCCTCCTCCAGGATGGTGGCCACCCGGATGGCGGCGTGGTCGGCGTCGCACTGGCGGGTGGTCTCCCGGCCCCGCTCTCCCATCCGCCGGGCCCTCTCATCCCCCCGCAGGACCCTCTTGAGTTTGGCGGCCAGTTCGGCCCCGCTCCCCGGGCGAAAGGTGTGGCCGTTGGTGCCCTCGTTGATGAGCTCGGAGATTCCTGCGCCGCGGCTGACCAGCACGGGCTTCCGGTAGAGCCATGCCTCCACCGCCGCCAGGCCGAAGCCCTCCACGCGGGAGGGGAGGACGAAGGCGTCGCACCTCTGGTAGAGGGCCCGCAGGATGGGGTCGGGGAGGTAGCCGGTGAACACGGTCCGGTCCTGCACCCGGAGGGCCCGGGCTCTCCGCTGGAGGTGGCCGAGCCAGGTGGAGCCCTTCGGGTGACCCAGCCCCCCCTGGCTGCTGGTGAAAGAGCCGTTGCCCACCAGGAACAGCCGCACCCGGGGGTCCCGCAGCCGCGCCAATGCCTCCAGGGCCGTATCGTGGCCCTTGATGGGGTCCATGCGGGCCACCACCAGCACCACCCGGTCCTCCTCCCGGATGTGGAACCGCTCCTCCAGGGCCCCCAGGTCGCGGGGGCGCGCGGGGGTCCACCGGCGGTGGTCCACGTAGGGATACATCTGGTAGGCCTGCCCCCGGTAGCCCACGCGGATGAGCCCCTCCAGGTCCCGCCGGCAGGAGACCACCACCCCATCGAAGCCCTCCATGGCCCTCACGATGAAGTTCCGGGTGTACTGGTGCATCCACTCGGGGTGGAAGGGGACATGCCACCGGAAGACCGCCGGGATGGAGGGGCCCACCATGCTCCCCACCTGGAGCTGGTGGTAGTCGTGGATGTAGGCGACGTCCACCGGCAGCCCCAGAATCCGTTCGGCCGAGAGCCAGTTGTAGCGGGCGTATGCACGGAACTGCTGGGGGCCGATGGCGTGCTTCCCCAGGCCGTGGACCTCGCTCCACAGCCCCTCCTTCAGGTGGGCGTAGACGCCGAGCTCATGGGGCTCCAGGCTCACGTTGTGGAGAGTGAGACCGGGCAGGGTGACCCGCTCCGGGGCCGCCGGGTTCAGGGAGACCCAGTGGGCCCGTCGCAGAGCCCCGCGCCGCCTGAAGGCCCCCAGGAGGTCATAGACCATCCGGGTGACCCCCCCGGGGGTGAACGTGTAATCCTCATCCGGCGAGAGGAGCCTCAGCGGCAGAGTGTCCGGGAGCTCCCCGTATTTCTCCAGGAGTTCCGCGTAGGAGAGGTGGAACCGCACCAGGGGGGTCTGGGTGTTGACAGCGACCTTCAGCTTCATGCAGGGACCGACCTTAGAGGATAAACCCAGGAGCATAAAAACCCTTTTTAGTCCCCGCTCCGAGGTGGTCCCGTGATGCCGAAGGTCCTCGTCTGCCTGGACGGCTCCAGGAACTCCCGGGAGTGCTTCGAGCCTGTCCTCCCCCTGCTGAAGAGCGCGAAGGCCAGGCTCACCCTCTTCCACGTGGAGACACCCCCCCGGCTGGACACCCGCCAAGCTGAGATATTTGAAGGGGAGGCGCGGGCCTTCCACCTGAAACCCTACGACCCTTTCGATGACCTCGCCTCACGCCTCAAGAGGAGAGGATTCAGAGTGCGGCAGAAGAGGGCCAAGGGGGAGGCGGCGGGGGCCATACTCCAGGAGGCTGGCAAGGGTGGCTACGACCTGGTGGTCATCGGCTCCCACGGCCACGGGGGCTTCCGGAGGGCCGTCCTCGGGAGCGTCTCCACCGCCGTCGCCCAGAAGTGTGGAGTGCCGGTCCTCATCGCGCGCCCCCGGCGAAGGAAATGATACTGGAACTACTGCGGAATGCTGAAAATCTTTATACCCGGACTCACTGAACTTTTTACAGTAAGAAGCGTGTAAACGTGGGTGTGCCATGGCCAGGAACGATTTCACCAAGCCCGGGGAACTCGACGGCTTCCACCGGGAGGTGGAGCGGTTCCAGCGGGGGGAGATTCCCCAGGATGCCTTCCGGGCCGCGCGGCTCCAGCAGGGGGTCTACGGCCAGCGGGCCCAGAGCGAGGCGGAGGGCCACATGGTCCGCATCAAGCTCCCCGCGGGGAACATCCTCCCCGAGCAGTTGGAGTGCATCGCCGTGATTGCCGACCAGCACACCCACGGCAAACTGCACGTGACCACCCGGCAGAACATCCAGCTCCACTGGGCGGCCCTGGAGGACGCGGAGAAGATTCTCCGCAGGCTGGAGACCGTTGGCCTCACCACCCGGGAGGCCTGCGGGAACACCGTCCGGAACGTGACCGCCTGCCCCCACTCCGGCATCCACCCCGGCGAAGTCTTCGACGTCTGGCCCTACGCGCGGGCCACCGCCAGCCACTTCCTCCGCCACCCCGTCTGCCAGAACCTCCCCCGCAAGTTCAAGTTCGCCTTCGTCGGCCACGAGCACGACTGCATGATGACCGGCATCCACGACGTCGGCCTCATCGCCGCCACCCGCCCCCGCAATGGTGGGGTCGAGAAGGGATTCCGGGTGGTCATCGGCGGCGGACTCGGGGGCTCCCCCCGGAAGGCGAAGCCCTTCATGGACTTCATGCCGGTGGAGGAGATGCTCGCCACGTTCGAGGCCATCGTCTCGGTCCAGAACCAGTTCGGGGAGCGCAAGAACCGGAACCGGTCCCGCATGAAGTTCCTCATCGAGAAACTCGGCATGGAGGAGTTCCGCCGCCGCTGGCAGAAAGAGTACGACGCCATCCGCGGCCAGCGCCCCCTGCCTCCGCTGGAGGACCCCGGGGAGACCCCGGTTTCCCTCACCCGGCCCCCGGTCCCGGCCCCGGGGTTCAAGCCCACGCCCACCTACGAGCGGTGGCTCCGCACCAACACCTCGAAGCAGAAGCAGCCCGGGTATGCGGCGGTGACGGTGCGCCTCATCATGGGGGACTTCCACTCCGAGCAGGCCCGGGCCCTGGCCCGCCTCCTCCGCACCTTCGGGTGCCATATGCGGACCTCCATCGGCCAGGACCTCATCCTCCGCTGGGTGCGCGAGGCAGACCTCCCCGCCCTCTACCGGGATTTGCACCAGATGGGCCTCGCCATGCCGGGGGCCGCCACCGTGGAGAACATCACCGTCTGTCCCGGCGCCGACACCTGCAACCTGGCCATCACCGCCTCCAAGGGGGTGGGCCGCATCCTCACCGAGACCCTCTCCACCGGAGAATACGACGACCTCGGCCCCATCTCCATCAAAATCAGCGGCTGCTTCAACTCCTGCGGCCAGCACCACATCGCCAACATCGGCCTCTTCGGGGCCTCCAAGAGGGCCGGGGACCGAGAGGTCCCCCACTACATGCTCCTCCTCGGCGGCCAGGGGGGGAATGGTTCTACAGAGTTCGGAGAACTCACCACCCGCATCCCTGCCAAGACGGTCCCCCGGGCCATCCGGGCCCTCCTCGACCTCTACCGCCGGAAGCGCCAGCCGGGAGAAACCTTTAACCGCTTCATCCACAGATATCAGAGTGAAGGCATGAGCGGCAAAGGAAACCCCCACGGGACCCTCAAGGAGTTCTTCGAGCCCTACACCCGGGTTCCCCCCTACGAGAAGGACCCCTCCTACTACCAGGACTGGGGGGCCATCCAGGAGTTCAGCCTCAAGGACGTCGGGGCCGGAGAGTGCGCCGGAGTCGAAGTGGACCCCCTCGCCCCCAACGAAACCCCCGCGGCCCCGGCGGCGAAACGCGCGTAGTTTTATCCACCGATTTTTTTCTTCGGAATCTGCGCTACCCCGAGAATCGGAGCCGCACGAGAGAGAGGCCCATCCGCACCGTCTGGTGGAACCGGAGCCGCGAGCCGGGGCTCCACCTCCACTCCAGGGGGACCTCCCGCACCACCCCCCCGGAGCGCTTCAGCCGCCAGAGCAATTCGACGTCGAACTCGAAGCCCCGCGTGCGCAGCAGAGGCAGGACTCGCTGGAGGGGTTCCCTCCGGAACAGCTTGGCCCCGCACTGGGTGTCCCGGATGCCCAGATGGAAGAGCACCGAGACCAGCACCCCGAAGAGGAAGGAGGCCACCCTCCGGGAGGCCGGGGCCGGGACGCGGATGTCCGCCCCCTCCACCTTCCGGGAGCCCACCACCCCGTCCGCGCTCCCCGCTTCCAGCGCCCCCGCCAGCCGGAGGAACTGCCCTGCCGGGGTCGAGCCGTCGGCGTCCACGAACCCCACCAGCGAGCCGGTGGCCGACTTGAACCCCTCCAGGACCGCGCCCCCCTTGCCCAGGCGCCGGGGAAACCGCAGGACCCGGGCCCCCGCCCGCTCCGCGATGTCCGCCGTCCCATCGGTCCCGTCGCACACCACAATCAACTCGTGGGGGACATGGGCCAAGGTCTCCCGGTAGTCCGCCAGGGTCGAGGGAATCCGGGCCTCTTCATTATAGGCGGGAAACACGATGGAGAGCATTCCCTATCCGGCTCCTACGTGTGGGCGGGAGAGGCCGCGGGAGCGGGGGCGCCCCCCGACCTGGCCCTCTTGGCCTTGGAGAGACATCCCACCCGCGGGGAGAACCACAGGCCCAGGAACAGGTTGCCCGCCGCCAGCAGGGGGAAGAGGGCCCGCACCAGCTCGTGGACCGGCAGGGTGAGCAGGAGCCGCTCCCCGGTCCCCGGGTCGAGCCCTGTGATGAAGATGGGGTTGGCCCCCCGCACCAGCGAGAGGTAGAGGGGGGGCACATTCACCGAGAGGATGAAGCCCGCCACCACCAGGGGGACCAGCATGGAGACCAGGGGGCCCGCCGCATACATGGCCGCCTTCCGCCCCGGCGAGGCCCTCTCCATGCTCTCCCGCTGGGTCTTGATTCCCGGCAGAATGATGAGCTCCCGCAGGAGGCCGGGGAGCATGTCGTTGAACGGAATCTGCATCTTCCCCACCGGAGAGGTCCCCACGAAATAGTGGGAGAACCGGATGCCCACCAGACGCCCCGCCAGCCAGTGGGCCGGACAGTGGGAGAAAATCCAGAGCAGAAGGAAACCCGCCAGGAGGCCCACCGCCACCAGCAGGGTGTTCAGCAGGGGCCCGAAGACCAGGATGGACCCCGGACCCCCCACCAGAAAGGGACCCGGATGCGGCCCACCCAGGGAGGCCACCACATCGGTCTCCTGCTTCACCAGCCACAAGAGACCCCCACCGAGAGAGAGGAGCCCCAGGCAAACCAGATTCCCGAGCCACACCGGGATGCGGACCTTGAAATACATTCCAGGTCCGGCCTCCATCCGAAAATGGATAAAGTTTGTGGGGCCCTCACCGGACAGCCGCGGCCTCCCCGCCGACAGAGGCGTGCCGCCTCCGCCGCAGGCCGCCCCGCCCCACCTCCAGGGCCGCCAGGGCCGAGACCGCGCCGGAGAGCCTCTGGAACCCGCACCGCCGCGCCGCCAACTCCGAGTGGCCCGGGAGAGCATAGAGAGTCTCCCACCGCCCCCCCTCCCAGAGGGGAAAGACCATCAGAATCCCCAGCCGCGCCATCCGCCCCAGCTCCCTCCGCAGGGACCTCCGTGCGAGCCCACTCTCCCGCAACAACTCCGGGAGAGTCTTCGGGCCCGAGATGAGACAGGAATAGAGGGACCGCTTCTCCATGGGGAAAACCCAGCCTCAAGAGGAGCGGCAAAACAGAACGCTATATACTTTCTATCTCTGCTTCTGCTCTCCCGGGGGAGAGGACGCCCCCGCCCTCCGCCCCCGCTCCCTCCACTCCAGGGCCCC
>JACQPP010000069.1 GCA_016207465.1 Methanobacteriota archaeon
CTCCGGGGGCGCGGGGGCGGAGCGGTGGGGCCAGAAGGGGAGGGAGCCCCGCCAGATGTAGGTGATGGCCAGGGCCGCCAGCAGGGGGAGCAGGAAGACGAGGCCCGCCATGCGGTTGGAGAGGTTGGTCTCCCCGCGCAGGATGTTGAGCCCCACGATGGCCGACCAGACCCCCAGGAACCAGAGGACCGCATAGCCGCCCCACAGGGGGGGCGTCAGGCCCCGGCTGGGGAAGAGGGCCCCGCATTTCTGGCAGAAGGTGAGCATCTCCTCGTTCTCGGTGCCGCACTGGGTGCAGAGCATAGGTGTAGGTCCCCGCTCGCGCGCTCGCGGGGAGTGTTTTCCGACCTCGCCTGTGGCTCGGTCGGAAAACACATAAAGGTTTATGAGATTTTGCCGGAGGCAAAATCTCATGGCGAGCGAAGCGAGCCCAAATCCCGGCGGAGCCACTCGGCGCACCACCCCACCACCCGGGCCCGGTGGCCGTCGTCGCTGAACTGGTGGTCAGCCCCATCCACCATCCGCAGTTCCTTGGGCTCCCGGGCGAGGCGGTAGAGCTCCTCCCCCTGGGAGGGGGGCACCACCGTGTCCCGGGTCCCGTGGACCAGGTGGATGGGGCACCGGACCCGGGCGATGGCCCGGCGGGCGTCGGGGAGGAAGGGGATGCGGGCGGGGCTCGCCAGGGTCACCAGGGAGCCGATGTCCCCACGGCTCGCGGCGAGGATGGAGAGGTATCCCCCGAGGCTGGAGCCCATCAGCCCAATGCGGGTCGCCTCCACCCGCCCGCTGTCCCGGAGGAAGCGGATGGCCGAGGCCAGGTCCTCCTGCCGCCGGGGGACCTCCAGGAACTTGCCCCCGGGGCTCTCCCCGCAGCCCCGGAAGTCGAAGCGGAGGACGGCCATCTCCCCCTCCAGGAGCCCCGCGAGCTCCACGAATTTGCGGCTCTCCTTGGTGGACTCGAACCCGTGGGCGCAGACCACCCCCGGGCCCCGCCTCCGGCCCCCGTGGAGGACCCCCACCAGGCGCTTCCCCGCCGCCCCCGTCCGAGGGAGGGAGGCGAGGGACGACGAAGTCGGCCCCGTGCTCTCGAACGTCACGCGCTCGCTGCGCTCGCGCATCTCACCGCTTGTCAACGCGGGGGGCCAGGAGGTATTCCACCTGTCCCCGGTCGTCCGCCAGGGGGAAGGATATCTTCATGGGGAGCTCGCTCCCCAGCTCGATACGGGCCTGGACGGACTTGCCCACCACCTTGGCCATGTCGGTCAGGTAGTCCAGGGAGTAGAGGGACTTCACGTTGGCCCCCTTGAGCTCCATGAGCTTGTCCTTGGCGAGGGCCAGCCGCACGTGGTCGGTGTCCCCCTCGGCCTCCATCACGAAGCTGTCCCCCTCCACGGCGAAGGTCACCTGGTCGCCCACCTTCTCGGCGGCCCGGATGCCCATGCGGAAGTCGCTCCCGGAGAGGACAATCCTGGCGGGGAGGTCGAAGTTCCGGATGGAGGGCATCTTCCCCAGGTGGGCCAGGTCCAAGAGGCCGATGGTGGCCTCCAGGCCCCCCATCTTCATCTTCAGCTTCTTGGCCCCCTCGTCCACCTCCAGCCGGATGGACTCCGGGTTCTCCACCATGAGGAGGAACTCGGCGAGCTTCTTGATGTCCAGCCCCACCTCGCTCTCCTTGGCCTCGAACTTCTCGAAGGCCCGCGCGGGGAGCGTGAGGGACACCATGGCCACGTTGGCCGCGTCCACCGCCCGCAGCAGAACCTTCTCCTTGTCAATCAGGAACCGCCCCTGGTCCACCAGGGTGGAGACCGCCTCCACCGCATCCTTGAAGAGACCCGCGTTGATGGTGGCGCGAAACATGGAGGAAACCCCACCTATGAGGAGAGAGAGCGCCTTTTAAATGTTTCTTCGGGGGGATAGTTTTTATGAGCCCCGCCGCCCCTCTGGAATGATGGCACCCCTTGCCGAACTCGACCGCCAGTTGAGGGCCCGGGGCATCCAGGGGCTCCTCTGCCACGCCGACACCGAGCGGGACGCGGACCTCCTCTACCTCTCCGGGTTCCTCGCCCCGGACCCCTTCACCCTCCTCCGCGCCCGGGGCCGCTCCCTCCTCCTGGTCTCCATCCTCGAATACGGCCGCGCCCGCCGCGAGTCCCGGGCCGACCGCGTCCTCTGCACCCGGGACTTCCCCGTGGATGGCAAACCCGGGGGGACACCGGCCCCCACCGTCCAGATGCTGGCCGCCCTCCTCCGCCGCGAGCGGCTCCGCCGCATCGGCGTCCCCTCCGCCTTCCCCTACTCCCTGGGCCACGGCCTCGAGAGACTCGGGTTCCGCCTGGAGACCTTCGACGGCGTGAAGGGGATACGGACCGTCAAGGCCCCCCGGGAGATTGCCTCCATCCGGCGGGCCCAGAGGGCCACCGAGCGGGGGATGGCCATCGCCCGCCGCCTGGTGCGGCGCAGGGGGACCACCTGCGAGGCGGTCCGCCGCCGCGTGGACCAGACGCTCCTCGGCCTGGGGTGCGAGCCCGGCCACCTCATCGTCGCGGCGGGCCCCCGGAGCGCAGACCCCCACTACATCGGCGCAGGCCCCATCCGGCCGGGGGACCCTGTGGTCTGCGACTTCTTCCCCCGCCTCCTCGAAGAGCGGTATTTCGCGGACATGACCCGCACCTTCGTCCGCGGCCGCCCCTCCCCCAGGCTCCGCGAGATGCATGGCCTCGTCCTCCGGGCCCAGGAGGCCGCCATCGCCCGGGTCCGGGCCGGGGCCCGGTGCCGCGACATCCACCAGCAGGTCCTGGACATCTTCGACGAGGCAGGGGTCCGCGACCTCTACATCCACACCACCGGCCACGGACTCGGCCTCGAAATCCACGAGCCCCCGCGCATCGCCGAGAACGACGCCCTCCTCCAGGCCGGCCAGGTGGTCACCGTCGAGCCCGGCCTCTACGACCCCCGCGTGGGCGGCGTCCGCATCGAGGACATGGTCCTGGTGAAGCGAGGCGGGGGGGAGAACCTCACCCGCTTCCCCAAGCAGTTGGAGGCATGATGGCCCGCTTCCAGACAGTCGGCAAGGGGCCGGAGGCCGACCCCAAGGAGAAACTCGAGAAGCACCGCCGGGCGGGCCGGATTCTCCGCGAGGTCCGCGAGGAGGCCCGCGGCCTCATCCAGCCCGGCAGGAGCCTCCTGGAGGTGGCCGACTTTGTCGAGGGCAGAATCCGCGAGAAAGGGGCCCAGCCCGCCTTCCCCTGCAACATCTCCCGCAACACCGAGGCCGCCCACTACACCCCCGCCCCCGGCGACACCCTCCTCTTCGGCAACGACATCGTCAAACTCGACATGGGGGTCCACGTGGACGGATACATCGCCGACGCCGCCATCACCGTGGACCACAGCGACCACCCCGAGCTCGTCCAGGCCGCCGAGAAGGCCCTCCAGGCCGCCATCGGGGTCATCCACGCCGGGGTCTCCACCGCCGAGGTGGGCGCCGCCATCCAGGGGACCATCGAGGAGTTCGGAGTCAAGCCGGTGGCCAACCTCACCGGCCACGGCCTCGGCCACTACACCCAGCACGACGAGCCCGCCATACCGAATCGCCGCGTCACCGCCGGCACCCTCCTCAAGGCCGGGGACACCATCGCCATCGAGCCCTTCGCCACCAACGGCGCCGGCCGGGTCAAGGACGGCCCCGTCACCGAAATCTACATGCTCACCGACCCCCGCCCCGTCCGCCTCCCCTCCGCCCGAAGCCTCCAGGCAGACATCCAGAGATACAAGGGCCTCCCCTTCGCCCGCCGCTGGCTCAAGGGAGAGAGAATCGAGATGGGCCTCCGGCAACTGGAGGTGGCCGGGGCCCTCTACCGCTACCCGGTCCTCGTGGAGGCCGGCGGGGGGCTGGTGGCCCAGTTCGAACACAGCGTGATAGTCACCGAAAACGGATGCGAAGTATTTACCTAACGACAGAACGGGGTTAGCGGACGTGCTCGCGGGGGACCCGCATCACCTTGCCCACCACCTCAAGCTGGGTGATGGCCTTCCTCCGCACCTTCTCCTCCACCTCTTCCAGGAGCCGCAGGGTCCGCTTGTCATAGTAGCGCTCCCCGCACTCGGCGCAGACCCGGGTCTTCACGGGGACCATGATGATGTCCCGGTTCAGCCCGAAGGCCTCCTCGACCTCCTGGGTCTTGATGGTGGTCCCCTGGCAGATGACGCAGGAAACGGGTGGCCGCCCGTCCTCCACGACGGCGGCTGCCTGGGACAAGCCGTTCTCCATGACCCCCAATCAAAGTCTCCACCCCGACGTATAAAGGCTACCGGGTGAACACCGGCGGGGGGTGAGGAAATCTTTAAGGACCCAGAGGAAGGGTATAGTATTCCCACCTCTTCTCGCCTCCGGGCCGTGCCTCAGAGGACCTCCTTGACCATTCTCCCGAGGCTCCGGAAATCCTCCTCCAGCAGAGGGCGGACCCCCTTCCCGTAGAGGCAGGCGGCCGGATGATAGGTCACCAGGAGCCTCCGGGGCCCCAGGGGATAAAGCCGCCCATGCTCCTTGCCGACGGCGATTTCACGGCCCAGGAGGCGGCGGGCGGCGATGCGGCCGAGGGCCACCACGATGCGCGGGTTGACGTGGTGCAACTGGCCGTCGAGATACCCGGCGCACGCCTCGGCCTCCCCGGGCTCCGGGGCCCGGTTGCCGGGGGGCCGGCACTTCACCACGTTGGCGATGTAGACCTCCTCCCTCCTCATGCCGGCGGCCTCGATGAGCTGGGTGAGGATTTTCCCGGCGTCTCCCACGAAGGGGCGCCCCTGCCGGTCCTCCTGGTAGCCGGGGCCCTCCCCCACGAACATCACCTTGGCGTCCGGGGGCCCCTCGCCGAAGACCACCCGGGTGCGCCCCCGGTGGAGGGGACACCGGGTGCATGCCTCCGCGCGGGCCCGCAGCTCGTCCAGGGTCTCCACTCCTCTCACCTCTGGCGGAGTTCCTTGTGCTTCCGCTCCAGGAACGCGTAGACCACCGGGTGGGGGGAGCCGTCGAAGAGCATCTCCAGGGCCTCCCGGGCCACCCCGAGGTGCTCGGGGAGGCCGATGAGGCTCACCGTCTTCCCGTAGACCGAGACCGAGGTCTCGGAGAGTTCCTCCAGGATGGCCCGGGTGCGGCCGCCGCTGCCGATGAGGCGGCTGGTGACGCGGCGCAGGTCATTGGGGTTCCGGGCGGGAATCTCGATGACCTCCAGGAGCAGGTCCTCGTTCCGCAGCATGGTGAGGGCCCGCTCTGGGGAGAAGCCGCGGGCGATTGCCTTCACCACCTCCCCGGCCCGGAGCTCGGCGAGGCTGTCGCCCGAGCGCACCTCCACGCTCCCGTTCTCGGTGTCAATCTCCAGGGTGGCCCGGCCGAGGCCCTCGATGGCCTGCCGGGTTTCCCCCTGGCGGCCGATGAGGACCGCCAACCGCTCCTGGCCCACCTTCACGAACATCTCTTTTTTCCTCGCACGCCTTGGCGTGTTCGGAAAAAAGATAAAGGTTGTTCACGCCGTGACCTCGCGGAGCAGGTCCGCGGGGTCGGCGGGGACCCCGAGGGACTGGAAGAAGCGGGCGAGGTTCTCGATGTCCCTCTGGAGGAACTCCCGGGCCATGGGGTGGTCCCGGTGGACCCCCTGGGCGAAGTCAATGAGCACCGGCACATCGAAGTAGAGGATGTTGTATTCGCTGAGGTCCGCGTGGACCAGGTTCCCCCTCCGGTAGAGACGCTTCACGTCCTCCACCACCTTGCGCAGCACCTCCACTCCGTCCCCCGCCCTCAGCTCCCCCTCGCTCTCCTTCAGGCTCGGGGCCCCCTCGCCGTCCACCCCGATGAACTCCATCACCAGCACGTTCCCCTCCACCTCCCGGGGCTCCGGGACCCGCACCCCCACCTCCCGGGCGGTGGTGAGATTCCGGAACTCCTTGCGGGCCCACAGGGTAGTGATGGCGCGGCGGTCCCTCGGGTGGTCCCCGAACCGTGGGTCCCCGGCGAGATAGGGCTCCATCTGCCGGAAACTGCTGGTGGCCACCCGGTAGATTTTCACCGCCAACTCCTCCTTCCCCGGCCCCAGGGCGTGGAACACATTGGCCTCCTTCCCCGTGCGCAGGGGACCCCCGTAGGCCCGCACAATCCCCCGGCTGGAGATGGAGTAGAGGACCTCCAGGGTGGAGTCATCCAGGCAGGAGCCCCACACCTTCCGGTCGTCCGCGTCCCGGATGCGGATGCCCAGGTCGTTCAGGCGCTGCTCATACCGGTCCATCTTCTCGTCCAGACCCATGGGAGAACCATTCCCATCCCCGGGGACTTATAGACAAAGGTTGAAAAACGGAGACGCCCCAGATTCCCCCGGGGTCCCCCATGGCCGCCCGCCTCTTCCACTACCCGTTCACCTCCGGGGCCACCGCCCTCGCCAACCGCTACTCCGTGGACAAACTCCTCCAGGGGCGAGCCCTGGAGCGGGCCCGCCGCCGCGGGCTGGAGCGCGTCCACCAGGCACTCGATGGCGAAATCCGGGCCTCCCCCCTCGACCCCGAACTCGAACTCCTCTCCCACCCCTACGCCCGCATGCTCCTCTCCTGCCTCAACGACCCCTACCTCCTCCGCCGCTACGCCACCGCCGAGTCCAAATACCTCTGGGGGGAGATGCTCCAGGAGCCCGAGGAGACCCTCCTCCGCCTCGCCGCCGAACTGGGCCTCGACGCCAAAACCGGGAACGGGGGCCTCCGGGTCCACTTCGCCGACTACGTGGCCCTCTCCGCGGGCATGGGGGGCAAATGGAAACTGGTCAACCGCACCGTCGCCACCGGCTACGTCCGGGTCAGCCGCGAGGAACTCGCCCGCCTCGCCCAGGAGCGAATCCGCGAGCGCATCCTCCAGAGCCTCCCCCTCCGGGTCACCCCCGAAATCCGCGAGGCCCTCCAGCCCCCCACCGCCCAAATCAGCCCCCTCCTCGAAGCCCGCAAGAAACAGATGGAGGCCCAAGGGCTCATCCAGGCCGACCCCCAGGCCTTCCCCCCCTGCATCCAGGCCCTCCTCCAGGGCATCAAGACCGGCCTCACCCACCCCGGCCGATTCGCCCTCACCTCCTTCCTCTGGACCGTCGGCCTCCCCGAAGAAGAAATCCTCCGCATCTACCAGGACTTCCCCGACTACAACGAGGAGGTCACACTATACCAGGTCCGACACATCGGGGGCAAATTCGGCGCCGGAACCAAATACACCCCACCGGGATGCGCCGCCATGAAAACCTACGGCATCTGCACCAACCCCGACCAATACTGCGAGAAGATGAACGAGGAGGGAAAGGGACACCCGCTCACCTACTACCGGAGGCACAGCCGGACCGCGAGGCCCCCGGTTTCACAGAAGAAGACGGAAGAGTGACCCGCCACGAACCCCACCATGCCACTCTCACAGAGATTCCAATTCGTGCTGGCGGGCGTGGCCCTGAACTCATTGTTCTGGAGCGCATTTTGGTACTCATCCACATCAAGAGGCTGAGGCGATAGCCATGAAAACCTGCATCCTCTGCAAAGGAACCCTGAAGGCCCACCGGGAGGTCAGCGAGGGTCATGAAATCCGGGGCTGGAAGTGCGCCAAGTGCGGGGAGACTTTCTTTCCCTCCCGGGAGATGGTGCGGTGGGAGGTTCTCACTGGGCGCCGGAAGGGGCAGGTGCGGAAGGCGCGGACCATTGGGAAGTCCCTGGTGGTGACCCTCCCCGAGAAATTGGCCCGGGAGGAGGGCATCCATGCCGACGACCTCATCCTCTTCGAGAAGGACGAGCGGGGGCTCCGGTTGCGGGTCGTCCACCCGGAATAGGCAATTACCCGGAAAGAACGGCGGCGGCTCCCAAAAACCCTAATATCCCAGGACACAACCCCCGCCCCATGGACTACGCCCGCCGCATCCAGCAGTTGCCCCGCTACCTCTTCGCCGAACTGGACGCGGCCAAGCAGCAGGCCCGCCAGAGGGGGGTGGATGTGATTGACCTCGGGGTGGGCGACCCCGACCTGCCCACCCCCCGGCATATTGTGGAGGCGCTGGCGCGGGGTGCGCGGGACCCCTCCACCCACCAATACCCGTCGTATGAGGGGGACCTGGAGTTCCGGGAGGCGGTGGCCCGGATGTACCGGAGGGTCCACGGGGTCCGGCTCGACCCCCATCGGGAGGTCATCGCCCTCATCGGCTCCAAAGAGGGCATCGCCCACGCCCCCCTCGCCTTCATCAATCCCGGGGAGCGGGTGCTGGTCCCCGACCCGGGGTATCCCGTGTATCGGGCCTCGACCATCCTCGCCGGGGGGAGGCCGGTGGAGATGCCGCTCCGCGAAAAGAACGGATTCCTCCCTGACCTCTCGAAGGTGCGCGGGGGGGCGCGGCTGATGTTCCTCAACTACCCCAACAATCCCACCGCCGCCGTGGCCCCCCGGGGCTTCCTCCGGGAGGCGGTGGACTTCTGCCGCGACCGGGGGGTCCACCTGCTCCACGATTTCGCCTACGGGGAGATGGGGTTCGACGTGAGGCCCCCCAGTGTCCTCTCGGTCCCCGGGGCCCGCGATGCGGCCGTCGAGTTCCACAGCCTCTCCAAGACCTACTGCATGACCGGCTGGAGGCTGGGATTCGCCGTCGGGAACGCGGAGCTGCTGGCGGGACTCCTGAAGGTGAAGACCAACATTGACAGCGGGGCATTCCGGGCCGTCCAGCGGGCGGGCATCGCCGCCCTCAATGGTCCCCGGGGGCCCGCGCGGAAGAGCCTGGGGGTCTACCGGGAGCGGAGGGACCTCTTCGTGGAGGGGCTGCGGCGGCTGGGGCTCCGGTTCCATCCCCCCCGGGCCACATTCTATGTGTGGGTCCGAGTCCCGCGGGGCTCAACGAGCCTTGGGTTCTCCGGGCGGCTCCTGGAGGGGGTCGGGGTGGTGGCGACACCCGGAGTGGGCTTCGGGCGCCACGGCGAGGGATATGTGCGGTTCAGCCTGACGAAGCCCCGGGAGCGCATCCGGGAGGCCCTGGAGAGGATGGAAGATGTCCTGGGCGCACCGAAGGCGCGCCAGTGAAATTTCGGCTCACTTCGTTCGCCGAAATTTCACAAAAGAGCTTCCCGACCGAACCCTGGCGACCTGCACAACCTTTATCTTGTTTCCTCGCGAGGCGTAGCCGAGCGAGGAAACAAGATGGGCAAATTCCCGGAGGCGGAGGCGCGCCTGCTTCGCCTGCAAATCTGCATGAACTGCAACGCCCGCAACTCCCAGCGGGCCACCCGGTGCCGCAAGTGCGGCTACAAGGGGCTCCGGCCCAAGAGCCGCGAACTGAAGAAGTAGCGATGAGCCCCCGCCCCGGGAACGGGAATCCCCTGGAGTCGGGGGACCTGGGGGCCTTCGCCCGCCGCGTTGGCCTGGAGCTGGTCCGGGCCGAGCGGGGCACGTCGCGGCTGCGGCTGGAGGCGGGGCCCCGCCACTGGAATCCCCACGGGGTCCTCCACGGGGGGGTCCTCTTCAGTTTGGCGGACACCGGCATGGGGGCCGCCCTCTACACCCTCCTCTCCCCGGGGGAGTGGTGCGCGAGCATCGAGATTAAGCTCCACTTCCTGGCCCCCGTCCGGCGGGGACCCCTGGTGTGCGACACCCGGGTGGTGAACCGGGGGCGGCGGGTGGCCCTCCTGGAATCGAGGCTCAGGCAGGGGAGAAGCACGGTGGGCCTCGCCCTGGGGACCTTCTCCATCCTGGGCTCCCGCGAATCCTGAAGATGCCGACGGAGACGGATGCCGTGGACGCCCTGGCGGCCTTCGTGGCCTCCCGGGGGCGGGTGACCCGGCTGGAGGTGGTGGCCCATTTCCGGTGGACCCCCAGCGAGGCGGTGGAACACCTCCGCCGGGCGGTAGAGCAGGGGAGGCTCCGGCGGGTGGAGACCGACGACGAGGAGGGATCCGTGGCCTACGAGATTTCCGGGCGAAGCAGTTAATAGACCGCCGGGGGTCTGCCTCATGATGGCCCCGCCCGAAGGAGACTCCTGGCATTGGACCGCCCTGCTCCCCGGCTGGGGCCACCTGCGGGCGGGGCTCTACGCCCGGGGCATCGGCTTCCTGGTGGTCTACGGGGTCTGCCTCGCCGTCTTCCTGAACCCCTACAACTACGCCCAGCCCCCGCCGCTCCCGGTGCTGGTGGCGGCGGGGGCGGGGCTCACGGTGTTCCTGGGGCTCTACGGTTTCGCGGACCTCCGGAGGGAGATGCATCCGGCGGAAACCGCAGGTATGGCGAAAGGGAGAAAAAAATAGACCGGAACCGAGAGAGACTCTCAGCGCCGGTGCCGCATCTTCTTGCGGAGCTTCTTCTGCTTGTGCTTCCGCATCTTCTTCCGCTTTTGCTTGCGTTTGGTTCCCATGTTGAGATAATCTCCCGCAGATTTTTATAAATACTTTTCCTTGCTGCAGGGCTTCTGTGCATTTCGACTGGAAACGGGGGGCAAAAGCATTTACCATGTGCCCGGGTAGAAGTCAGTGAGGTGCAGGGGAGTGTCAGAGAGTGTGCTTCTGCAGGCTGCGGTCTACGGCACGGGGGCCCTGTCGGTGGCCGCGGGAATCCCGTATCTCCGGATGCTGCGGGAGAACCGGGAGCTCTTCAAGGCCCGGCTCTTCCTGGACTACGAGCGCTATGTGTCCCTCTGGCAGTGGGCCGCCCTCGGGCTCGCCGCCGCCGTCGTGGTGGGGCTGGTGTTCACGCTCCTCCCCGGGCCGAGCGCGTTCATGGAACTCTTCCTGCCGTACGGTGTCATCACCCTCCTCTTCGATGTCGCCATCCTCTACATCGCGGTCACCATCTACCGCATCGTCCGGGAGGCGGAGTAGATGCAGATATCGACCCTGGACCTGGGGCTGCGGGTGGTGACCCTGGGCCTCACCTCGGTCACCATCCTGTTCCTCTTCCTGCTTCTCACCGCACTCCGGAGGGCGGGAGAACTCCAGAAGGCGAGGCTCTTCCTCCACTTCAACCGCCTCCACCGCATCCACATCGGGGGCATCCGCATCGCCATGGTGGGCATCCTGCTGAACCTCGCCTACATGTCGGTGGACCGCCGGATATTCCAGATGGACTACTTCATGCAGAGCCCCTTCGGGTTCTTCGCCATCGCCATCCACGTGGCGTTCGTGGTCCTCGCCATCTGCATCATCCGAATCTTCAAGTCCGGGGCGACCCAGGCCCGGTAGGGGGCTGTCTCTCCTCAGGCCGGGGGCGGTCCACGGGGCGCAGGATGAAGTACATGACGAGGCCCATGCCGATGGCCGCCAGGTAGACCCCCAGGGCGTAGATGCCGGAGCGGAAGAACTTCTCGGGGACAATGAAGTTGTCGTCGGCCCCCGAGGTGATGTAGGCCACGTGGACCCCGATGCCAGCCACGCCGACAAGGAGGAAGAGAATGAGCATCCGGCTCAGCCGGTCGTACATCAGGAAGAGGCGGGCCTTGATGAGCTCCTTGCTCTTCCGGAACTGGCTCAGGAACAGAACGAGGGAAGCGATGGCGGCCAGCCCGAAGGCGAGGGCGATGCCCCGGTAGAGGAATCCCTCGCTCACTTCAGGAGCTCCTTCACCTGCTCGGCCGCCTTGCTCATGTTGACCAGCACCAGCCCCAGGCCCACAGTGGGGTTGGTCATGGCCACCAGCAGGGCTTTGGGGCCTGCGCCGGTGACGATGAGTTTGGCATCCTTCCCCTCCACGATGACCCGCTCGGGGGTCCCCTTCCGCAGTTCGAGGATGGCGGTCTCGGCGGCGCCGTACATGGTCGCGGACATGGCGGCGAATGTCTCGGCGCGGATGTCCCCCAGGATGGCGCTGGACATGAGGAGGCCGTCCCGGGACACCACCGCGGAGGCCACCACGTCCCCGGTGCGCTCCAAGTCCCGGAGAAGCTTGTCAAGGGTCTCCCGGATGGTCGGCATGCCACCCTCCTACTTCCGGAGAGAACTATAAGAAGTTGTTGGTTTCGACATACATATGAAACCCGCATTTTTTGTATGAACCCGGCGCTTCAGAAGTCCACATCCTTCCCCTCATAGGCATACTGGAACAGTTTCGGGTATTCCTCGGGCTTCGGGGTGACGGGGTTGGTGAGGGTGCAGGGGTCGCTCTGGGCCTTCTCGGCCAGCGCCGCGAGGCTCCGGTCGAAGTCGTCCCGGGGGATGAACTCCTTCAGGGCGAGGGGGCTCTCCACCCGCTTCATGAGGCCGCGGAGGGCCGAGACGAGGTCCTCGGCGGTTTCCCCCACGCGGAGGTGGTAGGCGACCTCCCCGTAGAGGTCGGCCACGGGCTTCTTCCGGCGGTTGAACTGGATGACGTAGGGGTGGAGGAGCCCCACGCTGCGACCGTGGGTCACGTGGAGGGTGGCCCCCAGGCTGTGGCCGAGGGCATGGGCGAGGGCCACGTTGCTGGAGCCGATGGCGAGCCCCGCGATGGTGGCGGCGTTGTGCATGTGCTCCCGCGCCTCCAGGTCGTTCCCGTTGGCGGCGGCCTTCGGCAGCCAGCGCATCACCATCTCGGCGGAGCGGAGGGCGAGGCCGTCCACGAAGTCGCTCCGGAGGGTGGCCACGAAGGACTCGATGGCGTGGGTGAGGGCGTCCAGCCCCGTGTCCACCGTCACCCGGGGGGGCATCTTCTGGGCCAGGGCGGCATCCAAAACCACGGTGTCGGCCACCACCTCGGAGGAGGCGAAGGCCATCTTCCGCTGGGCCTGGGTGTCGGTGATGATGAATGCCCAGGTCACATCGGAGCCGGTGCCGCTGGTGGTGGGGATGGTGATGAGACGCGCCTTCTTCCGCAGCCCCGGCTTGGCCCCGGGGACCATGAGGTTCTTCCAGGTCCAGTCGGGCCGCTCGTAGAAGACCCACATGGCCTTGGCCGCATCCATGCTGGAGCCCCCGCCGAGGCCCACAATCCAGTCGGGCTCGAATTCGCGCATCTGGACCGCCCCCCGCTCCACCGTCTCCTTCGATGGATTCGGCTCCACCTCCGCGAAGACCCGCACCTCCAGTCCCGCCTTCCCCAGCTTCTCCACCACCCGGTCCACGATGCCGAGTTGCTTCAGAATCGGGTCGGTGACCACGAAGGCCCGCTTCCCCTCCAGCCCCTCCAGGTACTTGATGGAGCCGCGACCGAAATAGATGGCACGAGGGGAGCGGAAACGCCACATGATACCTGGCCTCGCTGAGGCTGGGCCGGAAGAAGGAAAAAGGTTACTCCGGGAACGCCGGGAGCCACCGCTCCCTCTGGTACCACTCCACGGTGTCCCGGATGCCGCCGGCCAGGTCCGGGTAGCGGGGCCTCCACCCCAGGGCCCGCAGGCGCGAGCCATCATAGACGTGGTCACCCAGCAGATAGTGGAGCCACCCCCGCTCCAGGCGGGGCCGCAATGCACCCACCAGGCCATGTTTCTCCACCAGCCTCCCCCAACGTGTCTTCAGCCTCCAGTTGATGTACCTCTCCGCGGGCCCCAGCCGAAGCCCGAACCTCGCCAGCCTGGGGTGGATGGGAATCTTCGTCCTCGCCATGAGATGAAAGGGAGCCATCAGGGTGTCCAGGAACTCCTCCATGGTGAGGGGGCTCTCGTCGGTCACGTTGAACGCCTCCCCCTCCGCGCTCTTGTGCCCAGCCACCGCGAGGGCGGCCCGGGCCACATCGGCCCCATGGATGTTGCACCCCCGCGGGCCCCCGCGGAAGCCAATCCCCCTCCGGGGCCCCCGGTCCCGCAGGATGGCGAAGGTCGCCAGGAACATGGCGTGCCCATAGCGGCTCCGCGGACCGTAGACCAGGGTAGGCCGCAGGATGCGCACCGGCAGCCCCGCCTCCCGGTGGTGGCGCCGGGCCACATCCTCCCCCGCCCACTTCGACTGCTCGTAGAGGTTCCCGGGCCGCGCGGGAAAATCCTCGGAGACCGGGCTCCCGCCGGTGTCCCCGTAGACCGAGGCGCTGCTCCAGTGGACCAGCGCCCGCAGACTGCCCCGACCATCCGCCACGGCCCGGCAGAGCCCCTCCACGCTCTCCACATTGGCCCGCCACAGCCGCTCCCGCGGGGCCGAGAGGTCGAAGAGCCCCGCAGTATGAAAAATATAGTCACACCCCTCCACCGCCCTCCGGGCCACCCCCGACTC
>JACQPP010000070.1 GCA_016207465.1 Methanobacteriota archaeon
GCCCTCTCCGATGGAGACGATGGAGACCACCGCCGCGACGCCGATGACGATGCCGAGGATGGTGAGCCAGGAGCGGAGGCCCCGCTGGCGGAGGTGGCGGAGGGTGAGGCGGAGGCTGTCCCTCAGGTTCATAGGGAGGGGGGCTTGGGGGGGCGGAGGCGCGAGGCGATGGCGCGGCGCTTATAGAGGAGGAGACCGCCGATGGCGGCGATGGCCGCGAGGGGGTAGAGGGGGTTCACGGGGGGCTCGCGGGAGGACTGGCCCCGGGGACCTCCCATGGCGCCGGCGAGGGCGGCGGGGTTGAACTGGACCTCCTTCGGGAGGGTGCGGCGGGCCCCGGTGGTGTCGGTGTATTCCAGTTCCACCCGGAGGGCCCCGGTGGCTCCGGGGCGGCCCCCGCGGCCCCCGGTGTGCTCCGGGGTTTCGGGGGTCGAGGCGGAGAGAGCCGTGGCCTGGAATGTGGCGGTGGTGTAGTCCCCGGCGTTGAGGTTCCCGAGGGCCACCGAGCTGCTCCCGCGGGGCTGGAGGCCGGCCTGCGGGGGGAGGCGGACCACCAGGCTGGTGGCCGGGTTGAGGCCGGTGTTGGCGATGGAGAGGGAGAGGACCCCCCCGCCGGCGTCCTGGAGGGCCACGTCGAATTGGGTGGTTCCCCCCACGAAGACGCCGAGGCGGAGGCTCCGGGTCTTCTGGACCCCGGCGCTGTCGGTGTAGAGGAGGGTGACGTTGAGGGAGTGGACCCCCTGGGCGAGGTCGGAGGCGGCGGATACCCGGAAGGGGAAACTCGCGGTTCGTCCCCGCTCCACCCGCTCCACGAAGGCGCGGCTGGAGGTCCCGATGGGCACAATCTTCCCCTGGGGGTCCTCCCAGGAGAGCTGGAGGTTCAGGAGGGGCGAGGCCCCCCGGTTGTCCGCCAGGAAGACCAGGTCGCTCTCCCCCTGGGCGATGGTCCGCGTCTCGTTGGACACGGAGACCTCCATCGAGGGGCGGCTCTCCGTGGAGGCCGCCGCGGTGGTCTCGCTGCGGTGGGGGTTGTCCCCGTTGTTGAAGACGGCCGCGAACCGGAGGACCCTCGACCCCTCCTCGGCGGCGTAGGCGGTGAGGGACACGGCCGAGGAGTTGCCGGCCGCCAGGTTGCCGATGTAGACCTCCGCGGGGGAGAACCGGACCCCCGGGGCCTGGGAGGCCAGGCGGACCCCGGTGACCCCGCTGGGCCGCGGGTTGGCCACGGTCACGCGCAGCTGGGCCCCCTCCGGGGGGATGAGAGGGGGAGTCTCCTCCAGGAGGATGTCGAGGCCCCGGCTGTCCACCCGCACCGGGATGGGGAAGCGGGCCGAGCCCCCCGCGGAGGTGGCCGCCTGGACCTCCGTGGGATAGAGGCCGTCGCTGGAGGGCGCCTTGAACACGAAGGAGAAGGGGGCGCTGTCTCCGGCCCCCAGGCTCCCCGGGCTGGAATAGAAACTGTTGGACACGTCAATGCCCGGAGCCGAGAAATAGATGTTGTTGATGTTCACGGTGGAGGTGTTGGGGTTCTTCAAGGTGGCCTTCAGTGTCACGGTGTCCCCGGGCATGGGGACCTCCGGGGTGAGGGTGTACCCCGTCAGGGTGAGGGACGCCGACTGGCCCCCGGCCACACTGGCCAGGACCAGCAGGAGGACCCCCGCCAGGATTGCCCTGTCCACCGCTGGCCAACTCCTAGTTCGCATGGGCCTCCTCCGCCACCCGCCCGTCCCGGAGGCGGATGACCCTCTGGGCCCGGGCCGCCACCCCGGAGTCGTGGGTCACCACCACCAGGGTGGTCCCCTGCCCATGGACCTCCCGGAAGAGCTCCAGAATCTGCTCCCCCGTGCGGGAGTCGAGGCTCCCCGTCGGCTCGTCGGCCAGGACCATGGCGGGACGCGGCGCCAGGGCCCGGGCCACCGCCACCCGCTGCCGCTCCCCCCCGGAGAGCTGGGAGGGCATATGGCCCCCGCGGCCCTCCAGCCCCACCAGAGACAGGAGCTCCCGCGAGCGCCCCACCACCTCCCCCTCGGGGAAATCATGGATGCGGAGGGGAAGCTCGATGTTCTCCACCACATTGAGACTCGGGTAGAGATTGTGGAGCTGGAAGACGAAGCCGATGCGCCGCCCCCGCAGGCGGGCCAACTCGCTCTCCCCCATCCGGGAGATGTCCCGCCCCTCCAGCAACACCCGCCCCCGGGTGGGAACATCCAGACAGCCCACCATGTTCAGGGCCGTGGACTTCCCGCTCCCGCTCGGCCCCATGATGGCCACATGCTCCCCCTCGCGGATGGAGAGGCTCAGCCCCCGCAGGGCGGGGACATCCACCTCCCCCATGCGGTAGACCTTCCACACCTCCTCCAGCTCGATGACGCTCATCGATGGACACTGCTCCCCGGGGGAAACCCCCTTGGCGGCCCGGGGAAGAACCCCCTCCGCGACCCCTTGAAATCGCTCATCCACCCCGTCGAGTGGACCTCCACCGTCTGCACCACCTCCCCGGTGGAGAGGTCCACCAGGGCGGTGAGGGTGGTGTTGCCCGCGGTGAAGAAGACAGGCACCGCCGTCTTGGGCCCGAAGGGGGTGTCCATGGTAAAGACATACCGGCCCACCGTGGCGTTGTAGGGGCCCAGGCCGGGGAGCTGGGGCTGCAGGGCCGCCGTCGCCGCGGCGAGGGCGGCCCGGCTCTGGTCCTCGGTGGTGGCCACCCGGTGGTCCCGGAGGAGCATCGCCCGGGATGCGAACACGGCGGCAATCAGCAGGAGGGACACGAGGGCCGCAATCTTCCAGATGTTGCGGGGCGCCGCCGGGGAAGAGGGGAGGTCTGCCATCAGCCGTCCAGGGGATGAAAGGGCGTAAGAAAGTGTCGTGCAATGGCTTGCGGAAAACCGCAAGAGCCCCCTCCCGCTACCACTTCCGGAGGGTCACCACGTTGCCCATCCCCTGCCGGACCCGGGCCACGAGGCCCCGCCCCTCCAGCCGGTCCAGCAGCCGGGAGACCTTCGACTCGGAGAACCGGGTCTGCACCACCAGGTCGCTCTGGTTCAAGGTCCCCCCCCGGTCCACCAACTCCTGGAGAAGCCGCTTCTCATCCTCCTCCAGGAGAGAGAGGGCCATCTTCACACGCTCCGGGTCCGCCGGACCCCGAGGGGACTCCCCACGGCGCCCCGAGAACAGCAGGTAGGCCGCCGAGAGCCCCCCCACCCAAGAGAACCCCGCCAGCACCACCCCCTCCTCCGGGGTGAAGAAGACCTCCCCCTGGACGGCCACTGGAGTCCCCCCCTCGACGACAATCCGGATGGGCGCAGGGAGGAAGAGCCGGTCCACCACGATGACCATGCTCGCCACCATCAGGGCGGCGGCCACCACCTTCCTCACATCCATCCGGCGCTCCACCATCCTGCCTCACCACCAGACATCCTTCTTCCCCATCTTATACCCGATGATGTTCACCCCGAGATGAACCCCAGGGGTCACCACCAGCAACACCGCCATCACCGGGGGGGTGAAGCTCGCCCAGAACCACCCCGGCACAAGAAGGGCTCCGAACAACCACGAGCCCAGGAGGAAATCCAGCTGGTCCGCCAGGGGGAGGGGCCCCCCGCGGTCCACCCCCACCCGGCGCTTGAAGAAGGACTTCACCAAGTCCCCCGCCATCGCCCCCAGAGGCAGCGCCACGAGGGCCTCCCAGGGAAACACCGGGAACCCCCAGCGGGGGGCCAGGAGGTTCAGCAGAAGACCCAGAGCCCCCCCGCAGGCCGCCCCCCCGAAGAACCCCCGGAACGTCTTGCCATCCCCCGTGATGCGCTTGCCGTCCCTCCACTTCCGGCCGAAGTCAATGGGCGTCCCTCCGCCCACCAGGACGGCGGCGGAGTTGGGGAGATAGGCGGGCAACGCCAGCCACAGCGACCGGAGGAGGAGGTCCAGGACCATCAAGAACCGCAATGCGGGGGTTCCTCAAAATGTTTTGGGGAGACGAATCCGCAGATGCCGCAGATAGCACAGATTAAAATGGGTCAAAATAATCTGCGAAATCTGCGTAATCTGCGGATAAAACCCGGACAAACTATTTCTCCCCCACCCCCGACCCCCCATCCATGCGCTGGTCGGTGGTCCAACTCTGCTCCTCCGCGGCAGTCGCCTCCTGCACCCTCGCGGTCCCCCTCTACACCGCCCACCTGGGGGGCACCCGGGTGGAGGTGGGGCTCATCGGAACCATCTACGGCCTCACCCTCTTCCTCTCCAACTACCTCTTCGGGGCGGTGGCCGACCGCTACTCCCGCTGGCGGGTCCTCTACCTGGGCCTGGGGGCCTCGGCCCTGGTCTTCGGCCTCCAGGCCCTGGCCACCAGCGTGGGCCACCTGGCCGCGGCCCGGGGCCTCGCCGGGGTCGCCGCGGGCATATTCCCCGCCGCCCTCATCGCCACCGTCTACGAGCAGCATGGCCCCCTGGGGCGGTTCATCTCCTGGGGGAGCCTCGGCTGGAGCGTTGGATTCTTCCTCATCGTCCCCCTCGGCTGGCTCTCCCCCCCGGGGGCCCCGGCGGGATGGGTCTACGGGGGGGTCTTCGCGAGCGCCGCCCTCCTCTTCGGCCTCGCCCTCGCCGCCGCCCTCCGGATGCCCCGCGAGGAGGGCCCCCACCTCCACGTCCCCCTGCTCTCCCTGGAGCCCCTCCGCCGGAACTGGCCCATCTACCTCTCCTTCCTCATCCGCCACACCGGGGCCCAGGTGGTCTGGATCATCTTCCCCCTCTACATCGTGTCCCTCGACTTCCCCCCCGAGATGCTGGCCCTGGGGACCCGGACCACCTGGGTGGGCCTGGTCATGGGCTTCAACGTCTTCCTCCAGTTCTTCATGATGCCCCGGGTGGACCGCCTCCCCGAGACCCGGGGGGTGGTGGCCGGCTTCCTCCTCTCCGCCCTCTCCTTCGCCCTCTACCCCCTCGCCCGCAGCCCCCTCCACGTCCTCCTCATCCAGCCCATCATCGCCCTCGCCTGGTCCCTCCTCTACGTGGGCATCGTCAAGTGGCTCATGGGACACACCGAGGACAAGGCCACCTCCTCCGGGGCCCTCGCCTCCATGCACGGCCTCTCCTACATCCTCGGCCCCCTCCTCGGCGGCCTCCTCTCCGACCTCTGGGGATTCCCCGCCGCCTTCCACCTCGCCGCCGCCCTCTCCCTCGCCGGCCTCCTCCTCTACCTCGCCGCACCCCCCAAGGAAACCCGGGCCCCCGGGGCCCCCGCCAACCCGGAGTAAAGAAAGCCGTGAATGGTCAGCTTCCTGACCCAGAAAGTCTATCGGGAACCTCATAAATAATCCTGGTCTCGATGTGCGAGGCCGAACAAAAACGGATTCGTGACCTGGAAAAGGC